>DAIMGK010000080.1:0-20894 GCA_036723985.1 Flexilinea sp.
GCGGGGCGTCTTTCTCACAGCGTTCCGTACACGACCCGCAGCGCAGCGAGAAGCTGCAGCCTGCCGGCAGATGGAGAAGATTCGGCACCACGCCGGGAATAGTTTCCAGCATACCGGCCCCCTCCCGCAGGGAAACGACGGATCGCAGCAGGCCCCGGGTATAAGGATGCGCCGGCCGGTCAAAGATCACATCGGTTTCCGCCTGTTCGACCATCTGCCCGGCGTACATCACGTAGACATAGTCGCAGACACGGGCGATGACGCCCAGGTTATGGCTGATGAGCAGCACGCCGGTACCCGCGTCCCGCAGGCGCTCCAGCAGCTTCAGGATCTGCGCTTCCACGGTCACGTCCAGAGCAGTCGTGGGTTCGTCGGCGATCAGGAGCTTCGGTTTGCATACGGCCGCCATCGCGATCATGACGCGCTGCCGCAGTCCGCCGGAAAGCTGATGCGGGTAGCAGCTGTATCGGGCCTCTGCCTCCGGAATTTCCACCTCCCGGAACATTTTCAGCGTCCTTGCCTTTGCCTCTTCCCGTGAGCAGTCCGTATGCAGAAGGACAGCCTCTTCCACCTGTTTCCCGACCTTCATCACCGGATTCAGGCTGGTCATCGGCTCCTGAAAGATCATCGAGATCTCCGCTCCCCGAAGTTTTCTCCGTTCCTGTTCCGAAAGGGCAGTGATCTCCCTGCCTTCCAGAAATACGGATCCGCCGGTGATTTTTCCGGGATAGCGGATCAGGCCCATCACAGCCCGGGCAGTCATGCTCTTGCCGCATCCGGATTCACCCACGATGCCCACAATGCTGCCCTTCGGGACTTCCAGAGATACGTCGTTTACAGGCCGGATCGTGCCCTTCATTGTCCGAAAGCAGACGGTTAGGCCGCGGACGTCAAGCGTTTTCTCTTCCATTGCCGCCTCCTCTCACTGTTTTTTCTGCCGGGGATCCAGCACGTCCAGCAGTCCGTTCCCCAGAAAGTTAAAGGCCAGCACGACCAGCATGATCGCCGCCCCGGGGACAAAGCACAGCCAGGGCGCGTTATAGAGATACTGCCTGCCGGTATTGATCATCAGTCCCCAGGAAGCGCTGGGCGGCTGGATGCCGAGGCCCAGAAAGCTCAGGCTGCTCTCTGTCAGGATCGATTCCGGAACATTCAGTGTGAACAGCACCAGCAGGGTCGGCAGGCAGTTCGGCAGAATATGCCGCCGCATGATCTTCCTTTCCGATACGCCGATGATACGCGCGGCTTCCACAAATTCGCTGGTTTTGAGCTTCAGTGTCTGGGCGCGCACGACCCGGGCGACATTCGCCCAGTTGACCAGCGTCAGCGTCAGAAAGACATTGACAAGCCCGCCGCCCAGGGAGTACATGATCACCATGGCGAGCAGCATGGAGGGAAATGCCAGCGTCACATCCGCGGCGCGCATGATGACTGTGTCGGTGAGCCCGCCCTTGTACCCGGCGAGCACACCGAGCAAAGAGCCGAGGATCAGGCTCAGCAGTGCCGGCACCACGCCGATCAGCAGCGAGACCCGTGCCCCGTAAAGCAGCCTCGTGAACTCGTCCCGTCCGCCTTCGTCCGTCCCCAGCAGGTGCTGCGCAGAGGGCGGTGAGAGGCGGTGCATCAGGTCCATACTGTTTTCCTCATAAGGGGTCAGGACCGGCGCCAGGATGGCAGCCAGGATCATCAGAATGATCAAGACGAAGGAAGCCACAGCCGTTTTGTTCTCACGGGCCATGCGCCGCATCAGATCCCAAAAGCGCTCTTCCTCACCAATCTGGCTTTGCAGGCGGAGATCCGCGGCCTGTTTGATCTGTTTCTGTTTCCCTCCCGGCATGGCTCAGCCCTCCTCCCGGATGCGGGGATCCAGCACGGAATACAGGCAATCCGCCAGCAGACTCCCGAGGATCACGACCGAGGTCGCCAGCAGGGAAGTACCCTGCAGCAGGGAGATATCCCGGCCGGAGATCGCCTGTACCATCAGGCGTCCGACGCCATTGATGGAGAATACAGTTTCAGTGATCACCGCGCCGGAAAGCAGACCGGAGAACTGGATGGTCATCATCGTCAGCACCGGCAGCATGGCGTTGCGCAAAGCGTGCCGCAGCAGAACGCCGGCATTTCCCAGTCCTTTTGCCCGGGCTGTTTCGATATAATCCTCTTCCAGGGTCTCCAGGAGCGCAGTCCGGGTCATCTGCGCCACCTGTCCGGCGGAGTTCCAGCCGAGGGCGATGGCGGGCAGCATAAAACTCTTCCAGCTGTCCGTCCCGGAGATCGGCAGCCAGTGGAGCTTAAAGGCAAAGATATATTGCAGGAACATGGCTGCCATAAACACCGGCAGGGAGATCCCCAGCAGGGAAAAGCCCATGAACAGGCGGTCCGGCAGCCGGTTCTTGCTCACCGCGCAGATCAGTCCGCAGGTGATCCCAAGTGTCCAGGCAAAGAGCGCCGCAAAGAGGGCCAGCTTCAGGGTATTGCCAAAAGCGCTTTGTATCAAAAGCGAAACGGGCTTCCCAAGGGAATAACTGGTCCCGAAATCCCCGCGGACCACGGAGAAGAGATACCGGAAAAATTGCCGGTGCAGCGGCTGGTCCAGCCCCATCTCCGCGGTCATGCGTGCCACGGTAGCGGCATCCGCATGCTCCCCCATCATGGTCTCGATGGGGTTGCCCGGAACGATGCGCAGCATCACAAACGTCAGCAGCACCACCCCGATCAGCACGATGACCGCCTGAACGGAGCGCTGCGCGATTTTTTGCTTCATTACTGTCTTAACATGACTTCTGACGCGTAAAAGTCATTGAATCCTGCCCAGTGAGGCGTGAAGGATTCCACCCGGTCGCCCAGGCACCAGAGATGCAATTCCACGCAGAACGGGATCCAGGCCGCGTCCTCTTCGATCAGCTTCTTTTCCAGCGCCTGATACTCCGCTTTCCGCGCCTCGTCATCCACGATAGAACGGGCGGCGGAAACCCGGGCAATGATCTCCGCGTTCGAATAATTAAGGCTGCGTCCCCTGGAATTGCTCTCACTGCCGAAGAAGGTGTACATGATGTTCGCCGGATCATTGTAATCCATGCCCCATCTTGCCACGAAGGAATCCATCTCACCGCTTGAACGCAGGGCAAGCCAGGCGGAATGGTCATAACTCACAACATTCGCTTCAATACCGACTTTCTTCAGTTGGTCGCTGATGAAGGCATAGATCAGCTGTACGGCGGTGTTGGAGGCAGAGTCCAGGGAGAGTTCGAATTTGATCTCACCATCCTTGTATCCGGCCTCTTTCAGCAGCGCTTTCGCGCCTTCAGGATCATAAGGGAACCCCTTCATCCCGTCATTGTGCGCCCAGATACCGGTGGGGATGATGCCGTTTTCCCGTTGAGCATCGCCCATGTAAATACCCTGAATGATCTGGTCCGTATCGATCGCCATCCCGATAGCCTTGCGGACGTTCACGTCCCCGAGATACGGGTTGTTCTCGTTCATGAGCAGATAGATCATACCGACCTTCGGCGTGCTGACGATCCGGTCTGCCGGTTTTGTCTTATAGGCAGAGGCAACGATGGCACTGTCAAGATATTCCAGGTTGAGGATATCCAGCTCGTTGTTCTGGAACATAAGGTTCTGGCTCATTGCGTCCGGGATCACCTTGACGATCAGCTTCTTTACGCTGGGTTCTTCACCCCGGTATTTATCGTTATACACCAGGGTGTAGTGATCATTGCTCACCCATTCCGTCACGATATAAGGTCCGGTGCCGATCGTCTCAGCCGGTTCTTTGCCGAAGCCGTCTGTCATGGATTCCGCGTCCGCGATGGACATGGCAGGTGCGGAAAGCTCCGCAAGAAAGCCCGCGTTCGGCGCGGAAAGCGTCACGGAAAAATGTGTGTCATCGGTAATGCTGAACCCTTCCAGGGAATCCGCTTCCCCGTTCATCACAGCTTCAGCGCCCAGGATCTCCAGCACGATCTCCGTATTCTCCTTTGCCTTTTTCAGCAGCCGTTCAAAACTGAACTGCACATCCGAAGCGGTCAGCGGACTGCCGTTGGAGAACACGATGCCGTCCCGCAGCGTGAAGTCATACGTCAGGCCGTCCTCGCTGACAGCGTAGTCTGTCACCAGGCTCTTCACGATTTCCGAAGAGCCTGCTCCGGGCCTTGTTTCAAACAGGCGGTCAAACACGTTCAGCGGGATCATATAGTCATCCGTGGTCTCCGAGACATCCATGGTGGAGATGTCATACAGGATCGCGGTCCGCAGCAGGCCGGGTTCCGCGCTCTCCGCATACACGCTCAGACAGGAGAGCAGGGCGAAAATCAGTATAAACAAAACAGATCTTTTCATATTTCAGTCCTTTCGATTCCGGTTGTTGATTTTTACGATTTTTTCACAGATTATTATAAACTGCTTTATACCTTCCTGAAAAGATATTTATCCCAATTCTCAGCAGCCGCGGTATCCGGTTTTTACCGCGTGTTCTGAGAGATCATTTGAAAGCGGTTTTTTATATTCATACCGTTCAAATACAATTCCACAAGGAATTATTTTTCGATATTAAAAATGGTTTTGAGTTTTCAAAACACAGCAGAGTAATATAATACGTTATTCTTCTGATGTTGTAGGCGCAGTATGTTTCCGTGGGTGAACAGGAAAAAATGATCCGCGGCCGAAAGATATGATCATCCGCGATGAAAAAAGGACCGCGGCAGGGAATAGGGAAGCGGCCCGCCTTCGTAAAAAGGCTTACGATCCGGATGTTTTTCTCAGTTCACCCGCTCTTGCGGCAGCTGCCATTTTCCGGGCTTCCTCAATGTTCCGGATCCTGTTGGCTTCCTGTAATACCTTTTCCGCCCAGAGCGGATCGGGCTCATTCACACGGAGAACATTGAACCCGAAATCCCGTCCGTTTTGGACAACGGAATCCTCGTCATCGATGTGAAGGGAGATCTGATAGTAACAGGGTAATTTTGAAGGCAGCCGTTCGATCCTGTCTCTCTGTACTTCCCTTTCATGCCTGTCCGCGTTGATGATATTGTCAAACCTTACGCGATGATAGAGGAATAAAAACCTGATGTAATCTTCCCTGCGGTGGGAAGAGGTATAGACCCAGACTTCAAATTTCTGTTCCTTCAGACGGTGGATCAGATCCACGGTCCCCTTCCGCAGCCGTTCCGGGTACAGGTAGTTAAATGGATAGAAAATCGGCTTTTCAACCTCGTAAAACCTCGGATTTACTAAAAGGACCCCGTCTAAATCGAAAGAAACTATCATATTTATTCCATTTCACTGCTGTTCATCACAGCACAACCGGCAGGAAATCTTTCTGCCGGAATGTGGAACCATGATATTCTCCGGAAATCCGGTCCCTGATCACAGATCCTTCAGTTTCCGGACGATGCCGATCACCTGATTTGCCCAGGGCCCGTTTTGGGTATCGATCTCGATCGCTTCAAATTCCTTTGTTTCGGAAAGGATCCAGGATACGGTTTCCATATCGATATTCAGTGTGACGCGGTATTTCCCTGCTAACAGGTCTTTTACATCGCTCAAATCGTTTTTCTTCGCGGATCTCAGCCGGTCTGCTCCGTTGATGATCCCGTCGGGCTTGATCCTGTGATGCCTGAGTATCTGTTTTATGTAATCTGTTGAGGCATAGCCGGATGTATAGATCCACACATCATAGCCGGCATTGTGCAGCGCGTACACCAGTCCGGGCATACCCTTGCGGATGCGTTCCGGAAAGATCCTGTTATATGGGAAGAGAAGCGTTTTTTCAGCCGGTTCGGATTCCTGCTGACAGAACACGACATCGTCCAGGTTGATGCTGGCTCTTTTGTTTCGGCTGGTTTTTTCCATTTGTCCGATAATATCGGATGTATGGGTCAGGTTGATCAATTTTACCGGGACCTTTTCCACATCCATCATCAGCGCGGCGCCCCAGCGGTGGTGACCGTTGATCAGCATATATCCGTCAGGACGTATTTTTTCAATGACCAGGGGATCGTCAAACAGGACCATGTCATGTTCCCGGCGGTGAGCTATCTGTTGGGCATATTTGCTGATAATTTCATCATTGGGCCCGACATCCTCAAAACAGAATTCATCATCAGGGTTTGGGTGAAGTTTTTTTGTGGAGAGCTTCTGGATAAAGATCTGTTCCAAAAAATTTGCTTTGACGGGCAGATAAGTGCCGTCGTATTTCTTCATCTCTTCCTTTACAATGGTTCTGATATCTATCATCCCGTGTTTCCTGTCTGATTTATGAATAAAAAGTTTTGATCAGCGATCTTCCGTGATCCGCTCGCGGGCCGGCTGCCGCGGTGCTGTCTGTTATCATGTGTAAAGCCGCCGGGCATGTCCGGACCCCTGACAGAATTTCGTTTTGCCGCGATTCGGGCTCAGTTTGTATTTGCCCTCCGGATGCGAAGCATAGTATCCCGCCTGCATAATGAAGCTCTCAGAGCGGGTGACGGTTCCGCATGAAGCGCGGAACCGTCATCGTGAGAAACAGTTTATTGATCCTTAATCCTGCTTCCTGATATGCTCGGTTATGCTGATGGTAAAGCCGGAGGGCGAAACCATCATTGTGGATTTGGAAGAACCGGTATTGGTGATCTTATCGCCCTGCGCGTTCGTGAAGCCCTTTTCTTTGAGCAGCTCATAGGCTTCATCGAAGTCACGTACGTTCATGCGGATGGTGGCGATATCCTGCGGAACGGGAGTCGAAGTGACATCCACATGAAAGACCTTGCCGTCTTCATTTTCATATCGCATCCGGACGCTGGTGATATCTTTATCATTGATGCCGGTCTTTGTATGGCGGCGTTCAAAGCCGAGTTCTTCGAACAGAGCGATAACGGACTCTGCGTCCTTTGTTATGATGAGCGGGTTAAAGCTTGTGATCTTCATAAAAATTTTCCTTTGTTACTCATTTTTCCTGATATGCTCGGTAACATTGATCGCAAAGCCGGAGGGGGAAACCATCATCGTGGATTTGGAAGAACCGGTCTCGGTGATCCTGTCGCCCTGGGCGTTTTTGAAGCCCTTTTCTTCGAGCATTTTGTAGGCTTCATCGAAGTCACGGACGTTCATGCGGATGGTGGTGATATCCTGCGGAACGGGCGCCGAAGCCACGTCGACGTGGAAGACCTTGCCGTCCTCATTTTCGTATCGCATCCGGACGCTGGAGATATCTTCATCATTGATGCCGGTCTTTGTATGGCGGCGCTTAAAGCCGAGCGTTTCGAACAGCGCGATGACGGACTCGGGGTCCTTTGTTACGATCATCGGATTAAAAGTTGTGATCTTCATTGTTGTTTTTTTTTCCTTTCTGTTTTTTGCGAAATGCTTGTAAAAAGCGATTGTTCCTTTTCGGAAAACCTTTCGCGGTGACGGTTCCGGCTTCGCCTTATCGTAACCGTCCCCTTTCCGCTGAGCCAAATGGATCAGCCGTGGTTCCTGAAATGCGGGTCAAAAGTTGTGATCTTCAATAAAAAAGAATGCCTCTTGAATAATTATGACTCCCTGTCTTTGATATGCTTGACGACAGAGATGCAGAAGCCGGACGGTGACATCATGAAGACTGATTTTGATGAGCCCAGATCGGTGACCCTGCCTCCGTTCGCGTTGACAAAACCATGGGATGTGAGCAGTTCGATCGTCCCCTCAAAATCATCCACATTCATCCGGATCGCGGTCATATCACGGGGGATCCTGTCTGAGCGGGAAATATCGGTATAGAATCCGTTTTCGTCCTTCATGCGGATGGTGACAAATTCACTTTCCGCGTTGGTTCCCTCGCTTTTATGCCGTCTCGCGAAGCCCAGCCCTTCAAACAGCTCAATAACAGTCTCCGAGTCCTTTGTTACGATCAGAGGATTAAAAGCTGTGATCTTCATCGTTTTATTCCTCTGCTTATTTTACGTGCTGGCAGACATCCAGGATGAATCCGGTCGGGGAAACGAGATAGGCGTATTTGCTGCTGGCGGTGGTGCCGGGTG
The DNA here is from genome assembly GCA_036723985.1 of Flexilinea sp. GTDB lineage: Bacteria > Chloroflexota > Anaerolineae > Anaerolineales > Anaerolineaceae > Flexilinea. The sequence continues at coordinate 8,001 of DAIMGK010000080.1, forward strand.
CGAAACCTTTCGCTTCCCTGAATCCCCTGGACATGAAGAATTCACAGGCTTCCTCAAAATTGTCCACATTGATCCTGATCGCCGGATATGTCTTCGGAATGACAGGAACCTCGACGACATCGACGTGGAAACCGTTTTCATCTTTCATCCGGTGGGCGGAAAACTCCACATCGACATTTTCTGCCTTGTTGTGGGTCTGTTGAAACCCGAGGTCTTCAAAGACCTTCATAACGGGTTCCGCCTCTTTCGTAATGATCGACGGATTAAACGTTGTGATTTTCATTATTTTTGAACCTCCTTATAATGATTTTCACATATCAGCGCCTTTTGTCCGGTGCGGACGGACGCGGATAAATTTGATTTTCGAAAAGCTTTTGTAATGTCTATACAACAAGCCTTCCCGGATGATAAAGAGCTTATTCCACCGGTTTCGCGAAAATGGCGCGGCGGTTCAGATATCCGCCGTCAGTGCTTTCATTTTCGCAGGTGATGAGGATCAGCGGGTCCGGCTCCGCGAGGGCAGCCGGCGTCCCGAAATCATCCGGCGTGATCAGGAATGATCTCTTTGGCATTACGATATCTCCGTCAGATAACAATAGGGTCGGTACTCTTTGTCATTTTATTCTGTCAGTATCCAAAAGCGACCGGCTGTTCATGATCTCATCCAGCCGTTCATCGTCATAATAGGCCTGATACGAAGGGATGACCGTATCTTCACCGAAATTAGCGGCAAATGTTTCAGCTATAGGATCAGAAGACAGATCGCCGATCGTGATCGACGGTGTATCGATCGGAACATCGATCCCGCAGCCGCCCTCCAGCAGGTTTCCGCCTGAATCCATCAATTGCCACTGGCCGCTGGACATCATATAGATGAAGCCCTCCGCGTCACTTCCGATCTGGACGCAGCAGGAACCTCCGCCGGAAGGTTCTCCGATCATAACTGCTCCGGCTTCCTGCATGAGAACAGCACAAAGATTTCCGCAGGAAAACGCGTGCCGTGACACCAGGACACCATAATTATAATCGTATCTTACTTCCTTATCCTTTTCGTCAAAAACACCGTCAAAGTTCGCGTCGACCTCGAAAAACACTGTCATCGGCTGACCGGTGATGATGTTTTTTCCATGGATCCTATCCTGTCCGGTTGTCATCGCAAGGAGCGCCATCATCACATCCGGACTCCCCCCGCTGTTGCAGCTCAGGTCAAATATCACATTCCTGATCTCCGGGTTTTCCGAGACCTTTTTCAGATCTGATACCGCGGTTTCGAGACTATCCTGAGGGAACGCTCCCTCACCTTTGTAATAGCTGTCCCAGGCTGCTTCATCCGCCATAAAGTTATCGATCCGGATGATCGCCGTGCTGCCATATTCACGGCAGGTATCTTCTCCCCAATAGAAAGATCTCTGGATCGTGCTCAGATTATCCAGATACTGCTTTGTATAGACAGGACTGGCCGCAATGTATTCTATAAGTGATGATCCCGCCGCAAGGCTTGCAGCGGTATCCGGATCGGAGATCAATGCCATCCCGCCGGTATATATCGTATGGCCGTCGGCCAGCCAGTACATAAACAGCTTCATCATAGTATCTGTATAAACCGCGAGCTTCGGGGAGAGCAGCCCTTCTTTGATCGCCCGGCCTTCTTCTCCCAGGTCATCCAGTGCCCGGTCAAGCCCCTTTTCAGCAACCGCTTCATCCAAAAGCGCCTTTTCCGGATGCCCGAAAAAGTAGTCAAAGTTGAGGCAAAGATCCGCGTAGGACTGCTTTATGATGTCTTCCGGCCTTTCCTCCCCATGGATCTGCGCCTGTATCATAGCCGATCCGGACAGGTCTGCTGTCCCGTAGTTTTCCAGATCTATTCTTTGCGCGTACAGGTCCTCGCCATTATAGACCAGATAATTGGTAGCGATATCTGTCATCACGTTGGAAAGCGTTGAAACCGGCAGATAGATATCATTCTCATCGGAATAAAGCCTGATCCCGTACTTCGCGAAATCAATAGTGACAGGAGCGGCTTCCCCCTCGTAAACGACATCTGTGATCCTGGCAAAATGAACGCTCAAATCTTTTAAGCCAAAAGCCCTGTCCTCAAGGGGCATGGGAAGGGCAAAGCAGGCATTCCAGTCCTCCGCGAAGATCGTGCCTTCCCGCGTGTCACAGACCAGCTTCGCGCCGTTCCGGTTTTCCAGCTCAACCGTTTCGTCCGGCATTCCCCGGACGGTGAAGGGCTGTTCACGCATTAACGCTGAATATTGGCTCATTCCCATGTAGGGAATGTTTGGTGTCTCATGGTAGAACCGGAGCGCGGCTTCCCCTGCTGCTTCTCCGTTGAAGTATACCTGCACAGTCCGCTGTTCATAAGCGGTATCCTCAGCGGAAACAGCGGAAAAAACCATCAGGACAAAGGCAAGCAGGATCAGAAATGATCTCTTTGACATATCAAAATCTCCATTTACTGTAAATCGGTGCTTGTTTTTCTGTTTCTATTCAGAAGGTACGTCAGCGGACTGTCCCTTTATGGGACTGTCCACATCTGATACTTTACATCATAATCAATGTTTATGATTTTTTATTCACAGATTATTATAAACTGCTTTGATCTTTTCTGAAAAGAATTTATTTTCAATTCTCAACAGCCGCGGTTTCGGATTTTGGACCTGTTTTTTCACCCTGAAAAATCATTCGGAGGAGGCGGTTAACGCGGCCCGGATCCTTCATAAGATCCGTCCGCAGCTCATCATAAAAAAGTACCCGCCGCAGCAATGACGGCGGGCACTGTTAACGATACATTCACCACAGGGGAACGGACAGACAGAGGTCTGTCACAACAGTATTTGCGCCCTGATTCCCGGAAGCGGTCACTTCAAAATGACCGACACATTCATATCCGTATAGTAGAGAGCCGTGGTTATCGTGCCTTCCGGCATGTCTCTGCTCCAGTATTCTTCAAACGGCGATACGCTATTCAATCCTGACATGATGGCAGTTTCTTCTTCTGTTTGCTTCGCCCGTTTTTCCTGAATAAATGCTTCAAACTCTTCCTTGTTCATTGATGGAGCGCCACTCGTGACTTCTGCCTCTGACGCTCCCCGACTCCAGAACACAACATCCACCTTACCCTGAGCCAGGGCGAGGGCACGGCCTACGCTGTCTGTCTGCACAAGCTCGATGTTCTTCTCCAGCCGCTTTCCGACCTCCGCGAGGATGGCGGTGTTGAAACCGGCGAAGCTGCCGTCCTCGGCCACATAATCCATGGGCGGAAGGGATCCTGTGACGGCTACCCGGATCGGTTCTCCGTCAAAGGCTTCAAAATTGACGGCTTCCGGTTTCCCGCTCCGGGCTGCCTCCGTGATGTGGACCCGGACCAGCTCCTCCAGCGTCCCGTCAGCCTTCATTGCTTCAATAACCTGATCGAACTGATCCCGCAGGCCGCTGTTTTTCTCCAGCATCATGAAGGAATAGCCGCTGCCAAGCCAGCCTATCAGATCCTGTGAGAATTCATCAGCTTTTTCCGGGTGAAAAAAGACGGCCTGTTTCACACGGTCGTTTACAGCACAGAGATATTTTGCCGTGCAGTCGGGAACTTCTATCGCATTGACCTCCCCGGACAGCAGACCCATCAGCATGGCGTCCAGTGAGTCATAAGGAATCATATGCGTTCGCGGAATGCCTTGTTCGGCAGATTCCAAAACGCCGTGTTCTTCCAGATATATAAAGGCAGGGCGTTCCCCTTCACGCCTTGCCATGATCTGCTCCTCTGACAGGTTGAGGAAAGATATATAACCGATGGCACCACCGCTATCCTTCTCCTCCGCCAACGCGGAAACCGTCAATACGCTCAGCACCAGCAAAAGCGCCAGTGCCATGAAAAAATGTTTCTTCATAAAATACCTCACTTTCATCTCCCGGGATGTGAAACAGGCGTCCCGGGCTTACAAACTTACTCCATGCAGCCAGCCGCACCTTCAGTGACCCGGGGCACGGTCATTGCGACGGAGGAAAAAACAAACAGCATCAGCACAGTCTTAAAAAATTAAAAAAATACAATTTAAAACTCCTCTGAGATTTTTATTTTATCATATTTTTGCAGACGATATCAATTTCTTACCGCGCGGGAATTTATTGCCGGGTTAAGCGATCCTTTTCTTTTCTTCGACTCATATTTATTCAATTGTCAGGGTTCTTTGTTTTTAATGGTATAATTCCTGAAAATTTTGTGTTGCCAGGTTGTTTACATATGTGGACAGTTTCTTTCGACACCCCGGGAAAAACCGGTAAAAATATACGCTGCATGACGCGGTTTCTCCACGAACTGTAATATACTGACTTTTAATTATGAGACAGATTGAATTAATAGGAGGAAAAGTATGAGACGACATCTTTCATTTTTGATTATGCTGATATTGGCGATTTTGACCGGAGCAGTTTCTGCGGCTGAGGAGAATATCACCTCATGGCAGCAGATGGACGGGAAAGTGATCGGCACCCTGACCGGCTCGACCGGCGGACCTGCCCTGGAAAAGAATCTTCCTGAAGCAAAAATTGCTTATTACGACAGCGTCACCGATATCATTACAGCTCTGGACAGTCATAAAATCGATGGGGCTTGTATCGATAAATCCTTTGCGAGATATTTATCTTTTGAAAAGGATAATCTCCGGATTCTCGATGGATCAATGGGAAAATTCGACAACGCCCCGGTTTTTCCCAAAAATCAAAAGGGACAGGATCTTGAAAAACAATACAGTGAGTTTGTCAAAAAGCTCTGGGAAGACGGATCAATAGACGAAATTGATGCAAAATGGTTCAGCGCAGATCAAAGCAAATGGGATGTTCCCGATTATGAGAATCTTCCGGACACGAACGGAACACTTCACATGGCCGCCGATCCCACTATCCCCCCTTTTGTCATGATGGTTAATAACCGTATCGCCGGTTATGATGTGGACATTGCCGCGCGGTTTTGCGAAGCCTACGGGTATCGGCTGGAGATTGAACTCATGAGCTTTGCAGCAGTTATACCCGCGGTGATCAGCGGAAAGTGTGATTTTGCTTCCAGTGGTATAACGATCACGGAAGAACGGGCTGAAAATGTGCTGTTTTCCGAACCGATATATCATGACGAAAGGGGAATATTAGTTCTGAAAACTGAAACCGGGAATAAAGCAGGTTCTCAAAAATCCATCCCGGAATATACCGGATTTTTCCGATTTGTCCGGCAAAACAGTCTCGATGCTGACAGGGGCCCCTTTCGAAGAGCTTGTCCGGAGCAAAGTACCGGATGTCGGCGGATTTTCATATTATAACAACATGGCTGATATCATTCTCGCATTGAAATCCGGAAAAACGGATGCATGTTTAAACAACAATACCATTGCTCAGCTGGCAGTAAACCGTGACCCGGATATTGCACTGTTTCCCCAAAGCCTTAAAGATGGCGTCTTTGGATTTGCTTTCGCGAAAGGCAGTCCGGACCGGGAGCTGTGGCAGGCTGCTTTTGATAAGATCGATCAGGATACCATTCAGGCTCTTTGGGAAAAATGGTCCGGAGCAGATGAAAGTAAAAAAGTAATTCCCGAACAGGACTGGCCGGGGCTGAACGGAACTGTAAAGGCTGCTGTGTGCGACACATTGGAACCGATGAGTTATGTCGGCGCGAACGGTCAGCTGATGGGGTTTGACATTGAAATGATCCTGTCGATAGCAAAAGAACTGGACGTTCATGTTGATTTTATCGGCATGGAGTTTTCCGCGATCCTGGCTTCTGTGCAGTCCGGTAAAGCACTTTTAGGCGCCGGCTCCATCATCGTCACAGATGAGCGGAAAGAAGCCGTTGATTTCGTGGAATATTTTCCCGCCGCCTTTGTGCTGGTTGTCAGAAGCACGCCAGATCCGATGCAAAACACATCCGATCAGCCTGTTTCATCACTTGACAAGCTGAACGGGAAGCGGATCGGTGTCCAGACCGGACAAGCCTTTGACAAAATGATCATGGAACGACTGCCTGAGGCGAAGATAACCTATGTGAACAGCAAAGCGGATCTGGTCAATTCGCTGATGACTGGCAAAATCGACACTTATGCCGTGGATGAACCGGTGATCAAATCTCAAATGCATGAGAATGTCAATCTTTCTTATATTCCGGAATATCTCTCAGAATTTGATTTCGGCTATGTTTTCGCAAAAAATGAAAAAGGGAAGAGACTCCGTGACCAGTTCAGTGAGTTTATTGATCAGATCAAAGCGGACAAAACGCTGGCGGAGATCGAGAGTAAATGGATGAACCCGGATGAAAACCTGTGGACGATCCCGGATTATGAATCCTTCCCCGCTGCGAACGGAACACAGGTCATGGCTACAGAAGCGCTTTATCAGCTATTTACCTTCATCTATAATAACAAAACGGATTGGGAGACGAGTATCAGATAATTATCTGTATTCCTGAATGAGCAATAAACCTCGTCATTCTTCACTACCGAGGTAAAATTCGCGGTTTCATCATTTTCCGGCAATTTGAAATTAATACCGATTTCCGAAATAGACAATCCATTTAATTCAGGAAGGGTAGTCCCCATGATTTTTCCTGTTTCCCCGTCTGCGACGATGATGTTCATCCCCGGTTTAACCGGAAGCGAGGCTGTTACTTCGGCAATCTCATTCGCGTGCAGTTCTTCGATCAGCCGCAGCGGTTCAATACCGATCTGGATCATCCGGGTGCCGTCGTTATTCCAGCAGATCGCGTACATCATGGATTTGCTCTCTGCCGTATTCGGCGTAACATCCTGACTCATGGCAAGTGTTTTATCCATCAGCATGGGTTTGAAATACGCCATCTGTTCGCCTGAGTCAAAAGAATAACCGTAATATTTCTGAACAGTTCCGGAATAGATCACGCCATCGGTCGTGAACAGATGAATCTCATCGATAGACATCAGTTCCGCAATATGGATCAGTTCGTCAAGATCGTTTTCTGATTCAGGATCTTTATCGAGGATGTATGCTACCGCTTTTGCCTTGGAAATGTAATTTTCCTTCAGCGTTTCGGTCAGGACCTGCTGTTTCCGCTCATTGGAAAGGATTAAGTTCCCGATCTGGTCCGCCAGGACCGAACCGGTCTGAAAAGCGTGTTCCCGGTTCAGTCTGTTGAGAAAGATATACTGAAAAACGAGAAGGATCATCACTGAGACAATGATGAGCAGCAGAATGATGGCTGTACTTCCTTTACCGATGTTATTTTTCTCGTTATGGTTCATGTGCTTTGTTCGGTTCACATCCATGTTTTTGTAACGATTAAGTGGTTCCCCGGCGGGACTTTCCAGTGTTGTACCTTCTGAACAGATACCCTGTTTTTTTAAGTTATTATGGGTACTTCCGGATACCATTGAATTTTACAACGTTTTATTTCCGCTCAAACGCATAATTATTACGAACGTGGCAATCTGTCACATGGATAAAAAAAGTGACGGTTTTGGCCTCACGGCAGCTTTTCAGGTGCCTGGATCAGTGCCCGGCACAATTTGCACCGGTATGGAACGGGCAAAATTATTCCTGTATACCTGCGCTGCTTCTGCTGCTGCATGAGGTGGAGCATGACGGGATCGGGCTTGTTTTGCCGCATGGTCCCTTAATGCAGACTGTTCCGCGCGAAACGCGGAACAGTCTGCATGATGATCAGTTTATTGTTTATTATCCTTATCACAGTACGATTTTTTTCAGCTTTCTTTTCTCATAACCATAAAAAAACCGCGATAAACACCTTCAGAATATGTTCTTTCGATCAAAGGACCTTCATTTTTGTCAAGTCTCTTACAGATTGATGGTGATATAGCTGCGGTCGGATTCTCTTGTATAATCCAGGACCTTCGCCATGTTTTTCAATATGGTGACGGCGAGTACGTCTTCGTCTTGATTAAAGGGATCATATTCCCGGCCGCCGCAGGTAAGGGCGATCTTTGTCGTCCGGTCCGTTTCGGCATAGCTTACTTCCAGCTTTAAATCCACAGGTTCGTCTTCCGCGTAGCAGTGGGAGAGCATCTCGTAGATCAGCTCCTCACAGCAGAGCTGAAGCCGGTATGTACGTTTTTTATCCAGACCGTATTTTTCACCGAAGGTCTGGATGCCGCCCTGCATTGCCATCAGGTCAAACTGCCTGTCCGTGATCTCAAACGAGAAATACTTGATCTTGTTAATGAAAGAAATGGTCTTTTCCCGCTGCGGATGGTCGAAGATCTGATCCGGCGTTCCCTGTTCATAAATGCCGCCGTCCGCGAAGAACAGCACCCGATTGGCCACCTCCCGGGCAAAGTTCATCTCGTGGGTCACGATCAGCATGCTCATCTCCCGCTTTGCCAGCATACGGATCACCGCCAGCACTTCTCCAACCATCGTGGGATCCAGAGCGCTGGTCGGCTCATCGAAGAGCAGCACCTTCGGTTCCATCATCAGGCAGCGGCAGATAGCGATACGCTGCTGCTGTCCGCCGGAAAGTACCGTTGGCCAGGCATGCGCCCGGGAAGCCAGACCGACCTGTTCCAGCAGGTCCATGGCTTTTTTCTCCGCTTCCGGCCGGCTGATCCCCTTCAATCGGACGGGAGCCAGGCAAAGGTTGTCCATCACGTCCATTTCAGAAAAAAGGTGAAACTTCTGGAACACCATGCCCATGCTGCGGCGGATCTCATCCACCGGTGCGCCTTTGGCAGTGATCTCCCGGCCGTCAATGAAGATATTCCCCCCATCCGGCTTTTCCAGCAGACAGAGAGAGCGCAGGAACACACTCTTGCCGCAGCCGGAGCCGCCGATGATAGCGATGCGCTCACCCTGCTCCACGTTCAGGCTGATGCCTTTCAGTACTTCCAGCTTGCCGAAGGATTTTTTCAGGTTTTTGACTTCGATCAGGCTCATGCGGCAGCCCCCCTTCTTTTCGCTTCGATCTTATCCGACAGGGCGAAAATGCCGAAGATGATATAGGAAAGCGCCAGATAGATCAGCATGCCGATGATGATGGTAATCATCGGCTGCATGGTGCGGGAAGCGATGTTGTTGATGACGCGGGTCAGGTCGGTGATGGTCACGTAGCCCACCACGCTGGTCCACTGGATCAGGTTTACGATGGTGGACTGGTACACGGGTTTGGCGATGTGCAGCGCCTGGGGGAGCGTGATCAGCCGGAAAGTATCCCAGGCGGAAAAGCCCAGCGTCCGCGCCGCTTCCGCCTGCCCGTGGTCCGCCGCTGACAATGCCGAACGCAGCAGCTCCGCCACATGGGCGGAAACATTCAGGGAAAAGGTGATGACCGCGACGGCCACCGGTTTTACCCCTGTCCGGGCGAACACACCGTAGTAAAGCAGAAGCAGCAGCATCAGCACCGGTGTGCCCCGCAGGACGGCAATATATACAGAGGCGATGCCACGGATAAGCGGATTTTTTCTTGTCCGCAGCAGGCAGATCAGCGCCCCCAGAAGGGTGCCGATCAGCAGCGCGAAAAAGGATATCCGGATCGTGGCCAGCAAGCCGCCCAGAATGGTCTTCCAGGAGCCGCCCTGGATCAGGATCTTGTAGATTTTCTCAGATAAAGTCAAAATCACCTCCGTTTTGCAACCGCATCACCGGGAGCGGTTCCCAGTGGTGCGGTTTTCAGTCGCTTATTGCTTTTTACGATCCGCACAGCTGTGCGCCGCAGTTTATTGATCCTTATACACGTTCACCACAGGGGATGATTCGAGGACTGCCCACCACAGGGGAACGGTCATATAAGGCTCTGTCACGATCGTATTCTCAGGCTGATCCTCTAAATCGGAGCCCTCAAAGTTATTCCAATCACCAATTTCCATCCAAAAGACGATGTCGCAAACGCCGGTTGCAAGCGCTATGCCTCTGGCTCCACAGTCCACGGTGACGAATTCAATGTTGACCTCCAGCCGTTTTGCGATTTCAGCAATCAACGCCGTATTAAAGCCCAGGGGTTCGCCTCCGGCGGAAACGTAGTCCATGGGAGGGCGGTCTCCCGTCACAGCCACTTTGATCGTCCCGGCACCCGGAAAGACCTGCGGCACAACAGCTTCGGGGTCATCGCCCTCGATGACGTCCTCAATGTAGCGCTGCCTCAGCTCCTCCATGGTGCCGTCCTCTTTCATCTCGGCAATGCTCCCGGATATCTGATCGCGCAGTTCAGCGTCCTCTTCCCGAAGGAGTACACTGAACATCAATGTATTCGGGTTGAGGTATGGCGGACGGTCCACGATGCCATCATTTCTGGATACGATATACCGCACGGTATTCTGATCGGTTTCGAGTACGACGATATCCCCTCTTTTCAGCGCCATCAGCATACTGGTCATGGTATCGTAGAACACATATTTGCTGCAGATGCTGTTGACCATGATGTCCTTGATATTTTCATTCAATTCATCATCAGTGAGGTTCAGTTTGGACAACCGACCAATGTCGCCGTATTTCTGAACTTCGCCGGTATCCTCGGCAAACACAGACAGGCAAAGAAAAAGGGCAATTACCAGCGCTATGGCCATTAAAATAAGTTTTTTCAATGCAGTAAACTCCTTTGGATTACAGTCTCCGGGCAATCCTTTCGATACGTTTACCCGTATATTTATATTATAACGTAAATAAAAAGATATGAATGTCTGCGGCTGAAGCTTTATTGAAAAAAGATCATGGCATCACGCTCAGCAGTGAATGCTTTTGAACAGCCGGGAAACGTCCCAGGTTCAAAATTATCATTTTGACACAAAAAGGGACTGTCCCGTAAAGGGACAGTCCCCGGCTTATCAAACAACTGATTATTTCAGACTGACGGTAACGGGAAAATCCCTATAATAAAATTTCGTGATGATCGTTCCCTCCGGGATATCGCGGGAAAATCTTTTTTCTTTCGGAAAAGCCTGGTCGAAGGTTTTCATTACTGCTCTTTCTTCTTCCGTGTCGTTCTTCGCTTTTTCGGCTATGAAAGCCTCGCGCTCTTTTTCGCCTAAAATATAAGCAGGGCTGCCTGCATTGGCTCTGGACCAGAACACCACATCTGCGGCGCCGCTTACCAGGGCGGCTGCCCGTCCCACGCTGTCTACGGTCACCAGTTCAATGTTTTTATCCAGCCGTTTGCCGATCTCTGCCAGGACAGCGGTGCTGAAGCCCGCGTAGGATCCGTCCGCGGCAATATAATCCATCGGCGGCAGAGAACCGGTGACCGCCACGGTGAGGGTCTCCCGGCCGTCCTTCTTTTCGGGCAGGACAGCTTTGATCTCTCCGCTGCTGATCACATCGGTGATGTGTTCCCGGATCAGCGCGTCCATGGTCCCGTCTTCCTGCATGGCAGTGATGGCGGCATTGAAATCATCCCGCAGCGCTTCATTTTTCTCCAGCATCAGAAAGGAGAATTCTTCACTGATCCGATTTGTAAGAATCTGCAGGAAACCTTCGAGTGAACTCTCTTTAATTAAATCCATCGAGAGCGTGTCATTCACCGCGCAGAGATATTCCGCCGTGGACTGTGTAACTTCCATTTTTTTGATATCTCCGGTGTTCAGCCCAAGCAGCATTGTTGTTAAATCGTCATAAAATACGAATTCCGGATCCGAATCGTCAGGACCGGGATGGAAAACTTCAACAGCCCCACGATCTGCCAGATATTTAATGGCATCGATGCATGCCATCTTGTAAACGAGGTAATCCTCTTCGGACATATTCAGCAGGGTGAGTACACCGATCGTATCTTTGTCCCCATCCGCCAGTACGGACAGAAAAGAACAGAACAACAGGCTCAAGGCCAGGACAACAACCAATAATTTATTTTTCATTGTAAAACTCCTTATAAAATAAGAACACAGATGGGGACTGTCCCTTTATGGGACTGTCCCCGGCAAATCATTTTTTTCAGCTGATTATTTCAGGCTGACGATCATGGAGAGATCGGTGAAATATGTCTCGGTGACGATGGCTCCTTCCGGTATATCACGATCAATATACATCTGATTTCCATGAGCAATGGCCTCGCTGATGGCTTCCATAACAGCGTTCTGTTCTGCCGTACTGTTCTTTATTATTTCCGCGATGTAGGCTTCCTGTTCTTCTTCATTGAGGGTGGCAGAATAATCCTCCGGACGGATCCGGGTCCAGAACACCGCATCCACGGTGCCGCTTGCCAGAGCCGCCGCGCGGCCTATGCTATCCACGATCACCGGTTCGATGTTTTTATCCAGCCGTTTGCCAATCTCAGCCAGTACGGCGGTGTTGAATCCCGCAAAGGATCCGTCCGCGGTGACATAATCCATCGGCGGCAGGGAACAGGTGACCGCCATGGTGATAGTCTCCCGGCCGTCCTTCTTTTCGAGCAGAACGGGCTTGATCTCTCCGCCGCTGATGACGTCGGTGATGTGTTCTTTGATAAGCGCATCCATGGTCCCGTCTTCCTTCATGGCGGCGATAGCGGCGTTGAAATCATCCCGCAGGGCCTCATTTTCCTCCGTCATCAAGAAGGCGAATCCGTTGCTGATGCGGCGGGAAAGGGCATGGAGAAAGCTTTCCGCGGGAATATCTTTGTAGATGAAGCTCATCTGCAGCGAATCGTTCTGCGCGCAGAGATATTGCGCGGTGCTGAACGGAACTTCCAGCATTTGGATATCTCCGGCATTGAGCCCCAGCAGCATCGTGTTCAAATCATCATAAAACACGATATGTAAATCCGGATTTTGAAGTTCCCACTTAAATACTTCAGCATAACCTTCCTCCTCCAGAAGCTTTACGGCGTTGATCGCTAACTGAGTGCAATTGAGATAATCCTCTTCGGATAAATTCAGAAAGGAGAGAACACCGACTGAAACCTTCTCCCCATCCGCCAGCACAGACAGAAAAGAGCAGAGCAACAGGTTCAAAGCC
>DAIMGK010000081.1:0-20660 GCA_036723985.1 Flexilinea sp.
AAGTTTTGAGCGCCTGATCTATCAGTTCCATACGATGGGCGGCGAACAGCGTCCTTCCCCCCACCGCTTTGGCGTCCATCACCGCCGTCACCGTCTTCCCGGATCCCGTCGCCTGATAAAGCAGTGCGATAGTTTCCTTCCGTTCCCGCATCTCACGGAGCGCTCGCAGCGCTTCCTGCTGATATTCCCGCAGTTCCAGCTGTCCGCCGTCGAATACCTTCCCCCGCTGTGTGGGGAGATAATCATCGATCTCCCGGAAATGAGGATCGGCGCCGAGGAACACCCGCAGTTCGTCCTTGACCGTCTCCTCCCGCTTCTGCATCTGCCGCACCGTCCAGCGGTAAACGTCCCATCCCATGCGGATCATGGAATTCTGCTTCAGCAGATCATCCCAGTATTTTTCCTGGGAGACCAGATTCCTGTCATGGGTAGCGTCATCGTCGATCTCAATGGCGATCCGGTTCATCCCGTTTTCCAGCACAAAGTCCGCGTACCGGCTGTTCTGGTAAATATCATAAAACGGATACTGCGAATACAAAAACCCCGTCTTCTCCGCCCCAAATGTATCGGAGAACAACCGAAGGAACAAGTCCTCACCATAACTGCCGGAATTCGCTGTGTATTGCATATTCTTTCAAAATTCTATGAACTGCATAAGATATCACCAATAATACTTTTATCATCGTATTGAACGATGACTTTTTTTCATTTACCATTCAATTTAGATAATTACTGCTTGTACTAATTTATACAAGCCATAATCTTGCACTTACCTTGTACAAAAAAATGAATAATTTGAACATCATTTTCAGAGTAAAAGCAATATTTTTTCATAGATTTTATCTTGTACAAATCTTGTATATATTTTGTAAATGATAAATTATACATGTTTTGCAGGAATGAAAAATAAATTACCATTCAATTAACATTCAACTAACACTCAATTTACACAATTAACATAAATTGCTCTGTTTTGACAAAAAATGAAGATAATTCAATTAACAGTGTAATTCATAATAGGAATAACGGCCTTTTTCTGTTAATTGGATTTTTCCATCCTTTACAAGTTCTGTTAACAACCATGAAGCATGACGCCCTTCACATTTACATAATTCTATTACATCAGACCTGGTAATTCGCCCATAATTTTCCAGGTGGGCAAGAATCAATCCCTTTTCCTGGATCGTAGTCATACCTCGCTGACGTGTATAACCGATTTTATTACCGGACATGGCATACACCTTTTTACTCAGCATATAATGCCGTGATATACCACTCCCAACACCTTCGACCATTCCGGTTTCAACAAGCCATTCGACAGTATCCCGGGTATCCGTTTCATCTTTTTGGACCTGTTCCGCCAGCTGTTTGATCGTCATTTGTCTGCCATTTTTCAATGCCGCAAGAACGATCAGCGCGTCCAGAGGCATGATTTTATCGATGCGTTTTTCCTCTGTTACGATCATCCTGACAAATTGCTCATCAATTTCCGAACTGTTCAGGCGCAGCATAACGGATATCGCGTCACTCTTTGAATAATCCGGTATATCGTGACCATTCCTCAGCATCGCGGTATAGATCTTATCGACACCCCGGCCGGTGCGTTCCGCCAATCCGATCCGTTTCGCGGCTTCCGCCAGAATTTTGTTCCGCGGACGCGGGGCGGTGGTGAGGATGTTATCAGGACGGACACCTTCCGGAAAACTTCCCGGACTGTAGATCGTCATTGCGTTGTTCAATAACTGGACATGAACGGTTCCGACGCGGAAATAATCCCGGTGGACCAGCGCGTTGACAAATCCTTCCCGGAAAGCGTCTTTTTCATAATTCGGAATGGGAACGCGGAAGAGGCCGATGCTTAGTTCCTGTTCTGTGATCCGGGATTGGAACATCATCTCACATTTTTCAAAGATTTGAAGCAGACCGCACCGCATCGCCGGCGGATTATACAGCACATTCGTCCCATCCAGCACTTGAAACAGGACTTCATTTCCCGGAACATATTGCCGGATATATTCCTCATGCCCGATCATCAGCAGTCCGGCGACCGTCGGATAGGATACCCCATCCTTCTCACGGACGAAATCCAGCGCTTTGTCCAGCTCTTCATCCGAGAGTTCCAAAAGGGCTGTATCACCGTGATAAATACGGACCATATGACGCAGACGTTCCCGTTCCAACGGGCTGAACGCTTTCTTTGCCGGAATGTCTTCGATGATCAGCGCCGACGGGTCTACTGCCTGAATTAGTCGTTAGTTGTTAGCTGGTAGTTTATTCCGCACTCTGAATTCCGCATTTTTTCATCTCTCAACTCTAAACTCTAAATTCCGGGTTACAAGGGACAGTCACCTCCGACTCTATCCTGAGTCAAGGGCTCAGTCACACATCTGAACTCTGAACTCTCAACTCTGAACTCTAACGCTCGAGGCACTTTACGATCGCTTCCCCGATCCGCTCCGCGTCCGAAGGCTCGTTGTATCGGCCGAAGGAGACGCGGATGGTGCCGAGGGCGTAGGTGTCATCCAGGAAGATCGATTCCAGCACGTGGGAGATCCGGGTCGAGCTGCCGTTGCAGGCGGCGCCGGTGGATACGCAGATCCCCATCAGGTCCAGGCGGTGCAGCAGGGCTTCCCCCTCAAAACCCGGGAACGACAGGCTCAGCAGTCCCGGCAGATGAGGACCTTCCGCCCCGTTCCGGCGGAACCGGATCCCTTTCGCTGTCAGGATACCGGTCAGCGTCTCTTCCATTTCGGTGAGTTTCCGGGCGGTTTCCGCCATCAGGCCGCAGCTCTTTTCCAGAGCCGCTGCCATCCCCACGATCCCGGCAACATTTTCCGTCCCCGCCCGCATGCCGCTTTCCTGCGCGCCCCCATCGTTGTGGGGACTCATCCGCACGCCCCTGCGCCTGTAGAGGAACCCGACGCCCTTCGGACCGTTGAACTTATGCGCCGAAGCCGACAGGAGATCCACCCCCAGGTCATGCACATCGATCGGAATATGTCCGACGGCCTGCACCGCGTCTGTGTGGAACAGTGCCCCGTGCTCATGGGCGGTCCGGCACAGTTCCCGGATGGGCTGGATCGTCCCGATCTCATTGTTGGCAAACATCAGGGTAACGAACCTGGTTTCATAGGAGATGATATCATTGAGAATTTCCGGCGTAACATATCCGGATCGGTCGGGCCATAGATAGGCCACCGGAAACCTCAGCCGCTCGATCGCCTCGCAGCTGTGCAGGACGGCGTGATGCTCAAAAGCCGACGTGATCGCCGCCCTTTTGTCCTGATCGATGAACGCGGTCCCCTTGATCGCCTGATTGTCGGATTCCGTTCCCCCCGAAGTAAAGATGATCTCATCCGGATCGGCGCCGATGCACCGCGCGATCGTCTCCCGCGCCTCCCGCACCGCCTTCTTCGGCACCCGGGCAAAGGAATACGGCTGCGAAGGATTCCCGTATTCCCCCATCAGAAACGGCTTCATCGCCTCAAACACATCTTCATCCACCCGCGTCGTCGCAGCATTATCTGCGTAGATCATATCATTTTCGCCTTATGAATTAACGCATCCTTGGATGGACAAAGAAAGAAAAAAGAAAGAATAGTTCATTTTTTATTACCTTGACAATTTTTGTTGATACGGTTATCATATATATGCTGACTTGTGAAGGATGAAAGCTGGGTTCCCGAAGGGGAGTAGGCTCGTAGAGCTTAGAATCCTTTGCTCCTGGGGTCAGCTTTTTTTATTAATATTATCAAGAATATGCTCTGGGTCCCTTTTTATTTCATTAACAATAAAATCTATAGCTTGCCTTGAATAACTATATGAAGGTTTATCGTGCACAAGATATATATAACAATATTTTTCATTTTCTTTCAAATCATAATACGTTACAAACTTTTGAAAAAAATATTTGTTAAATTCTTTTGGTTCTCCTTTGAAATATAGGACAATTGAATTACGTTCGAGCTGTTTCTTAATTTCTTCTATACATTTTTTTGCAGAATAATTATGGGTTTTATTAGGATCTTTCAATTCTTTAATAATTCGAACTCCTTCATCAGCTGTATTATCTATATGATAAAATTCAGTTGCTTTGTTTTTATCTTTTGTTTGGTAATACAGATGGACTAATCGAACTGAAAATCCATCATTATACTCATCAGAGAGTGTCGATAATGTTTTATGTGTATTGATTAGTTGTTCAGAAATTTGGTAAGGATACTTTGCTCTAATAGTTTCTTCGTTTAATGAAACCACTTTAACTGATAGGTTAATAAAATTTTCGGGAATTATTTCAGTCATGTCAATATTATGAAATTCTTTTATTTTCTCCACAAAATTAAAAACACAGGCTTGAAGTAATGGAACATAAACCATCTCATATTCTTCAGTGATGTAATGTGTACTCGTATTTCGTAATTCTGTTATTTTCGCTAAATTCTGACGAATTGGAGATTTTTCATTAGTGAAAATCAATTGAATACATTTTTCCAGTGACAAAGTTCGATTTGGTTTATCAGGATAATAAATAGCATCTTGTCCATATTTTTTAATTATATGAGCCTTCAACATTAATTCCCATGCATTACATATAAAAAAACTGAAACCTTCCAATCGATAATGAATCGTTGGTTTGTTATAAACTTCAATGGCCATCATAAAAGCTTCTTTTGACTTGTTTAGTAAAAGATCGCTTATATCCATTAACAGAACCCCTTTCATTTTTGTAATCAGATTAATTATATTGATTTTTATGACTTATAACGACCGTCCGATTTCAGTTCTCGTTCCGTATTAGTTTACGGTAATAATCATTGAGAATACATGCAAAGGCACAGATGGTTTTCGGTGAAGCAATCGGATCTCATGTCGTCTTAAACTCGATCCGCGCCCGCTCAACCACCCCGCCGGATAGGATCGTATGAATGTTGGTCGGTATTGCCATGTTCTTTTCTTCTGATTCACAAATTCAATTGATATTCCCCATTACGAACATTGCGTTGACGTCAACGAAATGTTTGAACCTTACTTAAATAGCGTGCAGCCTTCTTCTTTGAATTCCTCGATCTTTTCAAGCAAATCTTCGACTGTTGTGCCCAGATAAGAAGCGAAACAATCCATACAGAAGAATTCTTTTGTATTCTTCCCCAACATCTTTTTATTGATCCCGATCACATCCTTTTCTGTGATCGGTTCACCGCACATCACGCAATTAATGCTTTTCAAGGTATTTTTCCTTAATTTTCAAATCCGGTATATCTTTACCCTTGTATTCGATATCCATGATCCCCAGTTGGACCCGAATGATACCACGCATGTCGATAGCCGGCCGCAGACAGTAGACAAGAAATTCTCTCGGATTGACATCTTCGGCCGTCCGGACGTTCGGGAACAACAGCTTCAACAGACCTGTTGTAATGCGCTTGATAGCTTCGGTATCCCGGGTATCGGCTTTTGACGGAACGTCGATGATCTCGTCAACGATTGCCCTATATGTCACATCATCACGCAGCATATGCATAATGGAGCAGAAATATTCCGAATTCAATCCCCAACCGGACATCTTCATGTCGTCATTCATACGGGGGGCATCCCACCCTCTGATAAATCCATGGAAACGATCCAGCAAAGCACTTTCATGAAAGGCCTGAGGCAGTTCGACAAACATATCGTCGTATTCATTCATCCGTTCCTGTTTAATGTTTCCCAGCAGGATGATCCCGGCTTCTCCGACACCATCATAGTTGCCGACGGTGAATTTCCCATTGTTTTCCATGTATCCTTTCAATGCACCGCGC
The DNA here is from genome assembly GCA_036723985.1 of Flexilinea sp. Taxonomy (GTDB): domain Bacteria; phylum Chloroflexota; class Anaerolineae; order Anaerolineales; family Anaerolineaceae; genus Flexilinea. Next base: position 5,799 of record DAIMGK010000081.1, read on the forward strand.
ATTTCAGACACATCCGGGAAATTGATGGTCTGGACTTCGTCGAGTGCAACATAGTCATATCCTGCGACAAGTCCTGTCGTTCTCCGGCTGAGATCATAAAAAAGCTTCGCCCGGGACATTGTTCCACCGGAAGAAAGCCAGCCATATTTGGATATCCTGCCGAACAGATAGGATTTTCCTGTTCCTTTGGGAGCAAGCTCTATCAAATTGATCCGTTTTTCAATAAAAGGAAGCAGACGCCGGATCAGGACCATTTTTTGCGTCTCATCTTCAAAACCGGCCGCATTGTAGTCTATCGCTCCGAGGATCACATCGATCCATTCGCGAACCGTAAACTCCGAACGAACATCCTTATAATAATCCAGATCGATCTCATAGGGACAGAAATTTGTGAAGGAAAGCAGTGCAATTTTTCCGGGTTTTTTGGGTTTAGCGTAATCATCCGGAGGACGGTAACCGAGTTCAACCACACCCCAGATCTCTGTTTCTTTCACCAGTTCATCCTGGTATTGTTCCCAGACCCGTGGCTCAATGATGGTCTCTTTATTTGATAAACCAAAATCCGGCAGCGAGAAAGAGATCTCTGAGGTCTTAATATCAATATCAACAGATATTTTTGTCAGAAACTTTACGTGTTCATAGCCGAGGATAATGCGGTTTTTGATAGCTACCCAGTCATTTTTCTGCGGGATAAAGGTATGAACGAATTCCCCGATCTCTTCCGTATCATAATTTCCTTCCTCGTCCTGAAATTTTCGCAGCAGCCAGTCCCGAAGAAAAGAAGGTAAGCTCAGCGAAGAAAAGAAGTTGCTTTTTTGCAGATCTTTGAAGACGACCATGTCTTCAAAACATTCACGAAGTTTGTCTTCCGGCATATTACCTCCTTAGAAGAGATCCTTTTCCTTACCCATTTCACTCTCAACCTTGAAAGCTATGTCTTCCGCGATAACATTTCCTTCTGAAAGAACATCAAACGTGTAATCACCGGGTCGGGGTTTTTTATTGAAGGCAGCGATGAATGTGTTGGTCCCATCCGGAACAGCCGGAAGAAGTTCGCCCTGGAAGCGTACCTGAACATTGTCCAGATGCACGTTCGACGAGAAGCGCAGCTCACCCTTTTTCTTGAATGAGACCGTAACGATTGGCGTTTTCAAGTCGATTTCATAGCGAATACCCTGCAGCTGAATCGTGATAAACGGGATGACAACTTCCTCAATAGAAGCTCCTCCGTGCAGTTCTACGCCGCTGAGATGTCCGCCCTTGAAGCGGTCATAATTAGCCATTGAATATTTATCGTTTTCGATGATAGCTTTTTCCATTTTTGGCATTCCGCTATGCCATGAACAATTACGGCCGCCATGCTCTCCTGAGGTCTCCATTGGGATCGTGGCTGGATTTGGTTTGATCATCGCCATGCGGCTGGATCCATGATCCGGGATCAAAAAGATCTTTTTGATCTCATTTCCGGAAAGCTTTTTGGAAACCTGCCGAAGCACTGTGGACAGAATATTAAATTCTTCCATCATATGAATAGGCAATTTCGAAATTGCATAGTCGTAAGTCTTATTTTTTCCATGCTTAAGGTGATCAAGTTCATCATTTTCAAAAATGGTGATGCCATTATTTTTCAAGTCAGCAACGAATCCCTTGTTATGAGGGGTATCGGAAGGCAGTTCCGCTTTGCACAACTTGACTTTCATTTGAAGGTTCAGATCATGACACTTCGCAGAAAGAAACCCCAGAAACTCAACCCCCATGGCGTCCATGAAATAAATCTCGCTATTTTCATAATCCTGCTGATATATGATTTCCGACCGGGCAGGAAGCATAATGAAATCATGCTTTACCGCTTGCTCTTCTACAACATCCTCGAATTCCGGAAGAAGACTGTTGATTACTTTCTGATATCTGTACATTTTGAAATAAGAATCGTAAAGGCCATGATTCAAAGGATAATCATCCAGATACGTCTGTAATTCCGGATAAATATGCCCCAGAATTCCTTTCAATTCATCAGGCTCATATTCTTCTCCATACTGATCCAAATTCTCAAAAACCACTTCCTTTTCAAAAATGCTGGAATCGCTGAGAAAGTACAGGGCACTCTTTCCATAGCTGCGGACCATTAACGCAAAATCCTGTGCGTCATGGTTTTCGGGATCAAAGCTGCTGAGTATTCTTCTTCGGATGTTGTATTGATGCCAGAAATTTTTATTCCCCGGATCCAATGAAAGGATCGAACGGTAAATTTCCCGCATCAATTTTTCCGGAGAATCAGATTTATCGACAGCAGCTTTCAGACACCAATTATTATTGACTCCATAAATTTTCAGAGCCAGGAAATAGATCCATCTCTGGTAATCATCGAAAGTATTCCAGTGATCCATGGAAAGGGCCAGATTTCCTGTGGTTCCGATGGTTTTTTCGACAAATTTCTGGAAGGATCTTCCGTTTTTCTCCAGATCACCCAGCAGCTGCTTCCAGAATTCATCTTTTCCGAATTGTTCCGGTATGGATCCCAAAACCGGATCAACATCAAGGACGGCATCATAAAAGTTATTTTCATCATTCAGAAGCAGCAGAGAATTTGGGAAATCGGAGGTTTTTTTGTTCGTAATAACGACAAAATGATCCGCAGAGGATTCCTCCAAATGTTTTGCCAGATTCTTCAATCCATTGATCTCACCTTGCCTATTTTTTTTCGATAGTTCAGGTGATCGGAAGGTTACCTGGGGATAAGGTGCCATGTTGCCTTTTGTGGAGTAGATCAGCCGGTTAATCTTTTGAGATTTGATTTGTTCCAGCCAGTATTTGCATTGATATGATAGCAGGATAGTTTTTCCACGACGGGAAAAATTAAGAAAATCATTCAAAAATCGTTCCATTTTCTCATTGCCCTGAAGTTTGAGAAATGAAGTGAATCCGTACAGGATAATGGGCAGTTCAGTTTGTGCGTTAGCAAGGTCATTCCAGAATCTGTCCATTTCCGGCAGATCACTTTTCAAACAAAAATCACTTACATCCCAATGAACTGCCGCAGATGTGCCAAATTGTTGTTTGAAACGCTTTATCTCATCACTGGACATCAAATTGAGAATTCGAACAGAATAATCCTCTTTTGCCAGATACTGATATATCGATTTGATACACTGATCATATTCTGTGATCCGCATATCCGCCTCCATTCTACTTCTGTTTGCTGCGGATAATTTCCATTCCGACAACCACATTATCCTTTAACAAATTTTTGAGATAACGTTTGACATCAACAGGATCCATTTCATCGATTACTTCCGATGCCCTGTCGTAACCGACCTGAGCATATTTGGCTGTGCACATCTGATCCAGACAGGTTTTGATTCGCGGATGCCCAAGCCAGGCATAAGGTGCGATGATTTCCCGGGTTCTGATATTTCTTTTGACTTCATCAATGTTATCCAAAAGAACGCTACGGCCTTCAAGGATTTTCTCACGAAAAGCTTTATCTCTTGCATTGGGATCTTTTAATTTTTCGAATATACTTGTTTTTTCCATGAAATCCTGTGCGAAATCCAATGCATCATCATCCGCTTTTTTAAGATTAAGAGTAGTAAATGCCTGCTGTGCTTTGGAAAATTCATGACCGTCTACCATGCAAAGAATCGGCATGCTGTATTTTTCTGACCATTCTTCCGGACTGGTAGTACCAGTCTTTTCAATCCAGAAATTGCGAACACGGACAAATTTCTGGCCATTACGATATTTATTGATCGTATTTTCAGCATTTTTTAAGTAGTCGCTTTTCTCCTGTGTATAGCAATTAGGAGATATCATAAGATATATCTTCTTGATATCCTCATCATTCATATCATAGAGATAATAAGCACAGGTGGTTTTGAAAACCAATTCCGGTTTTTCACAGAAAGCACGGAAGCTTTGTTTGCGCAAACGTAATTCGTTGAGAAAATCTGAACGTTTTCCATCCGGAAGTGTCCCGGTTTTCTTCAGCTCATAGAGCATACCACAAAATCTTTCCAGTTCATCCATTGAATTTTGAATTGCTTTATAGGAAAGTCGCATATTGCTTAGTTTCGCCTGCCATTCGGTAAGCATTCCAGGGAAACTTGTAGCCCGCGGGAGAATTTCATTGCTTTCCTGTATAATGCTGTAATCCCGGATAACCTCATCGATCTTCTGATTTACTGTGGCCTGATTCCAGACCCAGTTAGCAGCCTGGGCATCAAATTTGTTTCGCAGATAATTCAGATATTGACCGCCATCACCAATTTGAGATGCCAGATGGATTAGTTCTCCATCACGATAATCATGCAGATAGGCATCCATACCTTCCTGACAACGTGTCCGTGTAATTATTTTCTGAAGATCATCACTGAGAAATTCATTTTGCAAGCGCATTTTTCCAATTTTCTGCGCCCATTCGGATTCATTGAGATTTCCGACAACATTTGCTGTATTTGCAAGTCCCTGATAAGCGTTTACAACATCATAGATAACACTGGTACTTGTTCTGCAAAGCCCGGAAGGAAGTTTATAAGTAGCACACCACAGTGGAAAATAGAGTCCTTCCATTTGTTTCCGAATCAGCTTACGGGTCTCTTCAATCGAAGTGCATCGTTCCCGTGGAATCTGAAACACATCAGCCGATAAGATATGGAAAGCCCTTTCCTCTTCCGTCATAGTGACAATATATTTTGTCTTTGATTTTCCGGTTGAAACCTTGGCATTCTTGATTACATCTTCTATGACTTCCTTAAGTTTTTCCTTACTCATCATCGTTGAAGTGACACCATCACTCCATGTATAACGGGAATCTGCATATTCCCTCAGCAGGAAACCCATCAGAAAAGCTGTCAGGTTACAGGGGAACATACCGTAAGGTTTTTCTTCAAGTAATTCAAAAATATTCCGGACTGCAAAACGTCCGTTTTCTTCAAAATCTTTCTGAATATGTTTTTCAATTTCAATTTTGATTTTTGAGATAGGAAGATAGGGCTTTTCAATCCAATAATTATCCAAATGCCAGGCATCTCCAAGCAGGTTTTCAAGTTTTGTGTTGGGATTAGATGATCTGAATGTCCCTTTTGTTTCTCTTTCAATTCCGCAGGTTGCACCCTGTCCAAGAGAAGTGGATAACCACATAGTTTCAAGTACATTTCCCATTGCTTCGGGACTTTGCGGAAAACATATAATATCATAATTTTTTAGTGCAGCCATTACTGCGGCAAGTGTGGTTAGGCGTTCACCTTGGGGATTTTCTGGAGTATACAAATCAAAAGAGCCATTGCTGATTTTGTTCTGCCATTCTTTTAAAACATCAACGGCAATTTTCTGATATTGCAATGCTTGTTGTTTATCGATTTTTAGCTGATATTCTTCATTGGCACGAGCATCTATATAGCGTTCAAACAAATCTCCTCCCATCGGAGTAAGAGAAGCGTCCAAATAAATCATATGATAGGAACAATCTCTCAAATTATTTCGAATGCTCTTTTTTACTTCTGCGCTTTCATAATCATCTTTAGCATATACGCTGACCAGCTGAATATGATTACCTAAAGAAAATTCCTGAGAACGTAATGAATTACATATATTACTAAAGTTTCCAGAGCTTGCACAACGCTGCAAATATCTTTCTTTAGATGCCCCGGAAAGGGTAATTGTTCCGGAAATCAAACCATTAGCTTCATTAAGAATTTTTATAGTGTTGGTTTCAGTTCGTAGCCTTTCTTTAATTTCTTCAATCTTCCCGCTATCAATATCACCAACAGGAACATTATAAACATTTTGACCTGCACCAATAGATCTTTCCATCAAGATATGTATCTTTACCAAACTATCGGCGATTTGTATGGCTCTCATGGGAGAAATGCTGCTTCCCTCAAAAGCATTTCCCAAATTTTCTTTGTTAGGTCGGAAAACTTCTACACTATCCCCAACATTGATCCCTAATGCCTGCAACAGCAAAACGGTTTTCAAAACCCGTTTTTGTTCTTTATTAAGCTGATTTATACCTGGCTGGTTAATGCGATCAAGTACTGACAGGACCTGTGCAGATAACCCATCATGACCATCCACATAAAAATAATCCCAGAGCATATCAGCGGTCAGTAAAGGATCGAAATCTTTATCCTTAATATCAAAGGGGCCATGTTCTTTGATATACTTTTGGAAAGTGAATACATCCTCACCGCGGTCATTTTTGATGAAATCAAACATGGAACGTAAACCGGCAGTCTTGAAAGCAGATGACATGTATTTGAGCATTAATGCAGTATATGGATGAATTGGAAGCACAGCTTCCAATTCTGAATCATTTATACCTGCTCGTTTTTTGATCAATGATCTGGATTTGACAGTAGTTTCATATAGTTCATCAGCAATGTTTTCCCATTCTTTCCTTACATCTGGATCAGGATTTTTTTCCAAAGCCGCACCGGTAAGTCTGAACGCCATATTTTCCGGTAAATCAATATTGATCGGTGTATCAAATCGATTTAGAATTTTATTGCCCCCTGCAAATAATGCAGAACTTTTATGCGTAACTATTACAAAGCTGAAAGGCTCATACATAGAAATTTCGGCAAGTCTTTGAAATCCTGACGTTGCTTCTTTTACATTTTCAAAAAAATTGGTAAATTCGTCCCAGATAAAAAACAAATATTTCAATTTATTTTCATGAATAATATTTATGATCCATTCACGGCAATCTTCTATTGTCATATTCATGGCAGTGATTCCACTTTCACGGGATGCAGTCATAATCTTCCGCATCAATTCGCGGATCGCTTTTTCATCTGTGAAATTCTGAAGTTTTTGCAAAATTGAATCAGCTGTATCTCCAGCAAAGACATTAGAATATTTTTTTCTGATAATGCTGTCAAAATACATCCGGTTATCTTTATCGGAAAACCAGCGGATAGTGCTGTTTTTCAGTGTATTCTCCCCACTGTAATTAAAACCACCAGATTGCAGGGCATTTGTAATACTGTTTTGAATAGCAAAAATCAGATCACGGTCATCATGGATGTCAGAGGATCCATAGCGGTGAACGGTCAGGATCGGTCCACCAGATTTCGCCGAAAGGAAACTGTCCCGCAAGTCATTCCCCAATTCTTTTGTGAACCTATCAAAATATTCTCTGGTGACATTCTCATTTGCATCAAGCAATTCTTTCAATGTTAAAACAGTATGAGATTTACCGGAACCATATGCACCTTCTACCCAGATAGAAAGTCTCACTTTATGTGTAATTACGTTGATTGTGCTTTTCAAAAGTTTGACAAAAGAATCATGTGGATAATACTTTTTCCATAAATCCGGTTTTTCTCTTATCACATTTTCGTCCACAACCGGAAAATATTCCGGATCAATATCAAAATAATGATTATAGGTTACGCTCATTTTTACCTTCCTTAGAATAGTTCAAGTACATCCACTGATGTTTTTTCCCGGTTAAGGTTGATCGTATCCAACCCCAGATTGAATGAGGAGGAAATGAAATCCGGATAATTGACACTCAGCCCCTTTATCAAAATCTCCATTTCTTCTCGATTCAGTCCAAATATCTGCGTAGGTGAGATTCCTTCGCTTTCGATTTCATGATCCAGCAGTCTTGTCAGACTGAACTGATAATATCCGTCACAGGCTTCTGCGAATTTGTAAAGCGAATAAAGAATAACACGTGGCTCAGGATTATTCCATTTTTCCCGATGATAGTAAGTTGTTTTTTCGAAATCATTTACATATCCCAAACCAGCTTTTTCGCCGAAAGGAAGATTCATTATTCTCTTATATGCTCCGGTAATTGATTTGGCTCCTCTTTCTTTTACTCCATCATTTTGTAATTTCTCGATTAATTGCGTTCGGGAATAGACATTGTTGGCCTCAGTATTCTTAATCAACCATTTAATCTCCGGAGAATAACATAAATTCACAAGCATTAGTCCCCAAAATGCTGAATTGTCAATCCCTATCGTATCGAGTTTATGCTTAAAAGCTGTAGTTGCATTGTTCTCAATCAAATTTGCATCGCGTAAAAACCGTTTGAATTTATTTATCATTTCGCTGCCAAGTGTATGCTCAACAAAAAATCTGTCTCCTAAATCAAAGAAGGAAACTATCCACTCAATTTTCGGAGCATGATCCGCATAACTATCAATACTTAGATTATTCATTTTTCCGGTTCCTTTCGGTAATGACAAAGATTTGTATAAAAGACAGCCATCAGCTGGTTTATGGCAATTGCTGCAATGAATACAGTCATCAGAAATTACTAATTTTCCTTCAGACATTGATATACAACCTTTTTGACAATCAGCCTCACATTCCTGGCAAAGAATACAATATGCTGATTTTCGAAACACCTGTTTAAACAATTTTACATACTGAATCGACTTGTAGTCAAAAGGTTTTTTGCAATAAACAACAATTTCATTTTCTGTATTTATTACAGTAAATTCTAAAAGAGCATTATTTTTTTCTACAAGAAATGAATTATCTGAATGAGGCGTTAATAATCCTATCGTTTTCATCCAAGTCTTCCAATCAGTTGTAGGATTCGAAAGATGGATCTCAAAATGATCTGAAAAATCTTTTTCATAATATTTATTTGGAATACTTTTTATATCACGACCATTAGTTCGTAACTTCCAACCACCAGTTTCAATATATCTCTTATTATCTTCTTCTGTTTCAAGTTCTTTAGTACTCATCCTTTTGACAACAGATAAATATGCTTCAGTTTCTTGCGGATAATTAATATGACGCATAAAATCAGATTTGTCTCGTGACATTGGACAAACGAGACAACCGGCACGAGGATTTCCTTTTTTATAAGTATCATTTAATTGAAGATTTTCAGCATAAATATATAAAAATACTTCTGCAGAATTCCAGTTCAGGATTGGATTGCAGCTGTATTGTCCTTTATGTTTTTCTCCTAATGAAATATATTCATATTCAGATCGTTTTACACTTTCGTCCGCTCTAATTCCTACAAAAGCCATCTCTCGAAAGTTATTTTTTTCCGTAATTTCCCGTAGTTTCAATAATTGTGGAGCCGTTTTATGTACACTGCAACACCATCTAATAGTCGTTGATGGTGGGCCAAAAATATTCCATGTGGTACTTGGTGAATATTTTGATTTTGATCGGTAAAAAGCAATTCCCAGTTGCTCACATCTCTTTTCTGTATTATCAACGCATAAATATGTATCTGGAAATTCCATTCCAGTATCACCAAAAATAACGACAAATTCATTATGTGGAATTGCTTTTTGAATGATATCCAATGTTACTTCACTATCTTTTCCACCACTATATGAAACATGAAATATATCTACTTTATTGCGGTATTGTGAATAGGCATTATATGCTCTTTTTACAGTGTCTTGAACTAAGCTATCCAACAAGCTCCGGTTTTTTTCAACCATAGCAGGAATATCAACAAATTGTAATTGTTTTTCACTCACAGAATAATTATCATCCAAGATAATTTCCGGCGAATTATATTGCGAGCCACCTCTGGTTTGTGCAACCTTTTTTCCATGATATATATATGTATTAGCTTCCGCCCAAAGTAATGGGTAAGTATCATCCTTTTCATAATTCCAGTATTTATCAAAACCTAAAAGATCCAGCTCCTGATAATAAACCGGTCTCGGCTCCTTACTGAAAGGCTCCGGTTTTGGAAGGAGCAGTAATCCTCCGGTTTCCAAATCCCATTCATATGCATACATTATTTTGTTGTTCCTTTCTTCACCGGTAGATTTTGTCTTATTTTTTTTGCTTTTTGAAGCATTTCATCGTTAATATCCATTCCTTTTGAAAGGATATAACCTTTTTCCAGAAGGTAATTAAGTGCATCCTTTTTTGTCAGTGAAATCTCAGATTCTGCTAAAACAGAAGGAATCAGGTCCCCTTTGAAATCATTAATTCCAACTCCTTGACGCACAATTCCACCCGGACAGCTATCAAATGAAAAAACAGAGTGACAAAGTTTGAAGCGCAAGCTATATTGGTATACATATTGTTCCAGTACGAAGGAGTTCCATGGAACACCGATAGAAGGGAACAAATGAAAAGTTGTTATTTCCCGGAGTGCTATATACTTGTCCGGACAAAGTTCGTCTAGAACATCATCGATTTCCCCAACATCAAAGTGAACACAGTCCTTATGTACGTAATCATTTTCAGAAATTCGGATGCATTCTGTGAATACGCTCTCGAAATATATCCCTGTTCCCAGTTCAGAAGCCAACGTCTTCAAATCAGTAAATTGGAAAGGAACATTCCTTTTGGCAAAATTTTTAAAAATTCCTGATGTATCTATTGAATGTGAATAATAACTGATAACGCTGCCACTAAAGGAAAAAAGTGCGGAGAATTTCCATTTGAGAAGATTCTGAAAACCATACGGAGAAATAATCTGTATCTGATCTCCAATCAGAGGATAAACATTCCTGAGCTCGTGATAAATATCTTTCACCAGTACATATTCATCTGCTTTCAGATGTTTATAAATCAAATCCCGAATCTGATCCCACTCTTTTGGTGAAAGCTCTATGATATCTCGTTGATACCAACTATCTCCGGAATTATATAGAATATCTTGTTCATGATTCAGCATCCATTTTATATCACCTGCAGGAATAGAGGTTATTTCTTTACAAATGTGGGAGTAAGAATCCGGCATTCCAAGCTCCCGAAGATAATCACGTATAACATCAGATGGAATAAATCTTTGCTTTGGATCAAATTCAACGAAATTTCCGTGAAATTTCCATGTTTTCGGAGAAATTCTCACCATGTATTTTTTCAGAAAATCCGGAGTGCTAATCTTAGTATTCACCAATAAAGATAATAGATCGTCATAAATCACCTGATAAAAAACACCTTTATCCCCATTTTGTTCGCGGTTTCGAAGATAAGCAAGCAAATCTCCTTTTTGTTCCTCATCCATCACAGATTCCAGCAGGTAAACCATATTGTCATCTTCGATTCCCAGACTCCGGATCATCAACGGGATTTCTGAATCTTCCTCAACAGGCACATCAGGGTAAGTATCCTTCCAGGCATTTTTGAACTTGTTGGTAAATATGAAGGAGTTCAATTTGAAACCGCCGAAAAATCGCTCCGACATGATCTTTCGATAACGGGATTCCCGTAATTTCTTTTCTGAATCAAGTTCTTTTTCTCTGAGGTATGTTTCAAACTGTCTCAGTGCTTCCTGTTTATTTGACGTCGTGCCATATACATCTATTTTTCCATATATTTTTTTAATAACCTCAGCGCAGTGAGAGGCTTCCATCTCAAAAATCTTTTCATGAAATTCCCATGCCATACTTTCAAGACACGCACAATAATATGCCCGATTAGGCACCGATACCCCTTGTTTTTCAAGAAAATCCCGGTATCCCTGTTTTGTGATCAATATATTGTCCGGTTTTTCAGGAACATTACCACTTAATCTCTGAGCTACCAGCAGAAGCTTATCGAATGTATCTCTTTCTTCGCGATACAGCCTGACAATTTCTGAAAAAATTTTTGTAGTCAAAAAATGATTGACATCTTTTTCAGTCCATGCTGTTTCCAAAGCATTCATTTGAAGCTTTATTCCAGTGATATTTCGATATATATCACTGATTTGCATTCCCTGATTAATTGCGATCTGCCGCAGTTGATTGGAAACCAGCTGAATATAATCTTTGCGTTTTTCAGGTTCTTTCAGAACCTGTAAATACGCGTCCAACAAAACCGCAGCTTCCATCAGTGTCCAACGAGGCTGCGCTGCGGGCGAATCGAGATCATGATGATCCTCTGTTTCGATTTTGTCAATTTCTTTTAGCGAAGTATTCTCATCCGGTGTAATTACAGCATTGTTTGATGATGCAGAATTAGCACGACGATATGTGATTTTCAGCTTGTCGTAGGAAATTTTGTATTTGTCGAGTAAAAATCTGATCCTCTCAAAATAATCGACTACGGAACCATCCATCCTGGCATATAAATTTGTAAACGGAATTTTCCGATAAGTTCCGAGTGAATTCAGAGAATTTTTACTTCTGATATCGATCATCTTTGATTTTGGGGAAAGACACATTCCCGAGTATAAAGCATTCCGTTTTATGGAGTTGATCAAGGAAAGAAATTGTACATAAACATCTTCCCATGTATTGACGGAGGATATAGTGTCCTTAAATAAATGGATACTGACCGGGGGCGTGTCCGATAAATCTTCCGGATCTGCAATGTCCAAAACCCGGATGGATTCATCAGCCCATGGATTTGGATCGTCGGCAGCAACGGTTGGAACAGTCGATTGATCAAGGCTTTCATTCTTCTCATGATCCGGAACGCCGGAATTTTCATTGCCATCCGTAATTATTTCATCTTTTGATAAAGGAATCATTGTGTTGGGATTCGAAACAGCATCCGCACTCTTGTCTGAATCATCATTCACATCTATAATCAGTGTTGGTTCCATTGAATGCAAAGCAGCATCCGGCAGATTCGGAGCCGGTTCGGACGGTAAATCATCTGTGTCAGGGTTGTCAGATGAAGGAGATGGTTCTTCGCTTACAGGCGATTCAGATATCTCTATCGGTGAGGACTGAGCCGGTTCATTTTCAACACCAGAAAGATTTTTCCCGGGTTCAATGGATTCACGTTCTTCTTTGTCAGAAGGTATATAAAAAATGAACGTTCCGTCAGAACCCTCTTTTGCCCATGATGCATTGTGAAGAATTTTATAAGTATTATATGGCAGTATCACCGAACTTAATTGTTTGGATACTGTGGCTGCATAGACTCCTTCGGGAAGTTTCTGACAAAGCCTTTCCAATGCCTGAGCGATCAGTTCCTCTTCCCGTGATTGAAACACCAGATTGTTCCGGGGCTGTGTTTCCTCGGTGGTATCGGGAATTTCTTGAGAGGGATCCTCTGCCAAATCAATAGGATCAGTCTGTACGGGATCCTTTTGTATGGGAGCTGCGTAAGTTTTCTTTCCGATATACCGGTAGGCATTCGGTCTGATTTTTTCAGCCCAATCGACCTGATCAAGAATCTGCAAAACCTGATAGGGATACAGACGAGAGTTTATTTCTTTGGATACCATTCCTGCGGAGATACAGCCGATGTTTTCCCGGCTCAGTTTCTCCAGCGCGGCCCGGATATCTTCATTGGGATCAGCTTCATCTGCTTTCGACCGCGTAAATTTGACAACAATATTCCCGTAATCTTCACCGCAGCGGTCGATGATTTTTTTCAGGTTCCGCATTAAATCGGAAGAATTTCGGTTGACTTCAATGTAAAAATCATTACCAAATTGTCCGGCTTTTAACAGTTTATCTTTATTCGCGTAATCAACAATATTCAGTCCACCCTCTCCATGAAGGCTTTCTTCCTTCATTCTTTCAAAGGTAGCCGGATGACGCAGCAACAATAATTTACAAACGGTCACATACAATGATCTCCATGATGTGACTTTATGTTTCGTCCAATAATAAATAAGCGTTACCGGCTCCGTGAACCGAAGATCGCCCATATTGGAAAAATCGAGGGTTTCGACATTGTCAGGATCATCGGAATTGTCATTGCCATTGTCTGTCGGAGAAGGTGCAGGCGGTACGGCAGATGTATTTTGCGGGGGAATAGAATTGTTCTCCTGTGGCGGAACGGTTATTTCTCCGGGAGCCTGTTTCTTATCGGGCTTTTCTTCGTCGGTTTTGGCTTGGATATGCCATACCGGATTCTTTTTCTGGCTTGTGAAGAATTGCTCGAGAAGAACGATCAATTTGTTTTCCGAATAGTTGAAAACATGATTTGTTCGTCTGTTCTTCAGCAGCTGGACAGAATGAAGGTTTTTGTCCATGTCGGGACTGAAAAGATTCTTCCATCCGACCTGCTGTTCCGCGTTTCTGAGTTCGGCAAGAAGTGTTTCTTTCCGCCAGGTGGCAGAATTCTCAACATAACTCAGGAATTCTTTACGGACATCATCTTCCGTAAGACGGGCTTCAGAATGATCTGTATTCTGAAATGTCTGCCGGACCGGATCCTCTGCGGTTGTCTTTTCCTGATTTATAAAGACAAAATTTTCCATCTGTAATAACAAATTGGAGATGAATTTTTTGTCATAATCCTTGCATTTTTTTTGAAAATCTTTATCCTGCAGAATAATGCTTTTGACACGGGCGGGAGAAGTTCTTGCCATTTCATAAGGGATCGAAGGCGCAAAACCATAACGCGGGACAAAATATGCCTTCAGTTCATAGGCATAGCGAAACATCTCCGACAATTGTTTCGGAGTGACACGGGGCTTAAGCCAGGCCCAGAAAGCTTCTTCGCTCATTCGGTTGGGAAGATGATCCCCCATGATCCATAACCCTTCTGCTGAAACAGGTATTCTCCACCTAATATGCAATTATAACGCCTGTATGCCGGATGAGTGTAATGAATTTCCGATATATTTTATCCGGAAAATGCCAAAAATAACACCATCATCCGGCCGTGGGACGGTCAGAATTTCAGGCAAAATGCGCCTTTGTTCATTATATCAAAAAAATTTTCCCCAGTGGGGAGTTTATTTGGACTTGATCTCTCTAATCAGAATTCAGAGCTTCATCAAGAGTTCCATCAAGAGTTCCATCAAGAGTTCAGAGTTGAGAGTTCAGCGTTCAGATATGTGTGGACCGGCGCCGGAGACTCGGGATCGAGTCGGAGGGGAATAGTCAGCAGTCAATAGTCAATAGTCAGCAGTCAATAGTCAATAGTCAGCAGTCAATAGTCAATAGTCAGCAGTCAATAGTCGATAGTCAGTAGTCAGTAGTCGATAGTAAATAGTAAATAGTAAATAGTGAAGGATTT
>DAIMGK010000082.1:0-20430 GCA_036723985.1 Flexilinea sp.
TTTGCTGGGTACAACAATGTGCTTCAGTCCTTTGAACATTTCTCGCCTCCTATGCAAATTTTTGATAATTCTGGCTTAATTGAGCATGTTTTTCCTTTAGTGTCTGATACTCTTCATATTCCTGAAGTGGAATTGTTACCGTTTTTTCTTCCATTGAAAAGCCTCATATTCTTGCAATAATTATGCCACATTTCGTTAATATTAGCTCAAATATGAGGCTTATTTATTCAATAATATTCGTTAAGCTGCTTCAATATCTGAATTGTTTTGTTACCGGTTGGATCGCTTTTTCCTGGTAAATATTCAATCCTTCCATCAGCCAGCGAAATTGCTGAGCTGTCAATTCTTTCAGCTCATTTTCTGTCTGCGGCCATTGATATCTGCCTGTTTCCAACCGTTTATACAGAAGAATAAAGCCATCTCTGTCCCAGTATAATCCTTTAATCCGGTCTCTCTTCCTTCCGCAAAACAGAAACAGCGAATTTGTCTGTGGGTTTTCATGGAACCGGTTCGCCACCAGACTCGACAGCCCATCGATTCCCATCCGAAGATTGGTGTATCCAATCGCGATATACACATGTTCAGCCTTGCTCGGATTAAACATATCCCGCCACCGTCTGTATGATCCGGCTCACCAATTCCGGATTGGCATTATTCTGAAGTTCAATCCTTCCATCCGTTTTTTTCTATGGCTACACTGGCTTTTTTCTTTTCCGGCTCAAGATAAATATTCGGCACTTCTGAAAATTGTATTTCTTCCTGCTTTACCGGTTCGATTTCTCGTTTTTCATTTTCCCGGTCCCATATTTCCCGCTGCCATTTGTAATATGTCTTTTCATTCAAGCCATTTTGTTTGCACCAATCATATATCCGAAGCCCGCTGTTCCGGCATTCCCGTACCCGTTCCCGCCATTTTGCCAAATTTGCCTCGTGCTTTGCCTGATTCAATAATTTTCTGTTTTCATTCATGTCATACTCTTTTTCCCTCGAGATATCTGTGGAAATCTCGAGATTTCTACTGATATCTAAAGACTTCACTTAGAGTATGACAAATTTTCAGATCTATTTCAAGACGCGTATTGTTTGACGCTTACCGAAGGACCAAATTTATAAAGGTATATTCAATCAATAACTGTTAGTTGGTGATCAGGCCTTTTTCATCTCGTCTTGGCGGATCCGTTTTCGGGACATAAGAATATCAATACATCTCAAAATCATACCGACCGCGAACTGCCAATTCCTGATCTCAATAATCCAAAATGATCGTGACCGGACCGCTGTTCAGGAGGTCCACATCCATATGGGCGCCGAAAACACCGGTTTGTGTCGGAACACCCTGCTCGGTCAGCAGCTCGGCGAAACGGTCAACAAGCGGGGCGGCAAGAGAAGGAGCCGCTGCCCCTACGAAAGAAGGACGGTTTCCTTTCCGGCAGTCAGCGTAAAGTGTGAATTGAGATACGACGATGGCTTTGCCGGAAACATCCCGAACGGAAAGATTCATTTTATCTTCAGCATCGGTAAATATCCGCAGCGCTGCGATTTTTTTGGTCATCGACCTCGCCTTTTCTTCATCGTCATCAGGACCGATCCCCAACAGGATCAGCAGTCCGTCACCGATCTCCGATACTCGGTTTCCTTCAACAGTCACAGATGCGTGTGCCACACGCTGGATAACAGCTCTCATTTATTCCTCTCATTTTCCATATAAGTGTAAACAGAGCGGTTTACACTGACTCACAGCCTTCCCCGCCCGCAGCAAACTGAAAGCTGAGGAAACACTGATGATGATTTATCCGCAAAATGACCCGGGGTGACATTCCTGTCGGCGGCGGGAATGTCACCCCGGGTGATCACGAGGAGCGGAAAGTTCTTTGACAGGCAGGATCAATTCCATTCCGCTCTCCGGCGAAGCACACCCTTTGGATCTCGAACGGATCAGCGTTTTCCTGAGCCTGCCCGCCTCACAGCGGCGGACAGGAAAACCGTCTCTGTTTCCGCTGAAAAATCCGCAGCGTTTTACTTCGCCACGTTGTTGACCGGTGTTCCCGCGAGGAAAGCGCGGACGTTATTCACGGCGATATCGATCAGGCGCCTGCGTGCTTCGGTGGGCATCCATGCCATATGCGGTGTGATAAAACAGCGCGGGGCACTCAGCAGCGGATTGTCGGCGCGCATCGGTTCTTCACTGACCACATCCATGCCCGCCGCGTAAACTTTACCGGCTGCCAGAGCGCCGGCAAGGTCTTTTTCATTGATCAGCGGACCACGGCTCGTGTTTAAAATGATCACGCCGTCCTTCATTTTCGCGATACTGTCCTTATTGATGATCCCTTTTGTTTCCGGGAAGAGCGGGCAGTGCAGTGAGATCACATCGGACCGGGCAAGGAGCTCGTCAAGGGAAACGTAATCCGCCAGCGTTTTGCCTTCTTCGCGGACCGTGCGGCTGTATGTAATGACTTTCATGCCGAAGGCCCGGGCAATGCGTGCAACAGACTGTCCGATCTGGCCGAAGCCGATGATCCCGAGGGTCTTGCCGTCCAGCTCGATGAGCGGATAAGTATGGTCATAAAACATGGTGTCCGGACAGGAAGTCCAGGCGCCCTGATGGACAAGATCGTTGTGATGTGCCGCGTGATGACATATTTCCAGAAGGAGAGCGAAAGTCAGCTGGGCTACGGATGCCGTACTGTACGCGGGAATGTTGGTGACAACGATCCCTTTTTCTTTCGCCGCGGCGATATCAACATTGTTATAGCCGGTGGCGATCTCGCCGATGCAGCGGAGGTTTGGACACGCGTCCATAATTTCCCTGCTCATGTTGATCTTATTTTCCAGCACGATCTCTGCATCTCCGATCCGGGATATGATCTCATCGGGATCTTTGGATGTACGGTCATATACCTCAAGTTCCCCAAAGGCTTTCAGACCGTCCCAGCTCAGGTCGCCGTGGTTGACGGTATATCCGTCGAGAATAACGATTTTCATTTCGCGCATCCTTTCAATTGCTGAACAGCCAGGATCGGATCGGGTGCCTGAATGACGGCTGTTCCCGCCACCAGGACCGTCGCTCCGGCATTAATGATCTCCGCCGCGTTTCCGGTCTTGACACCGCCGTCTACTTCGATCTCAAGATCCAGCCCGCGTTTTGCGGCTTTATTGGCGATGGATTCGATTTTTTGCAGGCTGTAGGGGATAAATTTCTGTCCGCCGAATCCCGGATTGACGGACATGACAAGCACCATATCCAGGGAATCCAGAATGTAATCGAGGACTGAATCCGGTGTGGCGGGGTTCAGTGCGGCGCCGGCTTTTATGCCAAGCGCGTGGATCCGCTGGATCACCCGGTCCAGATGTACGCAGCCGGGACTTTCGTAATGGACCGTTATCATATCCGCGCCGGCTTTGGCAAACTCATCCAGCAGAACATTGGGGTCATGCACCATAAGATGGGCATCCAGGAATCTGTTTGTCAGGGGACGCATATCAGCGATGGTCTTTGGCCCGAATGTGATATTGGGGACAAAAACACCATCCATGATATCAAGATGGAACCAGTCAGCCTTTGCACGGTCAAGCATCTCGATCGTTGACTTGATATCGCACATATTACCGTTCAGAATTGATGGAGCGATTTTGATCATATAAACATTCCTTGTTGACTATCTGTTTTGTGTCGTAACTATTCAGATCCCTCCGGCGGTAACGGTTATTAGCCGAAGGATGGAACCGTCCCCTTTTCATCGTGCGTTTCTCCCGGTGACAGTTCCGCTGTTGCGCAGCAGACTCCTTCTGTACAGCTGCTTTTTATCATTTATATCACATTTCAAGAGAAAAAATCAAAGAAAGCTTTTCTAAAACAAAAGCCGTATAAACAGAGAATGTTCACACGCCTTTGTCCCGCCCCAAAATTTTTCCCAGCCTGACATTCCCGCCCGCAGCCGGCCGCCTTTCACCCCTTAAACTCTCTGTATACATCTGAACTCTCAACTCTGATACCAAATCCCTGATACCTGTCCCACGGTTTGAAAAGTATAGATTATAATGTAGATAGATAGATAGGAATGGAGAGAGAACCTATGAATACAAATGAATATGAAAGCGAAGCGCGTAAGCGGTATAAGAAGCGCGGGCTTCATGTTGAGCCGAAAAATCCACGGCAGATATTCCAGAATGAGTTGTCTCATAAAATGATCCCATCGCTGGGAGATTATATCTTTGCCCTGCTTGCCGGCGCCTGTGCCGGTGCGGCGTTGATGCTGAACGCCTCCCCGTTATGGATCCTTGCCGCGGCACTGATCCCCTTCTGCGGACCGTATATCGGTATGGCTCTGTCCTGCGGGGCGGGCTCGCTGCGCTTTTTCCTGAAATCTCTGGGCAAATATTTGCTGACGCAGCTGCTGTTCACGGTTGGGTCTGCCGGTGTGATCTGGTTCCTGAAATCGAAGTACAGCGCGGACACAGCGGTCCCGGAGTTCTTTTCCTCCTATGATCTTTACGTGATCCTGACCGTGCTTATCAGCACATTCTTCACGGTCCTCCTGCTGAAGCGGAGCGACGCGTTGTCCATGGGCGCTTTCAGTTCGGCGATGATGCTGTTCATCATGGCGCCGCTGACAGTCATGGTCTGGGCTTTTCTTACCGGGAACCGGCATTTTATTGAACCCGCTTTGGAAGTAATGCTGGTTTACAGCATTTTGTCGCTGGCGCTCGCGGTCATTTTGTTTATCCTGATGCGTGCGGCGAGCTTCACTTTCGGCAGTGTGCTGATGTCGTTTCTGCTGATCGCGCTGGGGGCGGGCATCGCAGCGGAAGGTCTGGGCCTGCTGCCGTTCTCTATACGGGAACGCTACATACAGGAGAAGGCGGACATGCTGCAGAATATCAACCTGGTGACATTTACTCCGACTAATACATTGACGCCTACCCCGACCAATACCTTTACGCCGACACCGACCAATACTTCGACCAATACCCCCACTTCGACCAATACCCCGGTCACGCCGACTGCCACCTCCACCAATACCCCGACTCCCACGGATACACTGACACCGACGCCTACGAATACACCGGTCACACCGTCAGCGACGCCGACCGATACGCCTACTGTCACCCCGTCGATAACCCCGACGCGCACGCTGATCCCGACGCTGACGCCTACCAAGACGAAATATATGACCCCGACACCGATTTACGGTATCGTGAGTGTAAGCGGTGATGTGGGCCTGATCGTGAGGAAAAAACCTTCGGTCGACAGTGATGTGGTCCGCTCGATCTACAATGATAATATTCTCGAGATCACCGGCGACAACATTACGATCGACGGTATGACCTGGATCAGTGTCCGTACCAATGAGGGATATGACGGCTGGGTCGTGGAAACCGCACTCCGGACAGCCACGCCCGTACCGAATTAGTAAACCAATTCCGTGCTGATCTTTCAGGTCAGCGCGGAATGTTCCGTCCCGTAAACTGCCCCGGTTGGCGGTTTACGGGAAAAAAGAGCCCTTTCTGAACAGGTATAACGAAAAAGCCGATATGCAAAATGTAAAAGAGATCAAAAAAATAGACCTTCATATGCATTCCGTTATTTCTGACGGTACGGACAGTCCGGAAGAGATCATCGGGAAAGTTCGTGAAGCCGGGATCGATCTGTTCTCCGTTACGGATCATGACGCGATCAAAGGCTGCGGTATCATCCGGAATATTCGGAAAGATGATGATCCTTTATTCATTTCCGGGATCGAATTTTCCTGTAAAGATGAGGGGGGAAAATATCATGTTCTCGGCTATGGGTATGATCCCAACGCTGAGGCGATCCGGTCTATCGTTCAGTACGGACATAATGCACGGATCGAAAAACTCGGTATGCGGCTGGAAATGCTTCGTGATAAGTTCGGTTTTATATTTTCGGAGATCGATATCGCGAAACTCTATGAAAATGAAAATCCCGGCAAACCGCATATAGCGAATCTGATGGTCCTGTATGGTTATGTCCGGGACAAGCAGGAGGCGTTCAGTAAATATCTGAACCAGATTAAACTCCCCAATGTCAATGTCCGTCCGGAAATGGCGATCGATGCGGTCCTGAAAAGCGGCGGCATTCCGGTGCTGGCGCACCCCATTTATGGCAGCGGGGATGAATTGTATCAGGGAGATGCGATGGAGGAACGGCTTAACCGGCTGATTGCCTTTGGCCTGCGCGGTGTGGAGGCATATTATTCCGGTTTCTCGGATAAAATGATCGAGGAAATGCTGTTCCTTGCAGAAAAATACGATCTGTATATTACCGCTGGCAGCGATTATCACGGGGTCAATAAACTGGTCCAGCTGGGTGATGTTCACCTGGATGATATCCGGGAAGCTCCCGCAGGTCTGCACCGTTTCCTTGAAGATGTGAACAGTTAGTCATTAGTCTATAGTCATTAATTCCATACTGCGGGGACGGTTATCCCGAGGCGAAGGCCGAGGGGAACCGTCCCCGTTTTATTTCAATTTTCGGAAAAGAATGTCTGCTGACAACTGCCGGGCTGAAAATTACCGGCTGCTTGAAGAACTATAGCGGGGTCGGTTCCGCTGATTCGCAGGCGAGTCAGGCGAAACCGACTCCCGGCTCATTCCTTCAGCACTACCAGCAGGACCGCGGTGAAGATCAATGCCATTCCGGCGAGCTGGTAGAGGGAAAACTGTTCGTGATATAAGAGGCTCCCGAAAAGGGCGCCGAAGACTGACTCCAGCCCCATGATGATGGATGCTTCGCTTTCCACCGTGTTTTTCTGCCCGTATCCCTGCATGATGAACGCGATCCCGAGAACGAGGACACCGGAAGCCAGTGCCCAGGGCCAGCTGGCGGAGATCCCGGCAGTGTCCCTTTTCCCCAGTGTCAGCCAGACGCACAGCTGTACCGCGAAGGCTGCCATGACCTGCCCGGCGGTGAATGTCACGGGATCGCAGACCGAAACCCCTTTATCCACGCAGAGGATCTGCAGCGCCCAGAAGATGGATCCGATAAACACAATGACGTCTCCCGTGGAAATATGGTCCAGACCCCTGCCTGAGGTCGTGATCAGGTACAGACCGGCCAGTGAGATCAGCGCTGCCAGATAGTGGTGGGGCCGGATCTTCCGGTGCAGGATCAGCCTGGCGAGGAAGGGAACGAGGACGATATAGATGGCAGTGATAAAGCTCGCATTGCCGATGGAAGCGGTCTGCATCCCGATCTGCTGCATGTTGCTGGCGGCTGCCGTGACAGCGCCGGTCAGCACCGCGTATTTCAGCCCCTCTCCCTTTGGAAAGCGGAAGCGGGTGACCAGCGCCAAAAAAAGCGCGGCGATCAGGTAGCGCAGGCAGTTAAATGTCAGCGCCGCCGTTGTTTCGCTTGCCATCTTCTGAAAAAAATAGCCGAGCCCCCAGATCATGGAGGCAATAAACAAAACAAGGTCCGCGGTATATCTTTTCTTCTTCATATGCATCCGGAATTATAACATTTCCCTGACGGGGAAGGCGCGGATGGGGACTGTTACCGTAAGGTGACTGTACCCCGGGTAACATGGCCCTGACTTACAGGACCGCTTCCAAGCCGATCATCCCCGATAATCGGTGGTTATAAACTGCCCCCTAACGACTAAAAACCAACTAAAAACCAATATTGTAAACGTTGTCATAACTACCCTACCCAAATTTCCGTATTCGTGTATAATAGTGTCGTTTGCGCAGATAGATGCCTGTGCGAACATCGCATGTTAAGAATCAGCCGGAAGGCGCGCGACACAAATTCCACGGCGAAGCCGAGGTCGATTGACTGACTGCGAACAGGATGATGCAGCTAAGCCCATGCTGACAATCCTGGATGGGGAACGATGCAAAGGAAGAAAAGGGGTGCCTTTGATCTCTTTCAGCGCGACCCGCATTAATATAACCTACAAAGGGAGAAAATAGAGAATGTTTAAAGGGCTACTCGGCAAGAAAATTGGCATGACCCAGATTTTCGATGACAACGGTATCGCGATTCCGATCACTGTTATCGAAGCTGGGCCTTGCTATGTTACCCAGTTACGCAATCAGGAAACTGATGGGTACACAGCCGTTCAGCTTGGTTTTGACGAAGTCAAACCGAGCCGTATCACGAATGCTGAAAAGGGTCACCTGAAGCGGAATAACTTGCCTCCGCTGCGCTTTCTGCGCGAATTTCGTGTTCAAGATCCACAGGTCTCCGAAGGGGACAAAGTTACTGTGGATTTGTTCGCATTAGGCGAATTGGTCGATGTGATTGGTACCAGCAAGGGCCGCGGTTTCGCAGGCGCTGTCAAGCGTTATAACTTCCGCGGCGGCCCGAAGACCCACGGTCAGTCTGATCGTCTTCGCGCCCCCGGTTCCCACGGTTCCGGTACCACCCCCGGTCGTGTTTTCAAGGGTGCCCACGGACCTGGTCATATGGGCAATGATCGTGTTACAGTGCAGAACCTGACGGTTGCTTTCATCGATGCAGAACGCAATCTGATCGGTGTCAAAGGCGCGATCCCCGGAGCACGCGGCGGTCTTGTCATGATTCGGGATGCCCGCAAGGCCTAACGGCTTTGCAGAATACATAGGAGAAAACTATGATTATCGATGTCAAAAATATGAAGGGCGAAAAAGTGTCCGAAGTTGAACTTCCGGCCGATATTTTCGAAGCCCCGATTTTAGTAGACTTGATGCATCAGGCATATGTCCGTCAGCTGGCCAACGCCCGTGTGGGTACACACGAAACGAAGACCCGTCATGAAGTCGCCGGCGGCGGCCGCAAACCTTTCAAACAGAAGGGTACCGGCCGGGCACGACAGGGCTCCATCCGCGCCGCACAATGGAAGGGCGGCGGCCGTGTCCATACTCCGCATATGCGTGACTATACCCAGGCTATGCCTAAGAAAATGCGCCGCGCTGCGCTGCGCTCCGCATTGAGTGTCAAAGCAGGCGATTCCGAGATCGTTGTCGTCGATGAACTGAAGCTTGACGCGCCGAAGACCAAACTCATGGCCCAGGCTCTCAAGGCTCTCGTCGGTGCCGACAGCGCTCTGGTGCTGGTTCCGGATCTGGAATCCACCGCCGATGTCATCCGCGCCACCAACAACCTGGCTGATGCGAAGATCCTGCATGCGAATTACCTGAACATCCGCGATCTGCTGAAATTCGATAAGGTCGTACTTCCTGTGGCCGCAATCGATACGATCGCCTCATACTTAGGATAGGGGAGAGAATAAAATGGCTACTACGACAATTTATGATGTACTCCGCCGTCCCCTGGTAACTGAAAAGACCAACAGACAGGTTTACACACAGAACCAGTATTCATTCGAAGTTCAGAAAGACGCCACCCGCACCATGGTCAAGGACGCTGTTGAACAGCTGTTCAAGGTCGATGTGGAACGTGTCAACATCATCGTAACACCTGGAAAAACCAAACGGAACATGCGCAACCGCCGCCTGGGCGTGAAGAAGCCTGTTATGAAAAAGGCGATCGTCACCCTGGCTGAAGGTCAGAAGATTCCGTTCTTCGAGGGGGTTGAATAATGGCAGTTAAAATTTACAAACCCATCACCCCGGGTATGCGCGGAATGACCGGCTACACTTTTGAAGAGATCACCAAAAGCAAACCGGAACGCTCTCTGATCACTTTCCGCAAGCAGAATTCCGGCCGCAACAATTATGGCCGTGTTACCGTCCGCCATCGCGGCGGCGGCGCCCGCCGTTTCATCCGGACGATCGATGTCAAACGCGACAAGATCGGTATTCCGGCTGTTGTCAACGCGATCGAATACGATCCGAACCGCACCGCGCGCATCGCGCTGCTGTTCTACAAAGACGGCGAAAAACGCTATATCCTGGCCCCTCTGGGACTGAAACCCGGCGACACTGTCGTTTCCGGTCCGAATGCTGAGATCCGCACGGGCAACGCGATGCCTATCGCCAATATCCCGGTCGGTTCCACCATCCACAATATCGAACTGAAACCCGGCAAGGGCGGTCAGATGGTTCGCAGCGCGGGTACTTCCGCTCAGCTGCTGGCTAAAGAAGGCAAATATGCCCAGGTCCGTCTCCCCTCCGGTGAAGTCCGCATGGTCCTGCAGACCTGTTACGCCACCATCGGTCAGCTCGGTAATGTAGATCACAGCAATATTAAGCTCGGCAAAGCCGGCCGCAAGCGCTATCTTGGCATTCGCCCGACCGTTCGCGGTACCGCGATGTCCCCGCGCGACCATCCGCATGGCGGTGGTGAAGGCCGTCAGCCGGTTGGTATGCCCGGTCCGAAGACCCCGTGGGGCAAACCGGCTTTGGGTTATAAGACCCGCCGTAATAAGACTACGGATCGACTGATTGTCCGCCGCCGCAACGCGAAGAGCGGACGCTAGTCCTCACAGGTAATAAGAGAGGTACGTAGAAATGTCACGATCATTAAAGAAAGGGCCGTTCATTGACCCGAAACTTTTGAAGAAGGTTGAAAAAATGAATGACGCCGGCGATAAGAAGGTCATCCGCACCTGGAGCCGCGCCAGCACAATCTTCCCGCAGATGGTTGGTCATACCATCGCCGTTCATGACGGACGCCGCCATATTCCGGTGTACATCACCGATAACATGGTTGGACATCGTCTGGGCGAATTCGCCCCGACCCGCCTGTTCCGTGGTCATGTGAACGAGAAGTCTAATAAGAGGTAGAAATCATGGCAACAGATGTGAAAGCTAGTCTTACAAATACCGGAATTTCTGCCCAAAAAGTTCGCCTGGTAATTGATATGGTTCGCGGTAAGTCTGTCGCGGATGCGCTGAACATTCTGAAGTTCGCGAACCGCGTCTGTGCCGAACCGATCTACAAGCTGATCGCCTCCGCGGCAGCAAATGCCGAAGAAAACTTCGGCCTGGACCGGAACGACATGTATGTCTACCAGATTTATGCCGACGAAGCTTCGACACGCAAGTGGCGATATTTCGGTGCGCGCGGCCGCTTCAAGCCGGTACTGCGCCGTTCTTCCCATGTTACCGTTGTTCTTCGGGAACGTGAGTAATTTGAAACCGATGAACAAAGGTATTGTCAGGAGATAAAAAATGGGTCGTAAAGTACATCCTATTGGATTTCGGTTGAATATCAATAAACCCTGGGACGGCCGCTGGTACGCAAACGGTGACGAATACGTCGACCAGCTGCACCAGGATCTTGAAATCCGGAAATTAATTCATGCCCAGACCGCGAACGCAGGCGTTTCCCGTGTGGAAGTTGAACGCTTCCCCGGCAAGGTCAAGGTTGTTGTCAACACTGCGAAACCGGGTATTTTGATCGGCCGCAAAGGCGAAAGCGTCAAGATCATCCGCAAACAGCTCGAGACCCTGACCGGCAAGAAATGCGATCTCGAAATCAAAGAGATCAAGAATCCGGATCTGGATGCATATTTGGTTGGTATGAACATCGCCGGTCAGATCGAACGCCGTGTCGGTTATCGCCGCGCAATGAAGCGCGCGATCCAGCAGGCGATGCGCCAGGGCGCACAGGGAATTAAAATCGCTGTCGGCGGCCGTATCGGCGGCGCTGATATCGCCCGTGTTGTATGGCTCCGTGAAGGCCGTGTTCCGCTTCAGACGCTGCGTGCTGACATCGATTTTGCCCGCACGGAAGCTCTGACCACTTACGGTAAGATCGGCATTAAGGTTTGGATCTATCGCGGTATCGTTCTTTCCATGAATGAAGAGACCGCTCCGGCCGCCAGCACTACCGAAGGCGTTTACGTCAGTGAATAATCGAAAGAGGTAATTGATATGTTAATGCCAAAACGTGTGAAATATCGTAAGCAGCAGCGCGGCCGTATGCGTGGTAAAGCACTGCGCGGTGCGGAAATTTCCTTCGGCGATTATGGGCTGATGGCCATGGAACCCGGCTGGGTTACTGCCCGCCAGATCGAAGCTGCCCGCCGTACACTGGCGCGTGAAATGAAGCGCCGCGGGAAAGTATGGATTCGTATCTTCCCGGATAAGCCTTATACTCATCGCGCGGCTGAAACCCGTATGGGTAAAGGTAAAGGTAATGTTGAATATTGGGTTGCGGTAGTTAAACCGGGCCGGATGATGTTCGAAATCGGTGGTTTGTCTGAAGCGATTGCTCTCGAAGCACTGCATCAGGCCTCCTACAAATTCTCTATCAAAACAAAAGTGGTGACCCGCGAGGAACGCGCCACAGGAGCTATGTAAAATGAAACCGTCAGAAATCAGAAACTTATCCGCTGCGGAAATTAACGCAAAGATCAATGAGCTTCGTGAAGAAGCAATGAATCTGCGGTTCCAGGATGTCAGCGGTCAGTTGACCGACTACAGCCGTGTTCGTGAAGTGCGCCGCGACATCGCCCGTCTGCTCACGATCCTTCGCGAAATGGAACTGAAAGAAGGTAAAGCATGAACGAACGTCGTCGATTAATGGGCACTGTCACCAGTGACAAAATGGACAAAACCGTTGTGGTCGAGATTCGCCGAACCTATCGCCACCCCCTTGTTGGGAAGGTTGTTCATGATTTCAAACGTGTCAAGGCACATGATGAAAACAATGAATGCAAGATCGGCGATAAAGTGATGATCGTTGAGAGCCGCCCGCTGTCCCGCGAAAAGCGCTGGGTTGTTCAAAGCATCATTCGGCATAATGAGAAGGATGAGGCTGACCTCGCCGCTATCGATGCCCCCGCTGAAGGAGTTGAATAATGATCCAGAAGGAAACAAGATTACGTGTCGCCGATAACACCGGCGCGAAAGAAGTCCTTGTGTTCCACATTTTCGGCGGTTCCGTTCGCCGTTACGGCCATGTTGGCGATATCGTCCTGTGTGCCGTAAAATCCGCGACTCCTCACGGCAGTGTGAAGAAGAGCGATGTGGTCAAGGCCGTGATCGTACGCTGCTCCAAAGAATGGCGCCGCGAAGACGGATCTTCCATCCGCTTTGATGATAACGCCTGCGTTATCCTTGACAGCAACGGTGTGGATCCGAAGGGCACCCGTATCTTCGGGCCTGTAGCGCGTGAACTGCGTGATAAGGGCTTCACGAAGATCGTCTCTCTTGCGCCTGAAGCGATCTAAGGAGTTAATGAGAATGAAACAGAAAATTCGCAAGGGTGATACCGTAGAGGTCATCAGCGGTCGTGCTGAAGATAAAAAGAAGCGCGGTGAAGTAATCCGTGTGATCCCTACCGAATCACGTGTAGTCGTTCAGGGTGTAAACATCCATTCCAAGCACCAGGGTCAGACCCAGGCCGGGCGCCGGAACGTGAACCCGGGCATCATCAAATTTGAAGCCCCGATCCATGTTTCCAATGTCATGCTGGTTTGCCCGAAGTGCAACGCTGCGACGCGTGTCGGCTTCAGCCGCAAAGACGGCAAAGTCGTCCGCCTCTGCAAAAAATGCGGCGCTGAAATTGATGCATAAGGCGACAGGAGTTTAGATCATGAATCCGTTGAAAGAAAAATATTTAAACGAAGTCGTCCCTGCCATGCAGAAGACGCTGAACCTCGAAAATCCGATGCAGTACCCGAAGATCGAAAAGATCGTCGTCAACATCGGTCTGGGTGAAGCACTGGACAACCCGAAGGCTCTGGATGCCGCTGTGGGTGATCTGACTCAGATCACCGGTCAGAAACCGATCATAACCAAGGCTCGTGTCAGCATCGCGAACTTCAAACTTCGTGAAGGACGTCAGATCGGTGCGAAGGTCACACTTCGCGGTGAAAAGATGTGGGGCCTGCTGGATCGTGTGATCAACATCGTGCTCCCCCGTGTCCGTGACTTCCGCGGGATCTCCCCGGATGCCTTTGACGGCCGCGGCAACTATACCCTGGGTCTGAAGGAACAGACACTGTTCCCGGAAATCGATTATGAAAAGGTCGACAAGATCCGCGGTATGGAAATCACCATCGTAACAACCGCTCAGACGGACGATCAGGCCCGTGTGATGCTTGGCTTGCTCGGCATGCCTTTCAGGAAGGAATAATATGGCTAAGAAATGCATGAAATATCGTGAGCTTCGACGTGAGTATCCGAATCAGGTCCGCAACCGCTGCAGAATCTGCGGCCGGCCTCATGGATATATGCGCCGCTTCGGCCTGTGCCGAATTTGTTTCCGTGAACTGGCATTAAACGGCCAAATTCCGGGCGTTACGAAGTCATCCTGGTAATGGATACGAAGGAGCAAAGAAAATGATTAATGATCCTATTGCCGATATGTTGACAAGAATTCGCAATGCCCAGATGGCCGGTCACGCCACGGTTGCGATGCCGAGTTCAAATATCAAAAAGGAAATTGCCCGTATTCTGAAGGAAGAAGGATTCATCGATAACTACGAAGTTATCGAAGGTGAGAAAGTTTCTCAGTCTACGCTGCAAATCAAAATTAAGTACGCGGGTGAACGCCGTTCTCGCAAACCGGTCATCACCGGTATCGAACGTGTCAGCCGTCCCGGCCGCCGTGTTTACACCCGCCATGATGAGATCCCCTGGGTTCTTTCCGGAATGGGCATCTCGATTCTCTCCACTCCCAAGGGAGTGATGACCGGGCAGCGCGCTCGCCAGGAAGGTGTTGGCGGCGAAATCCTCTGCAAGGTCTGGTAGGAAAGGAAGGCTGTAAGTGTCTCGAATTGGACGTTTACCCATCACTGTTCCCGCAGGCGTTAAAGTGGATATCAATGGCAGCGAGGTTACAGTAAAAGGCCCGAAAGGCGAAATGAAGCGCCTCTTCTCTCCGATCATCGCGATCGAACAGGAAGGCAATGTAATTACTGTGAAGCGCTCCTCTGATGAAGCTTCGGTCCGCGCTCTCCACGGAACGACCCGTGCAGTCCTGCACAACATGGTCGTCGGTGTCTCCGAAGGGTTCACCGTTGTCCTCGAAGTGGAAGGCGTCGGTTATCGTCCTGAAATGAACGGTAAGAATTTGGTGTTGTATGTCGGTTACTCATCTCCGAAGGAAGTTGTTCCTCCCGCTGGGATCACCTTCGAAGTTGATACAAAAGCAAAACCGGCTCAGCTGATCAAGGTCATGGGTTATGACCGCGAACAGGTTGGACAGGTCGCTGCGAATATCCGCGGGATCCGCCCGGTGGAACCCTACAAAGGCAAAGGTATCCACTACAAGGGTGAACGGATCCGCCGCAAGGCCGGTAAGTCCGGGAAAGCTAAGAAATAGGGGTGAAACATGGCGAAATTATCTCGAAGTGAAGCTCGCATTCGCCGCCATAACCGTGTCAGAATTAATCTGGCCGGTACGGCCGAACGCCCTCGTTTGAATGTTTATCGCAGCCTTGATGCGATCTATGCCCAGGTCATTGATGATCAGGCTGGTGTTACGCTGGTTTCCGCCTCCACCATAGACCGGACCCTGAAGGCCGGCATGGAAGGCAAGAACAAGACCGAACAGGCGAAGCTGGTTGGTAAAGCTATCGCGGAACGTGCTATCGAAAAGGGAATTACTACTGTCGTATTCGACCGCGGTGGATTCCGTTATTTCGGCCGTGTGAAAGCGCTGGCTGAAGCGGCACGTGAAGCTGGCCTTAAGTTTTAGCGGATCAGATAAGGACTAAAACGATATGGAAAATATGGAATATCAATCAGTAGAAGAACAATTGGACGAACGGGTAATCGAAATCGCCCGCGTCTCCAAGACAGTCAAGGGCGGACGCCGCCTGCGCTACCGCGTTACTGTCGTTGTCGGTGACAACAACGGAATGATCGGTATGGGCAGCGGGAAAGCCAATGCTGTTCCGGATGCCATGCGCAAAGCTTCTGACACAGCCCGCAAAAACATGAAGAATGTGAATCTGTACAAGACGACCATCCCGCATGAAGTTTACGGACGCTGCGGCGGAGCCGTCGTCATGATGCGCCCCGCTTCCGCCGGTACCGGCGTTATCGCCGGCGGCGGTGTCCGTGCAGTACTGGAAGTTGCAGGTGTTCATGACATCCTGACAAAATCCATGGGAAGCGCGAACCTGCTCAATGTCGTGAAAGCTTCTTTCGATGCTCTTGACCAGCTGAAGAACGCTTCCGACGAAGCTGTTCTCCGCGGTAAAAATGCGGAAGATCTGGCTCCTTTCTGGGATCGGAGGTAAGAGATGGCAGAAAAAACTGCAAAGAAACTGCAGCTGACTTATGTAAAGAGCGCTATCGGTTATTCAAAGAAACACAAGGAAACGATCCGTGCTTTGGGTTTCCATCATCTGAATGAAACCGTTGTCAAAGAAGACAATGCCTGCATTCAGGGTATGATCCGCAAGGTCGCTCACCTGGTCAAAGTTGTGGAATTGGTGGATTAATTATGAAACTGCATGAATTACAACCGAATTACGGAGCGAAACGCTCCAAAAAACGTGTAGGCCGAGGCCCCGGAGCCGGTCAGGGTAAGACCGCCGGTAAAGGTACAAAAGGCCAGAGCGTCCGTCAGGGCGCCGGCGGCAAGCTCTACCGCCAGGGCGGTAACCTGCCTTTCTTCCGCCGTCTGCCGTTTATGCGCGGTGAAGGTTTCACTCCGCCGAATCGTGTCGAATATAATGAAGTTAACGTCGAAATGCTGGAACGCTTCGATGCCGGTACCGAAATCAACCATGATGTGCTGAAGGAAGCCGGTCTTCTGAGCAAGAACAGCAACCCGGTCGTTATCCTTGGTAACGGCGAACTCACAAAGGCCCTCAAAGTGAAGGTCCAGCGTGTAACAAAAGGCGCAAAAGCGAAGATCGAAGCTGCCGGCGGCAGTGTTGAGATCGTCGACTAAAGGCTTTCGCCATTATTTGCAGGAGAACTAAAAATGAAGCGATCCCCATGGCGTTATATTTGGAAGTCGGAAGGCATCCGCAACCGCTTGCTTCTGACTCTGGGTATACTTGTCATTTATCGTCTGATCGCAAATATCCCGGTCCCTGGTTTCAATGCTCAGGTTATCCAGGCATTGAATACCAGCCGGTCCGCGGCAGGCGACCTGATCAGTATCCTCAATGTATTATCCGGCGGTACCCTTTCTACGTTCTCCATCCTTGCAATGGGTGTTTACCCTTACATTACTGCATCGATTATTCTTCAGCTGCTTGGACCGATCATTCCTTCGATCCAGGATAAGCTGAAGAATGACCCGAAAGAAGGCCGTAAATGGATGGAAAAGTGGACAATGTATCTGTCTATTCCCCTGGCATTCCTGTCAGCTATCGGACAGATCGGTCTGTTTAATCAGATCCTTCCCGGTATGACCGTTCTCAAAGATTTCGGCTGGAGCGGCCCAAATCTGCTCCCGACCCTCGCGAACGTTCTTACCATGATCGCCGGTACAATGATCGCTATCTGGCTTGGTCAGATCATTTCGGAATACGGTATCCAGCAGCAGGGTCTTTCCCTGATCATCTTCTCAGGTATCGTTTCCCAGCTGCCTTCGAACCTTGTCCGCATCCTTGCTGACAAGTCCTCCGGCTGGTACATTCTGCTGATCTCGATCATTGTATTTCTTGTGTCAATTTTCGCCATCGTCTACCTGCAGGAAGGTACACGGTATGTAAAATTGATGATCCCCGGGCAGCGCCTCGGTTACCGCGGCGTGAAATCCGGCGGTACGACAACACTTCCGCTCCGCGTGAACGCGGTCGGTATGATCCCGTTGATCTTTGCGCAGTCATTGATAACCTTCCCGGCGCTGATCGCGAGCTTCTTCGTGAACTCAAAAACCGAATGGGTTGCAAACTCCGCATACTGGATCCAGTCCCACTTCAGCGGCGGCAGTGCTTTCTATGTGATTCTGTACTTCATCCTCGTCGTGGCATTCACATTCTTCTATACGAGTGTGACCTTTATGAACAACGACTATGGTGAAAACCTGAAGAAACAGGGCGCAGTTGTCCCTGGACGTCAGCCCGGTACAGACACACAAAATTATCTTTCTAAGATCCAGGACAGGATCACACTCCCCGGCGCGGTTTTCCTTGGCTTGATCGCCATCCTGCCGTATATTCTGGGCGCGCTCCTGGGAACAAATGCAAATTCAACCATGCTGCTCTCATCCTCCGGTTTGCTGATCGTTGTGGGCTGTGTCCGCGACATCATCGATTACCTGGAGTCGGAACTGAACCAGCGTGGCTACGATGAGAAACTCATCAGATAAGACGAGGTCGGCAATGGCAGTATATATTGTTCTTCTCGGTCCTCCGGGGGCCGGCAAAGGTACCCAGGCGGAAAAGATTTCTGAAGCCTATCAGTTGACCCATGTATCAACCGGCGACCTGTTCCGTGAGAATATTCGTGAGAATACAGAACTCGGAAAAAAGGTTCAGGAATATACAAGTCAGGGACTTCTGGTCCCGGATTCGCTAACGATCGCGATGGTCGAAGACCGGCTTTCAAAAGAAGATTGTAAAAAAGGTGCGCTGCTGGATGGCTTCCCGCGCACGATCAAACAGGCTGAAGCGCTGGACGAAATGCTGGAAAAGTCCTTTGATTCCAAAGTGACACTTGTTCCCTGCATCGAAGTAAACACGGAAGATCTGGTCGCACGCATCAGCGGACGCCGGATGTGCAAAAACGGTCATGTTTTCCATGTCGTGACCAAACCCGCGAAGGTGGAAGGCATCTGCGATGTTTGCGGTGAAGAGCTTTACCAGCGTGCCGATGATTGTGAAGAGACCGTCCAGACCCGCCTGAAGGCATACGATGAATCCACATCAAAGCTGATCGGCTACTATGAACAGAAAGGTGTTCTGTGCCGCATCGACGGAAATGATGAGATCGCGAATGTCACAAAGGCAATGTTAGCAGCCATCGATAAAGTAATGTAATCCGAAAGAACAAGACAGGAGCCCTGATCAAAATGAGTTGGGAACGACAGGTATGCATCAAATCCAAAGATGAGATCCGGATGATGCGCGAGGCGGGTATCATCAACGCCGAAGCGCTCCGGGCTGCGGCTGAAGCATGTATCCCGGGGAATTCCACCTGGGATGTGAATGCCGCCGCGGACAAGGTTTTGAAGCAGTACCATGTCGTTTCCGCCTTTAAAGGCGTCCCCGGACCGATACCTTATCCCGCAAGTACCTGTGTGAGTGTGAACAACATTCTGGTACACGGGATCCCGAGCAAAAATGTAGTCCTGAAGGAAGGCGACATCGTATCCATCGACTGCGGAGCCACGCTGAAAGGTTATGTGGCTGATTCCGCGGTGACAGTCGGTGTCGGTAAAATTTCCGACGAGGCTGCCGCGCTGATCGATACGACGGAAGGAAGCCTGTACGAGGGGATCCTGCAGATGGTTCCCGGAAATCATACCGGGGATATATCGGCTGCCATCCAGGCATATGCGGAAAGCCGCGGTTTTTATCTCACGAGACAGTATACCGGCCACGGTGTCGGCAGAAGTATGTGGGAAGCTCCGCAGGTCCCGAATGTGGGAACAGCGGGAACCGGGCTGAAGCTGAGAGCCGGAATGACGATCGCTATCGAGCCCATGCTCCTGATCGGAACAGAAGATACCAAAGTCATGAAAGACGGATGGTCTGTTTCATCAGCGAACCGGAAATATACCGGGCATTATGAGCACTCGATCGCGGTGACTGAAGACGGCCCGATGATCACGACTTTGTTGGAAAATGGTGAACCGCCTGTTGTGTTTAATCCGGCACATAAGGATCGGGTTTTGGGAAGAGCTCTTTGAGGGTTTCCCTGGAATCAGGCTGACGGGCTGGCGCTTACCGATCCGCGGTGGCAGCGGATAAGGGGCGAAGGCCGGATAAACATCCGGAACGTTTGTAAAAAAATTGAACCGGATGAAAAATGTCATAAAAGCAGATTCCAAAAAAACGAATCTGAAAAGTTTGGTGTATAATAGGTGGGCTATCATGAAAATGACGGGTGTGTTTAAATTGCGCCCGGAGGAGTAATAAAATGAAGGTTACTTCATCTATCAAGAAACGATGTTCAAAATGCAAGATCGTCAAACGCGGTGGCCGTTTGTATGTGATCTGCGAAAACCCGAAGCACAAACAGCGCCAGGGATAAAAGAGGGTATAAATGGCAAGAATTGAAGGTGTTGATCTTCCGCGCAACAAACGGATAGAAACCGCATTAACTTACATTTATGGGATCGGTCTCACCCGCTCTCAGAAGATTTTGAGTGATACAGGCGTGAACCCTGATGTTCGTGTTCGTGATCTTTCGGATACAGATGAAAACCTGATCCGTGAATATATCGCGAAGAACTACACTGTCGAAGGTGACCTTCGCCGTGAAGTTCAGATGAACATCAAACGCCTTGTTGAAATTGGCTGCTATCGTGGATTACGGCATCGCCGCAATCTGCCTTGCCGTGGTCAGCGAACCCGAACGAACGCCCGTACCGCAAAAGGCCCGAAGAAGACCGTTGCCGGACGCGGCCGCCGTCGTGGAGCAACCAAGAAATAATCCTGA
>DAIMGK010000083.1:0-9505 GCA_036723985.1 Flexilinea sp.
TCCTACTAATGCTCCGATTGATTGTCGAGTAGCGTCCTCTATTTGACGCTTACGAACGTTATATCATCTGCCGGAAGATTTTGACTTTTTAAACCAAAAATGGCGACAGCCCCATAAAGGGACAGTCGCCGTTCTAATGCCCGTTAGGGCATTTGGTTTTTTATTCTCTTATGGCTACGATATAAAAGGCCTTCCACGGTAGTTTACATGCCCTAACGGCCATTTGGTTTTTTGTCCGCCAAAGCTGTTGCGTCCATGTATCAAACTCACGAAAGAGTCGTAATGCCCGTTAGGGCATTTGTTTTTTTGTACTTTATTGATGATAGATATGCCAGTGTCAAGATATTTGAGTCGTAATGCCCGTTAGGGCATTTGTTTTTTTGTACCCAAACATGAATACGATAAGCGAGGAAAGCTGGGTTTGTCGTAATGCCCGTTAGGGCATTTGTTTTTTTGTACGATATTGGTAAGAATGTTAACCATGAGCTCGGAATGTCGTAATGCCCGTTAGGGCATTTGTTTTTTTGTACATGAAGACGGTACTGTAGTACGTGAAAACAGTCTCAGTCGTAATGCCCGTTAGGGCATTTGTTTTTTTGTACCAGATTTGGAATAAAAAATATGTAATCTTGTAGTGGTCGTAATGCCCGTTAGGGCATTTGTTTTTTTGTACGGAAACATGTTCTATTCTTTATTTTGGGGTGTTGTGTTGTAATGCCCGTTAGGGCATTTGGTTTTTTATACGGGTTGCTGATGACGGTTTCATTCAAGTATATGATTCCGTTGTAATGCCCGTTAGGGCATTTGGTTTTTTATACCTAATCGCAATTGGTACGTTATTGCAATTCATGATGATAGTTGTAATGCCCGTTAGGGCATTTGGTTTTTTATACAAATCCTCGTTCAAAAAGACGAACCGGTCAATAGAAGTTGTAATGCCCGTTAGGGCATTTGGTTTTTTATACAGAAATTCGAGGTTACACAGGATCAGTTCAGTGATGTGTTGTAATGCCCGTTAGGGCATTTGGTTTTTTATACGAAAAAAGATGCTCTTCTTCTCGGCTATTGCGAAATGTTGTAATGCCCGTTAGGGCATTTGGTTTTTTATACCTTCGATGGAGAGATTCTGATTTCGAATGCGAAAAAGTTGTAATGCCCGTTAGGGCATTTGGTTTTTTATACTCTGAATTTTACTATATTTTCATGAAAAATGCGAGGTTTTTACTGACCTGTCTTTTTATGATTTTTGTCATCAGTATAAACACTGAATTTTCTTTTTGTTAAGGTTAATGCCGGGACCGGGTTCCCGAACCTGTGAAACAAAACGGAACATTAATTTCCCCGCAGTAATATATCCCTTAAATGGAAAACAGGGCGCCGGGAAGCAGCCCTGTTTTTCATTTGTATCTAATAATACGGGGACGGTTACGCGCCAGCGGAACTGTCACCGGGAGTTGCACCCGATGAAAAAGGGTGACGGTTCCATCCTTCGGATCGTAACCGTCACCGTCGGCATGCATCGCTTTGCCGCTGGCTGGAATTTGATATCGTCAGTCGGGGGATCTTGACTTTTTAACCCAAAAGCGGTGACAGTCCCCATAAAGGAACTGTCACCGTTGTAACGCCCATTAGGGCATGTGATCCTTTATACACTCTCTTTACTTAATAGCCTGTTTGATTATGAGGCGGTTGTAATGCCCGTCAGGGCATTTGGTTTTTCATACCGCATTGCTGATAACAAAAGCGGTGGGCTAAATTTGGTTGTAATGCCCGTGGGGGCATTCGGTTTTATATCCGGGCGCGTGTCACGGGATGAAGAAGACAGCGCACAACGGAATTGATGGGACAGCCGCCTTTGGCCCGGGAATGAGCTGCCTGTGGCTGTCCCTGAATTTCGGATGACTTCCCGATCCGGTCAGCTTCTGACTTGGCCAAGGCCGTAGGCGGTGCCGGAACCGATGCCGGACCAGGGGGCGAAGGCGGTCAGGGAGTGGATCATGCTCAGCCAGTACTTATCCCGGTTCAGGGAACGGTAGCCGATCTCCCCTACAGCACCTATGCGCATTCCACCCTGTTTCAGCGGGACTGCTTCGGAACGGATATTAAACCGGCTGACGCCCAGACATTCCGCCGCGTAGCGGATCAGGTCATCGGGGAAGGTGATAGGGGAAAACGCGTTCCATTTCCGCAGCAGGGACTGATAAACCAGATGCGGCAGCGGGAGCGGTTCATTTTTCCCTTCGCTTTTGAAAACCAGCGGAGATCGAAAAATCAGCCGGAGCCGCGGATCATCCGCATGGTTCACCCCATAATTGACCAGATCGGCAAAGGACGCCGTCCGCAGGGAATCCTGAGCCACCGGCTGGACCGTGAAAGGGATATAGTCCAGATCCAGCCGCCGGCCTTCCTCAAAGATGCCGGCTTTGATGTCATAACTCAGCCGTTCCGAAAGGGATGTGACACGGATATAAACGGTCTTGTCCTTTTCCGGAAATGCGTTTTTCGGCGCGGAAAACAGGGAGGAAACCGTATAGGGATGCAGCTGGTTATCACTGTGAAGCGAAGCTGCCAGCGTTCCGTCTTTTTCCCCGACAGCCTTCAGGAAACAAGCCTGCACCGCCCGTCCCCACCATTCCGGGCAGGAACGACCTTCCAATTCCGCATCTTCCGCGCAGATCCGCAGACCCAGATTCAATGCAAGCAGTTCGTTTCCCATTTTTCCCCTTCT
Organism: Flexilinea sp.; assembly: GCA_036723985.1. Lineage (GTDB taxonomy): Bacteria > Chloroflexota > Anaerolineae > Anaerolineales > Anaerolineaceae > Flexilinea. The sequence continues at coordinate 2,729 of DAIMGK010000083.1, forward strand.
ATAGCACGGGAACTATGGGACATTGGAGACGGTTCTGTTGACTCTATTCTGAGTCAACGAAAACCGTCCCCTTGTCCCGGGCATCCCCATTAACACAGTTATTTCGGTTCCAGTGTCAGCAGGACCCAGCCAAGCGGCACTTCCGGCTTTTCATCCGTCATAACGACTTTTCGGGAGCCGGGGAAAACCATGCCTGGTTCACGCATAGGCGCTTTCCCTTTATTCTGTTTCCGCCGCAGATGAGCTGAATACAGCCTCTCAAAAAAATCATCATCCGTATTCAGCCAGTCGCTGTAGGTCATTCCATCCCAGCCCGTTCCGAAACCCATCTGCATCAAGGCCATATTATTGACCTTCGCCAGCTGTTTCTCGCTGAAGCCCTGTAATTTCAAAATGAACCCGTTTACCTGTTCGGCTCCCACTGATTCTTTGTACCATTCCTGCATCGTCTGAAGCCGTTTTTCACCATGGGCTTTAATGATCTCCATCAGATGTCCGGAGAGCTTCTCCCCATTCGGGAAATTCTTCTCCCTGAGAATATGATCATCAATTTTCAGGGACGCGGTAAATTCCAGCTTGCCCTTGATACATTCAATTTCAACAGGCACCGAACTGTTGGCTTTCTGTCGGGAGATCGGATTGGTATTTTTTACTTCCATAACGCTGCTCGGATCGCGCTGATCAGCAGGCAGAAACGCGTCTGATATCAAAAGGGCACGAAACAGATCGTTTTGCGGATCTTTCCCGAACAGTTTTTTCTCCAGGTCGTTGTCCATATACTTCGCGCTGCCATACAGGTCAAGTTCCGCAGCCGGCCGCATGGATCCGGGAATGATCGAGGCGCCGAAAGCGGTACGGATCGCTCCTTTGATGGAAGACCCCGGGATGTACGGAACATCATTCACGTCTTTGATACATTCCCGCAGACGGCTGTCAGCCTTGCTGCTTCGCGGCCTTCCGTCAAGAATATAACGGAAATAAGCCGGATTTCCGATTTCTTTCGCGATCAGGTCAGCGGGCAGCATGCCAGGATTTTTTTCGAATTCAGTGATCTTAGCATCCAGGATCTTCTCGACATTCAATCTGCCCGTTTTCGTGGAACTGACGATATAATCAAAACCCTGACATAATTCTCTTCCCGTGCCGATATGAAGCGGAGATAAAGTCCGGATCGTCAACTTGTAATTTGCCATATTTTATCCCTGCCTTTCCGAAAAACCAACAGCCGCGGCATAACCGTTCCGCCAGACCGGGTGGCTCACCGGACGGGTCCCGTCATAATCGGGCTGAACATCCGCCATCGCCCCATATAAGGGCTTGCCTGTACAGGACAAAACCGAACCTTCCGTGATCATGCGGACTTTTCTGCGTCGCTCAGCTTTGATACCGGGACTGTACAGCCAGCCGCCGATCTCTTCCAGCGAATACGAGGAATTTCCTGCCAATACCGCGGGAACTTCATCTTCGTCGGGAAGATAACGGCTGAGGGTGGTCCATTGACCGGCATCAGCGTCCGGCAGATCGATCTCTTCGGTTTTGGTTATTTTCGCCGCGCCGAAACCGGCACTGCGGACACCGCCAAAGCCCTGATCCGCCAGCTTTTCAAGCAGCTTATCAATACAGAGCGCAGTTGTTTTCCGCTCGGAAATTCCGAACCAGAGGCCGCATTCCGGGGAAAAATCCACATGACCGGTGAAAAAGATCGAGGATGCCGAAGTCTGGCGGTCCAGCGTGACACGGGGGCGTTTTTCAGCCGTCCATATTTTCCGCTTTTCCTTCACGATCTCCGGCAGGCTGTCAAATTCCGCCTTTGATACCCACACGCTTTTCCCCTGCAGCGGAATGCTTTCCGCCGGATCATAAACAACGGAGGCCGATTCTCCCGCTGCCAGCCTGAGAAAAAGCCGCTCGGAGACATAAGCAGTTTTTTTGATGTCTTTCATGGTGATGCCCAGAGACTCAAAATCGATCCTGTCCCGCAGCAGCGGCATCGGAAAGAAGCGGACAGTCCCCGCCCGGGGAAACGCCGAGGTCAGCAGAAAAGCCGGATCAGCATTCCGAAAGCCCTCGATCCAGGCATCGAACGCGGATGGTTCTTCACTGAGCGCGGCTGTATGGACGATCGCCGCGAAAAGACTGTCAGAGGGGAAACCGACAGAAATCTCTTCCTGATTCCCGCCCAGTCGTCCGAAATGAAAGGAAGCGCCGGCTAAAGAATAGCATTGCCACTTCATCAGCTTATCCTTCCAGCATATACTTTTCGATACGCTTCTTCAACTCCGGGAGGTCGGATTCAAACTCAAACAGCGATCCGTAATCGCCCAGTTCCTCTTCATGACTGTAATCCGAATTGTTTCGGCCGCTGATCTTAATATTTATAAACCGGACCTGCCCGTTCCCACGTGAACCGCCGCCGCCCAGGTAATCATCCTCCACCAGCTGCATGCAATCCAGCATCGTGCAGAACAGTTCTATATCGGATGCTTCATAAAGAGAAAACACCAGTTCAGCGGGGCCGAATACCGTTCCGGAAGGTACCCGTTCAATGTTTCGCGGTGCCGCTGCTGAAGTTACGCGGTCTATAGCGTTTTCCGCCTTTGTTTCTGTAAAGAGCTGATCCGTATGGGAGCTCATCAGCATATTTACTGAGGCCTCCGTCATGGCCACGTCCCTGACGATCAAACGAGTCGGAGATCCGTATTTTTCCGCGGCGGTCAGCCCGAAGATCCTGCAAACCGGGCAGGGATTTTCCGCGTCGGCATCTTTACAGACATGGATCGTTGCTTTTCCGACCCGCTGATTTTGTTTGCTTCCCAGTTTCTTTTCCAATTGAGAACGCATTTTTCCCCGCAGACTGGATCCGGGAATATATGGCTGACGATTAACAGCCTGGCGGATCACAGGATTATCCTGGCCTCCGATCTCCAAAGCAGCGCCGTTTCCGCCGATGTGCAAACCGGTAACCGCTTCGATATCACAGGTTATAAACAAACGTCCCAACAATTTAATATTCGCCATGATCAACTCCTTTAATCCTTCCCGCCGATACTCTTATGATAAGCAACGATCGCTTCCATCAGGTTCATACAATTTCTGAATTTTTTGCTGACATCATACTGATCGTCTTTCAAAACCTGTTCAATAGCGTATGTCATGATCTCGCAAAAATGAGCGGTTTTCTTCTCCCGTTCCTTTTGATATGCCAGTTTCGGCTGCAGCAGGCGCAGGCGCCTTTGTGAACCGACCGGATCCATTTCCCAGAAAGCTTCTATCTTCCGAAACTCTCCGAAAATATTCCGAAGCTGGCTGGTGGACATATCGTCCCGTTTCAGTCTTTCCGCTTTTTCATTCGCAAATTTCACCAATTCTTCCGCTTTTTTATCTTCCAGAATGATCTGTTCTATCCGATTTTTATCATCAGATGAGAGTTTTGGATCTTCAGGCTTTCTCGAATCGCCATACCCGGGATTTCTTGAACCAAAATTTTTATTAGGTGGGTTAAAAGCCATATTTAATCTCCTTTCTCGGTTACACGGAGTTCGAGCTGAGCCCAGCGGGCAGCTTTTCCCCAGTGGTGAATATTTTGATAATAGTTTTCCTGGATCCGGTCATGCAGCAGATCCAGGTCTTCGGCAAACTTTTCCTTTTTATACTGCTTTTTCATGCGGGCGAACTGATAATCACCCATCCACAGCCAGCGTCCGTATTCCCGGTTACCGGCTTCCTGTTTCTGTTCGTCCAGCCGCTGCAGGGTCTGCAGGATCGATTTCGGGCCGCCGGCATTGATGATCTTTTTCAGCAGGTCTTTTTTCTCCCGCAGCCCGGCGAAATCCTCCCAGGAGAAAGCCTCGCCCAAAAAGGCAAAGGCGTTCTTTTCCCCGTTGTGATAGTCTTTCGCCCGCTCTTCTTCCTCGCCGGCGTCCAGCGCGGCCTGGCGAAGCGGGTACTTGCCGTGGATGAATGTCATCCCGCCGCTGATGGAGATGTCCGGATTTCCGCCGGTATAGGCATGGAATTCACGATTGATCTCTTCGGCGAGTTCCGTGATCTTTATCCAGTGGCCGAGGACGAAGACATCATCCCCTCCGGTATAAACGATATAGATCTCGTCATTTCCGTCTTTATCCCGGTATTTCCCGCAAAGCTCACGGATATACCCTTCAAAAAACAGTGAGAGCTGCTGGGAAAGCGCCGCCAGCCGCACTACCGAAAGATCTTTCCCGAATCCCTTTTGGAATAGCATTCCCATGTTATCCACATCCATGCGCAGCACACCGAGGCGGGGGATCCCGGTCTCCGCTGATCTCTGCATCTCGTCAAAGAGCAGATCCGGCCGCTTGTTGGCGATAAAATGGCTGCGGACCGACACAGGAAGATCCGATCCCGGAAGGCTGCTTCCGTCCAGAGACCAGACATAGGCCCGGTCACCCTGGAAGGCAGCTTTTTCGCCGATCACCGTTCCCCGCCTGTCCAGCAGGTCGATGCCGACGCCGAATTCAGCCAAAGCGTCATCAATATCACCGGCTTCTCCGGTTTGAGGCTCTCCCAGCGTGAAACGCACAAAGGAAGCATCGGGCAGATTTTTCCCGAAATCATCCGCGAAAGCCTCACACCCCCGGCAGATATGCTGTTCCCCCTTCGCTTTTGTGCTTTCTTTCTCCTGGCCGCAGAGATCACAGACCTTTTCCCGGTTCCCGCCATGGGGTTCCGGAGTGAAAAGAAGGGCATGGATATCGTTCCCGAGCTCCCGATAGCGTCGGTTCTTCTGCCGTCCGATATCCTGATGCATCCGGCTCCAGGGCTCCCCGAAACATCCTTGTTTGAACTCCCGGAAGGCGATCTCCGCGCTGCCGAGGGTCAGATAGAGGTCCGTCCCGAAATGGCGCAGCAGTTTTTCGGTTACCGCTTTCCGGATCCCGGGGATCTTTTCCGCCGCGAACCGGGGCGCCAGCAGGTAAAAATTACCGCCGCCGCTGTAGATAACAGCGGTATAGGGGATCCCCAGTTCCCGCAGCATAAACCGCAGGACGCTTTCTGTCAGAACCTGGATGAAGAAAGACCTGCCGCGGAGCGATTTCGCGGCTTCTTTGTCTGTGATGGTGTAGATGAACTTCTGGATCCCCGATATCTCACCGCCGACCAGGATGCCGGCAGGGTCGCCGCAGCTTTCCCAGTTTTCCGGGAGCGGATCGATCTCCCGCAGGCAGACGGCCAGCGCCGCGCGGATCCTTGCCCGATCATAGAAGGAAACATCTTCCGCAGCGGAGGGGAGACACCAGCCATAACGTTCCAGCGCGAAGAGCAAAACTTCCGGCCCCGTTTCCGAGTCCGGATCGATCTTCTCCGCGGTCTGCCGGATCTTTTCTTTCAGTGCAGAGGATCCTTTCCATGGGTCGGCAGCCTTCGAACCCGGGAAAACGCTGTCCCTGTCCGGTGAAAGTTCCCGCAAAGGCAGCAGGTGGCTCTCTCCCGTTTTGCGGCCGCTCCCGAGACGGTCAAAGACAGACCGTATCTGCTGTTGTTTTCCTGCCGATGAGACGCCGCCGGCTGCCATTTTATCGGCAAGCCCGAGGGCAGGCAGCGGTATGTCCGGCGGCCGGATGTCCTGAAGCAGGGCGGCGAATGCCGTGTTCAGTACGTCTTTTGTCATTGTCCCTCCTGTAAGCAAAATTTTACGGAATATCGGGATTCCGGATGATCCATCCTCCCGGATACACATTCAACATTATGTCATATAAAACGCGGATCACTGCCCCGCCAACCACCGGCTGACAACCAATGACGAAATTCTTCCGGATCATATCATACAAATCTTTTCAAACGGTTTTCCGAAAATCACATATCCGCAATTATTCATTATAGAATGAAAACCGTATATTTTACAAGTGATATTCGGCACCTTTTGGAAATATGTTATGTGAAAAAAATACATGTTCAGGAGGTGACAGTTCTTTTCATGAAGTCAAACCGTCACCGCCGACAGGATCTTGAAAAAGCGCCATATTCATCTTCCTTCATCAGATGGCAGCCATCCCCGCCGGCGGGTTCCGGATGGGTGGTGTAAAAAAAATGTGCTATCCCCGCGCGGTACTGATTTTTCCCGCGCGGAGATAGCTGAAAGGAGAGGTTATCCGATCCGGACATATATTCCCGGATCGGGGCTGCCAGCAGGATAACGTTCAGCAGACTGACCAGGCAGGAAGATCCGCCTGCTGCCTGCTGTTTTCGTTTTTTCGCCCAGCTCTTATGGGCCTTTTCGGAGCGGTCGGTATCCGCCTCGATCCGCTGATCGATGGCGTCCCAATACAGGGGATAATGGCAGTGTTCGCAGAAAAATGCATGGTTCTGATCTTTATAATAAATATCGTTCTTTTTCCCGCAGTGGAGACATCTTTTGTTTTTATCCCGGTTGAAAAATGTCATATTCCCTCCCTGTTCGGCTGATACGCTTTTTATTCCGGACCGGTATACGTCCTTTTTCGTACATAAACATATCTGTTCGGGACCGGCTGACAGGGACAGTCACCTCCGGCTCAAACCCGAGTCTCCGGTGACGGCCCCGATAAGTGGTACTGAACAGATACCGGAAGAAATTCAGCGAATCGGATCCGTACCGTTCCTGTCATTTATCTTCCATAGGATAAAACAAAAACAAGGAAAAAACATCCGTGGTAACACGTAAAAAAAGCCCGTTAGGGCATTTGGTTTTTTATACGAAACAAATTGAAAGTTTTCGAAGTAAGTTTGTACGTGTTGTAAAGCCCGTTAGGGCATTTG
>DAIMGK010000083.1:9515-20212 GCA_036723985.1 Flexilinea sp.
TTTTATACTTCAAAATTTCTTGAGAAAATTTCCGGTTTTCGTTGTAATGCCCGTTAGGGCATTTGGTTTTTTATACTTATCAAAGCGGCTTTTCCACACAGTGTGCTTGTGAGTTGTAATGCCCGTTAGGGCATTTGTTTTTTTATACAAAATTCAAGACAATGTGTATTGTGTCGATGGTCAATAGTTGTAATGCCCGTTAGGGCATTTGGTTTTTTATACAGGAAAAAAGCCTCGAATAAATTTACGTACTGGGAGTTGTAATGCCCGTTAGGGCATTTGGTTTTTTATACCATTGAAGCAGGAGAAGAAGTAAGCACTTCTTGGGTTGTAATGCCCGTTAGGGCATTTGGTTTTTTATACGTACAGCGATTGTCGAGGGACGTGCTTGCAATCGTAAGTTGTAATGCCCGTTAGGGCATTTGGTTTTTTATACTTATATAGTGAATGGCGAAGTCCTCTCATATCAGGTTTTCGTTGTAATGCCCGTTAGGGCATTTGGTTTTTTATACTTGATATCGTTGCCATCGTAATGATGGTGTTAATTCCGTTGTAATGCCCGTTAGGGCATTTGGTTTTTTATACATCAGCTGATTAAGTTTTGCAAAAAAGCATTAAACGTTGTAATGCCCGTTAGGGCATTTGGTTTTTTATACCCAAATCATAGAACAATTTTTCTTCTTGCCCAAGGAAAAAGTTGTAATGCCCGTTAGGGCATTTGGTTTTTTATACTGTGAATTTTACCCTATTTTCAGGAAAAATGCCAGGTTTTTTCCGACCTGTTATTTTTAGAATTTTGTCATCAGTATAAACACTGAATTATTTTTTCTTTAAGGTTAACTTTTCAGAAACCGCCGGCGGGGACGGACACGCTCCCTGCCGACCATGACAAGGATACCGTTCTCAAGTTAAAAAAATAATCAGCGCTCCTTCGAAAAGCACTGATTATTAAAGCCGGCGGCGAAAATGAGCATTACAAGCTACCGGGATTTCCCGGATAAACAGCTCCGGATAATATTAGATTAATGAAAACTCCCTCCTGTACGCCGAAAGATCAGCGATAACGGCGGGCTTTGTCGCGGATCGCCTGCAGGTTCAGGACCTCAGCGGCATGATAGACCGGCGGAAGGCTGCCGGCTTCCGGGGAAATACGCAGGACCGCCGGGAAATACCCCATCAGCCCGTGCAGGCTGGCCAGGACCGCCGCTGCGATAAAATTCGAAGACGGCAGCAGGATCAGGATCGGTTCCGTCTGCAGGGTCTTCCCGTCGACCGGGAGATTTCCCATCAATGTTTCAGCCTGTTCCGCAAAAGACCGGTCATTGTCAAACTGGACATGGACATCAAAGACCTTTTCGATGGTCTGTCCCGTCAAAGCCTCCGCTTCCGCTTTTTGTTTTTCTGTCATGGGGTGTGAAAAATTTATTATCAACATATTGTTTTATTCCTCATCATCCGGTATTGGAAGCGTTTTAAATTTTTCCAACACTTCGTTGATATTTACGATAAGGGATCCCGCAGGAGATGCTTTTCCATATTGGCCTGCATGATCTAAATCATTACGATATTTGCTCAATTTCCTGTATATATCCCGCAAATCATCCGGCTCTATGAATACTTCGATCTCAGCTTCCGTAAATTCAGTTACCGGATTTTTAAACTCCGGAAATGAAAAGTTCCCGATGGAATTATTAAATCTTTTCCGATAAGCCGCGGAAAAAATTGTTTCCGCGGGTAACCCGATCCAAACCATAGTCCATGTCTGGATCCATTCTTTTGCCAACGAGATTGCCTGCATATATTGTCCCAAATTCTGATAACGGAATATCAGGTCCCGCTGATAACGAAGTTTTTTATATACATCATCAGTACTTACATCGTCAGAGAATTGTAAATACTGCTTTTTAATGGACTCCATCAGCATTCCGAGAGGCTGCTCTTCAGGAATATTCTGAATATCTTCTTCGACAAGGTCAATATCCTTTTGTAATATTACAGCAGTCTTTCGGATATCCTCAGGACGCAGCATAAGGAAGGCAATAGATATACGTCGCAAAGCACCGGACAGATATTTCAGGTTTTTCCATTTTGTGGAATCCGGAGGGTAGGAATCTCTGAACTTATCCACCATTCCCGCCAGGTCCGTGGAATCACCGGTCTGGATGAAGCGGTCGGCAAACGTCGTCCATTTCAGCAGATCCAGCATCGGCGTCAGGTCGATCATCGGTTTAGGGGATGTGTCGGGGTTTGCTTCGTAGTTCCCGTAAAACATATATTTGAGCTGTGTGCCTTTGACAGTTTCCGTAAAAGAAGCCGCCAGCAGGCCGAGCAGGGGATAGAACCGGAAGCCGTTGGTCACATCAAAGGCGATCTCCGCATTTTCCGGGATACTGTCCACGATCCTGCTGAAGATCTGCCAGAGTTCTGTTTTGTTTTTCCCGTCTTCGATCATCACGAATTCGTAAGGATGATCGGCAAGCTGGGGTTCCAAATGGCTCCGGCGTTCATTTCCGCCGGCTGTTTCAAAGATGACGATTTTGTCCGGATTCAAAATCTTCGCGCAGGCGACACAGGAAAATTCGGTCTGTATCAGCATCCCGTCCCATTCATAAACCGTATCAAAGAGCTTCCCCGCTCCTAAAAATGAATAAAGGATCATAATATCTCTCCCGGTATCGTTAATTTCATAAGGTTATCTATTTGTTTACTGATCTGAACTGCCAGACGATTCGGATCAGATGGGTTTCCGCGTTTTCCCGCATGCATCATGTCGTTACGCTGGTCTCCAAGCGTTTTATAAAGCGTGAAAAATTCCTTTTCATTTATCGTTTTCGGAACAGAAACATCTCCAATCAAGATTTCTTTGCTTTCGTCCGTCGTTTCGTTTTTTTCTTCCGGATCGGGCTTCGCAGATTTATATTTTGCAAGAAATTTTTTATTATATTCTTCTCTGAGTTTTGCGTTATCTAAATCTTCTGCAGTATTTATCCCATTCTGAACCATAAGCCAGGTCAGCAGCCATTCTCTGGAAAGAGATGCAGTCTGCATATAATGCCCATGCAGACGATACCAATTTATCATTGATCTTTCCTGAATCAGCATTTGGACACCTTCATCTTCAGTGTTTATGATCTGAGGCAGATAAGTTCCTTCGATACGGGATAATAAAAGCTTCAGCGGTTCCTGTTCCGGCATATTCTCAAGCGCATCATCGATCTTTTTAATATGACTTCTCAAGTCATTTTCAGCTTTTCTTGTATGCTTAGGCCGGAGCAAAAGATAACTTCTCGAAATATCTGTCAGATCATTAGCAAGACTTTTCAGAATTTTTCCTGCTTCCCGCTCTTCTCCGATATGATCTCTGGTGTAATTATGTGCATACTGAAAAAACTGCGCGGCCAAATCAGAAGCATCTCCATCCCGGTTGAAACGTTCCGCCGCGATCCCCCAGTTCACCAGATTCAGCATACTGGACAAATCAAACATGGGGCTGTACCCGGGTGTGGCCGGGTCGATCTTATAAGCGCCGTAAAAAAGGTGTCTGACCTCAATATTCAGGCCGGTCTTCATAAAGATCGACGCGAGGATCACCACAGCGGGAAGGGAACGCTGTCCGTTTGTCAGATCGATCGCGATCTCGCTTCCGGAAGGAATCGTCTCCGTCAGATCACTGAATATTTGCCAGAGTTCTTCCTCATTTTTTCCGAGATCAATTTGCTTATAGTCCGGAATCGGTCCCTCAGCCTGTTTGATCGCCCGGCATAGTCCCTCCCAGTTCTTTTCATGTGCGAGATCGGTCGAAAAGACAATGACTTCATCCGGTTTCAGAAATTTACAGCAGGCTGCCGCGGAATAGGCAGTCCGCATCTCCTGGTCACGCCAGCGATAAACCGTTTCTTCGTAATTGTTTGTTCCCAGAAAAGAAATCAGTTTCATGGTTCACCTCTCTTTCAGCTTCATCTGATAATAAGGCTGCGTTAAAACGATCAGCTGGGCGCGGGTGATGTCCGGATCGTTGAAGAAAAAGCCCGCGTTCCGCAGCAGTGCCCGCATATGGGTCTCGACGGTCCGTTCCGAGATAAAAAGCTTCGATGCCATCTGCGCGTTGCTCATGCCATGGCACGCGACGAGTTCCAGCACCCGGCGTTCCGCCTTGGTGCAGTGTTTTTCGATAAAATCACACGCTTTCTGATATTTCGCTTCAAGCTGCAGGTCTCTTATCTTATCATAAGCTTTGTTCGGGTCTTCTATCCCGCGGATCCCGGAAATCGACGGAAGTACGGCATTCCATTCAAGGAATGGGATCTTCAGTAATTGCGTTTCACGGTGATCGGCCGGGGAAACGGGATGCAGTTTTTTGGTTTTCAGGTAATCGCCCTTTGAGATCAGATAAAGCAGCGCGTCATCCCAGGTAAAAAGCATCTGTGCCACCAGCATGGCATAAGCGGCTATGATCTTCCGGCCGCCGGAGCACAGCAGGCATACGGTGTTCCCGAGATTCTTCTGTTTCCTGACTTCATTATAAAGACAGTAAAACAGGATATCGACTTCCTCAGAAGAATCCAGATCTTTTATAATTTTTTTATTTCGTGAAAAAGGCTTTACCGTGAAGCTGAGATCCGTATATTTCGCAAGTTCCTCATTCAGCAATTCCGCGGCAGTTACCAGCAGTGTATCTCCTCCCGAAGAATAAAGTACACTCACCTCATCAACATGATCTTTTTTCTCGCTGAGCAGATCGATCGTTGTGGTGACGATCTGCGCTTCGGTTCCGATCGGTGCAATCAAAACAGTTTTACCCATGGGACATCACCTTTTTTATTTCATTGTACCTTAATTTCAGCTTTCGGAAACGACCGGGTTTTCTGACTTTCGGCAGCAGCGTTTTAACCGAATTACTGTTTCTGATCTGTATCCCGGGTCGGTTTCACCTGGCCAAAGAAGCTGAGTCAGTGGAACCGACCACACGAAGAGAGTGAGTGAACAGAAATGAATTCATATGAAAAGGTGTCACCGGTGACAAGTGTCTTTTCTCAAAAAACGCTTTCTGATATCATCCGGTGATATCCTTTCACCTTTACCGGAAATCACAGACAGAAAGATTTTAACGATGGATCAATCCCATCGTTTTTTCTTTCCGGCCCATTTTTTATGGGCTTTCCGTGCCCGGTCGGTATCAGCCTCGATTTTCAGATCGACCGCGTCCCAGAACAGCGGATGACGGCACCGGTCACAGAAAAAGGCGTGGGACTGATCCGGTTGGAAAATCGACTGTTTTTTCCCGCAGTTCGGACATTTTTTGTTTCTGTCCGGATTGGAATTCGCAGAACGGTTTGGCTTTTGTTTTCGGCCAATGACGATTTGGAAAAGAGCAACGTTGATGGCGGTAACCTCCCTTTGCTGACGGAAAAATGATTCCGTTTGATCGGCGATATGCATTATGATAAATCCGGATACGGAAAAAAGAATCAGTGCCACCACTGAATTTTCATATTTCTCCCCGGTCAAATCATAAAGGATCCGCACGCCGGCTGAACAGACAGACAATAACACAACGATGACCATACGTGCATCATTTTCAACGAAAAAAAACTGTGTCCGGGTTCAGGGCGTAAGAAATAAGCGGCATCTTTGTTCCTCACACCTACCACCAGCCTTGGTTTTTGCTTTCGTCTCTGAAGCCGGCGGTGCTGATGATCAGCTCTTTGAGGTTGATCCATTTCCGGGCGGTCTCGAGGATCGTTTCCGGGGTGACGGTACTGATGTATTCGGGGAGCCGGTGATAGTAGTCAAGCCCCCTGTGATAAAACGCGAGGCTGTGGATCAAGAGGGCTTTTTCCCTGTTCGTCCTGAAATCCAGCGGTAAACTGCTGATATACCATTCTTTGGCGTCCTCCAGTTCCTCTGTGGTGACCGGCTCCGAGGTGAAACGTCTGAGTTCATCAATGATCAGGTCACCCGCTTCAGCGAGGTTTTTCGGATCCATCTCCGCATCCACAGACCAGTATCCGCCGTACTTCCGGGAATCCAGGGTAGAGAAGACCGTATAAGCCAGCCCATGTTCTTCCCGTACGACCTGCCCGACCCTGCCCATTGATCCGAACTCACCAAGGATACAGTTTCCGAGCTTTGCAGAGAGAAAATCAGGATCGTTGACTGCCGGACCAAAAGTGCCGATAACAAGGGAGATATCCGAAGCAGCGATAACATCGGTATGAAAGCGGATACACTCATCCTCCCACCGCTCTCCCGAAGGGAAGAGAGCCTTTTCATCCATAACTTCCTGCGCTTTGGTCCAGTTTCCGAAAATCTCCTCACAGCGGGCCATGACCTCCTGACCCCGCAAGTTTCCCGAGATGGAAAGGATCATTTTCTTCGGTCCGAAAAAACGGCGGTGGAAATCCAGCAGATCGTCCCGGGTGATGCCCGGGGTAGTTTCTTCATCTCCGAATTTCGGACGCCCGTAGGGATGTTCCTCTCCCCAGAGGATCGTGGAAAACCAATTATACGCAATTTCAGCGGTATCCGGACAGCTTACAAGCCTTCCGTTTCTCAAGACTGCCTGCTGTTTCAGAATTTCCAGATAATCTTCCGGAAAAACCGGTTCGTCCAGGGCTTTTTTCAAAACGCTCAACAGGCCCGGCAAATCTTCACAGAGGCAGTTTCCGTTGAACCTGATCGAGTCGGGATCGCTTCTGAATGTAAGGACCGAACCTGTTCTTTCAAGATATTCGTCGATCAGGCCGAAGTCTCCGGTGCGGATTCCCGCGGTAAGGGACGCGGTGACGAAGGATGCCAGCCCGATCTTCTCTTCGGGTTCCAGACAGGCTCCACCAAAGAGCGAGCCGTTTATCGCCGCTGTACGGCTCCAGGGATTCTCATGGATCAGTACGGTGACCCCGTTGGGAAACTGTTTCTGCAGGATATTTTCAGGCCCCGGAAGCAGCTTTATCATATCAGTATTCATTGTTTTCCTCCTCTTGATATTTCTGTTCAGGCTGAAATAGTGGAGTCGGTTCCACTGACTCACTCCGTGAGTCAGGCGAAACCAACACCGGGGTTATTCCTTCTCCGCGAAATATATTCCGGTGACGCAATTGTCACGGCGGAGAAGTGTTTCCGCGGCACGGCTGATATCCTCAGGGCTGACATTTTCGATCCGCTTCAGGCAGTCATCATACCAGGCAGGATCGGCAAACATGGAACTGTAACCCAGCCAGTGTGCTCGGTGAGTGACGTCTTCATCCGCCCAGGCAAACGCAGCTTTTGCCTGTTTACGGGCTTTTTCGATCTCAGCGGGCGGGATACCCTTCCGGGCGATGCTTTCAATTTCCTCAAAAATGGCATCACTGACCGTTTCAACCTCAACGCGGGAAGCGACCCTTGCTGTAATACCAAAAATATACGGGTCAAGGGCCGGGGTCAAATTACAGTACACATCAGACGCCAATTCACCGGTCACCAGCTTTTGAAACAGGCGGGAAGTCCGACAGAGCATGGATCCCTCTTCATAAATGTTCATGGAAAAGGGACCGGTGAAAATGTTATGCAGCAGGATCACGGCAGGAATGACCGGATCCCGCCAGCCGGGGATGTGCCAGTCCAGATAAAGACGGCGGCAGGTGGATTCCCCATGTGCCTCAATTCGCACCGGAGCCGAAATCGGTTTTTCCGGCGGGATATCCATTGCCGGCACCGGCCTTTCGGGGATATGTCCATAGGATGCTTCGAGGCGGCGGAGCATTTCATCCGTATTGAAATGTCCCACCATAGAGACGACGGCATTGTTCGGAGCATACCAGGTCCGGTAATATTCATAAAGGTCATCCCGCGTCAGGCTGTACAAATCTTCGGTTTCCCCTATGATTGCATGACGATACGGATGATTGGGGAAGGCTGCTTTCTTTATCGACCCTTCCAGATGGGAAGCCGGATCACTCTCGCCGATCAGTTTTTCTGAGAGGACTACCGACCTTTCCAGTTCGGTTTCTTCCGGATCGAAAAGCGAGTTCTCCATACGATCAGCTTCTGAATCGATGGCAATACCGATCCGGTCAGCACGCATGGTCTCATAGAAGCCCGTACAGTCCAGTAATGTGAAAGCATTCATTTCCCCGCCATTCCGGGAAATCTCCCATGACGGGTCCCGTTCCGGAAAGTTTTTGGTGCCTTTGAACTGCATGTGCTCCACAAAATGGGAGATACCGGTCTTTCCCGGAACCTCATTGCGGGAACCGACCCGGTACCAGATCCAGTGACTGATGATGGGCGAGGAATGATTCTCCTGCAGTAAAACGGTCAGTCCGTTGTCAAGGACATGAGTGGTATACGTTTCATTTGTCATGCTGATCCTCCGTTGATCTTCACTTTCTGTCAAAGCTGGCTCCGGCGAGTTTTTCACGAAAGCCTCCATAGATTTACGAACAAAATACAACATCAGAACCATCATTCTGATCCAAGACAAACCATTCGAACGGAATCGCTGCGGATCTCCGTTCCTTTTCAACACATTGTAATAATTCGGCTGATCAAAACCGGGCAGCAAGCCCAAAACACAAGAACCAAAATAATATCACTGCTTTTTTTCATTCCGGTTTTTTCATTACAGCTTAGATTCAGAGTTCAAAGTTCAGAGTTTAGAGTTCAGATAGCAGAGGCAGCGTACCGGAGTTGATCTTCCCGGCATTTTTGGATATTTTTGATCCGTTAAGTGTACCAGAGAAGAAGCCCGGATCTCCGGTCGTGTGAGCAGGACCGAAAAAGGGAGTTGAATTTTCTTATTTCTCCCGGTCAAAAGCATAAAGGATCCGTACGCCGGCTGAACAGACAGACAATAACACAACGATGACCATACGGCCATCATTTTCATGGCTTATTTTCTCGAAAAGAGCCTGCATCAGGGCTCGGGGCGTAAGGGATAAGCGTGACAAGGATACCGGGTGAAAGTGTTCCGCGATTTTCGGGACATTTTTCCCCCTATCCTTATCCCGCACACCTACCACCAGCCATCTTTTTTGCTTTCGTCACGGGGGCCGGTGGTGCAGATGATCAAGGCTTTGGGGTCGATCCATCTGCGGGCGGTCTCGAGGATCGAATCGGGGGTGAGGGCGGCGGCGAGAGCGGGGAGGCGGAGATAATAGTCCAGGTCCTTGTGATGAAAGGCAAGGTGATGGAGGGCAGATGCCTTTTTCGCGTTGTTCACGAAATTACGCGGCAGGCTGCCAATATACCAGTTTTTCGCGTCCTCCAGTTCCTGCCGGGTGACGGGCTCCGCGGTGAAACGCTTGAGCTCATCATAGATCAGGTCACCGGCGGTACTGAGGTACGCAGGATCGATATCCGCTGCCACCGACCAGCATCCGCCCTTTTTCCATGCTTCCACGGAAGAGAAGACAGAATAAGCCAGCCCGCGTTCGACCCGGACCGCGCTGCCGACCCTGCCTCCTAAGCCGAACTCACCGAGGATGGCGTTCCCGATCCTGGCGGAGAGAATATCCGGATCATTGAATGCCAGGCCCTGAGTACCGATAACAAGGGAGATATACCCTATACCTCTGACGCCGACATGGCTGCGGACACACTCTTCCCAGCGTTCAACCTGCGGAAAGAGCGCGTCTTCATCCGCGTTCTCCTGCGCTTTGTCCCAGCATCCGAAAATCTCTTCGCAGCGGTCCATGATCTCCCGGCTCCGGAAGCCGCCGGCGATGGCAAGGATCATTTTCTTCGGGCCGAAAAAGCGGCGGTGGAAATCCACCAGATCGTTCCGGGTAATGTTCTGGATGATATCATAGGAGCCGAATTCATGACGGCCGTAGGGATGATCCTCACCCCAGAGGATTTCCCGCAGCAATATCCGGGCAGGGCTTTCCGATTCATCCATATCCAGATCGTATCCGCCCAGAGCCCGCTGCCGCAGGACCTCAAGATAATTATCCGGAAAGACCGGCTCGTCCAGGAGCTCTTTCAGCAGCCTCAGCAGATCCGGCAGATCTTCGCTGAGGCAGTTTCCCTTGAACGTGACCGCGTGAGGGTCGCTGCTGAAAGAAAGGGCAGCTCCCATGCTTTCCAGATGGTCGCCGATGTTCCCGAAATTCCCGGACCGGCTCCCCGCGGTGATGGCGGCGCTGAGGAAAGGAACCAGACCTGTTTTGTCTTCAGGCTCCAGACAGGATCCCGCGAATAGCGAGCCGTGGATCGCCGCGGTGCTGCTCCAGGGATTTTCATGGATCAGCACGGTGACGCCGTTGGAAAACTGTTTCCGCAGGATTGTATCAGGTCCCGGGAGCGTTTTTATCATATCAGTATTCAATGCTTTTCTCCTCTTGTTATTGGTGATGAGTCCCCGCGGACGGGGAAAACGAGTGGGCCGGATAGATGTGTGGACGGGGACGGTTTCCGCAGGCTCAAGGCTGAGCCGAAGGGAACTGTCACCACATTTCATCGACAGCAAAGTTCAACTCCCTACTATAAGAGCTCAGTTTATATTTGCCTTCTGTATGCGGAACGAAATGCTTCGCAAGGTGCGGGAGCAAATATTTGTGTGTTTGCGAAAGCCGCTTCCCGCACCTGATTTCCGGGGGCATCCTGCCCTCATACCACTGCTTAAAGATGTATCAGGCTCTTTATAAGACTCACACGCTTCCGCGTCGGTCACCTTTTTATAAGCCGGGGTGACGGTTCGCTCCGACTCAATCCTG
>DAIMGK010000084.1:0-19890 GCA_036723985.1 Flexilinea sp.
GGCACCGCTCTCTCCGAAAGGCACTGCCTTCCCGGTGGATAAAGCCGCCGTCCGTGCCGCGGGCGGGCAGCCTGCATCCGCTCCGGCAGAGGAACCTGCGGCGGATCAGGACGAAACAACTGCCGTTCCGGGATCCGGAAAGACGCCGCTGATCACGGAACTGTCGGATGAAGAAATGGCGGAGCTTATCGGTGACGAGGACGAAAACAGCCCCTGTGTCTCCGATGATCTGATCCGCCGGATGTCCGAATACTGGAGCGACCGTGAATATTACGAGTGGGTCCAGCAGCAGTACGAAACCGCCGAGTCCCCGCCATAACGTGTTCCGGGTTCCCATCGATGATCTTCCGCCCCGGATGCCGTTCAATTGACTCACAAACCCTATATAACCACTCCAATTAAGCCGAAACCGGAGGTATTCGGCTGTCTTTCGTTCCCGTGACGTCACGGGGACATCACGGGGACTGTCCCTTTATGGGACTGTACCCTAATTAACTCATCTTGACTCGGAAGCCACACAACCGGCCGGGCGTAAAGTAATCTTTGATATATGTCCTTATCGATCCAACCTTAACAACAGGCAATCTTTTGAGTCGAAAATGAGTCCCCTCAGGGTACAGTCCCCTTTACGTTCCGACTCGCGGAAGCCAAATAACCGGCCGCATGTAAAGTAATCTTTGATATTGGACCCTATCGATCCTGCATTAACGACAGGAAGTCTCATGAGTCGGGACTCTCACGTGGATTGTATCCAAAGGGGGCGAAGCTCAAACTCCGATTCCAACCGGACGCAGTCCGCACTTCGGAGTTGGCTGACGCTGTACCATAATTACATCGCTCCAGACTCGGAAGCCATACAACCGGCTTTGCGTAAAGTAATCTTTGAAATGATTCCTATCGATCCGGCCATAACGTCAGTCGGTATTGCGAGTCGGAAATGAGTTTCCTCAGGGTACTGCCATAAAAGGACAGTACCCGTTACTTCCCGACTCGCAGGATCATCTGTCGTTGATTCCACCGGTAATCCGAGTTTTCTGTGGAAAATGCCCTCAGCAAAAGGCAATACTGCCCGTTCTTTGTTTCGCCGAAACTCTCATTGAAACAATTCCAACCTCCCGCGTCTTTTTTGAAAAACCTTTTCGCGTTTAGCGTTTTTTTTCAGTTTCTGTTTTATAATATAAGTGAGTATAACGAGCTTTTTTCAGGATTGGTTCTCGAGATCCGATCATAAACGTTATACACAGAAAACAGGCAGATTTATCGATATTCAGTTCGTGCCGCTGTATCATCCCGGATGACCGGATATTCTACAATGATCAGTACAATATGATCATAATCGTCTATCTAAACTAAGGAGAACGTAATGAAAAAAAACATGTTGTTGTTCCTTCTTTTCGCATCAATGCTGTTCCTGACCGTTCATGCCGTCGGGGCATCCTCACTGACTGTGGGCTTGTCCCAGGAACCTTTTTCTCTGGATCCGGCGGCAGGGCTGTATATTCCCGAACAGTTTTTGATCCAGCAGATTTACGATCCGCTGATTTACGCTGATCCGCAGCTGGAACTGCATCCCGGCCTTGCCACCGAATGGTCAGTTAACGAAGAAGGCACCGAGTTTTCATTCACTCTGCGCGATGACGTAAAATTCCATGACGGAACCGACTTTAATGCGGAAGCCGTCAAAGTATCCTTCGACCGCGCCGCGGAAGGGAAAAGCGTCTCAGCATCCGCCCCGGGTATCATGTCCGGTTATATTGAGACCGAGATCATCGATCCGACCCATGTCATTGTAAAATTCTCTAAAACCCACGCCACTTTTCTTCAGGATGTGACCCGGCCCTGGCTTATGATCTCCTCTCCTGCCGCCATCGAAAAATACGGCGATGAATACGGGCTCCATCCCGTTGGGACAGGACCTTTTATTTTCAAGGAATGGGCGGCACAGGAATATGTCATGGTTATCAGAAATGATAATTATGCATGGGGGCCTGAATTTTTCGATCATGAAGGGCCCGCTTATCTCGAATCGATCACATTCCTTTTTCTGCCTGAAGCCGCTGGCCGTCTGACATCCTTTGAAGCCAATGAAACGCAGCTCGTTCAGGATCCTTCTTACATGGAAGCCACAATGTATATGGATGACCCCGACGCGGTGCTCTATACCTTTTCAGCGCCCGGCATGACATCCCATCAGATGATCAACGTTGAAAATCCGCCGACAGACGATATCAATGTCCGCAAAGCCATGATCTACGCCGTAGACCAGGAACAGATCTCTCAAAAGGCTTTCTTCAGCCTGCAGCCCCCGGCGCACAGCCTGATCTCCCCCACTACCTGGAGTTTCAGTCAGGAAGCGGATGATATGTACCGTTATGATCCGGAAAAAGCTGCCGCACTGCTGGAAGAATCAGGCTGGGTCGACAGTGACGGAGACGGGATCCGCGAAAAAGACGGCGTAAAACTACATATCGAATATCCGGCTCTGCCGGCCTACGAAGAGGCTTTCATGGAACTGCTTGCAGATTATTTTACCCGGGTCGGGTTCGATGTGGCACTCACACAGATGGATGATGCCGGAATCACCGAATTCGCGTACGCGGGGCGCCACAACATCGTGAATATGGGCTGGATCAGCCGGGACCCGTCTGTGATCGACTATACATATAATTCCGCGAATATCGAAGGCGGCACGGAATCCTCTTATACCCATTTCCGCGATGAACATTTTGATGATCTGCTCAACACTGCCCCACAGACCATTGACGAAAATGACCGTGCGGAAATGTATCGGGAAGTCCAGATGATCGCTATGGAAAACGCTCTGCTCGTCCCGGTCCACTGCTATGGCAGCGTATATCTCGCTGAAGCAGCCGTACATGGCTTCCGCTTCGATTCGGAAGGATATCCATATCTTTATGAGATATCCTATGATGGGGATTAGGATTCAGGGATCAGGGATCAGTGTTGAGAATTCAGATATCAGGTGACATATGCCCGGTATCAATATATATCGCAGGCTGCAAACTAACTCCGATCCCGATCAAACGGCAAACGATTAATTACAAACGATAAACGACCAATTACGAAATACGAAAGGAGATCATTATGTTGGAAGTGTTGAAAAAGGGTTATATCGGAAATCCGTCACAGGTGGCGGCGGTCCGGCGTGTGACAGTATCGGAAGGAAAAGCCAAAGGAACAGATATCATTGAGGTAAAAACGGCCTGCGGCCTCGAAATGGATATTCTTCCCGATATGGGTCTGGATATCGGACAGGCGCGCTTCAACGGGATCAATATGACCTGGCTTTCCAAAAACGGATACGACAGTCCCTCCGCTTTTCTGCCCTATGAGACCGAGTTCATGCGCACCTTCCCCGGCGGACTGCTTTACACCTGCGGACTGTGTTCCGCGGGACCTGCCAACCGTGACAACGGCGAATGGCATCCGCTGCATGGCCGTTATCACGGTCTTCAGGCCGAACAGGTCTGCACGGAAATGACGGATGAACAGATCATTATAAAAGGAACGATCCGTGAAACCGCGTTTTTCGGCTGTAACTTTGAAGTAAAACGGGTGATCACTATTCCGGTATTCGGATCTTCCGTGACAATAAAAGATACTGTAACGAACGTTTCACCGAAAGATGAAGAATTCATGCAGCTTTATCACTGCAATTTCGGTTATCCGTTGCTTTCCGAAAAAGCTAAACTGGTCTTACCTGAGAAAAGAGGCACTAAACCGCGTACGGAATTTTCAAAGACAGGACTGGGCCGCGAACTGGTCTTCGACGAACCCATCCCCGGCGAGGAAGAACGGGTATTTTTCCAGGAAATGACGGATGAATTCTGGGCAAGGCTCGAAAATCCGGATCTTGGTGTAAATATGACCATATCATGGTCCGGCGATACGCTGCCCATCCTCTCCGAATGGCGCAGTATGGCGTCCGGAGATTACGTTCTCGGTCTGGAGCCCACCAACGGATATATCATGGGACGGCATGATGAGCGTGAAAACGGTACACTGAAAATTCTCAAAGCCTTTGGATCGGTCACAAATACCGTTAAGATCGAATTTGAGGACGTTAAATAGAATTTCGGATTTGCTGCAACCAATCGGATCCAACAGGCGGAATATGAAAATTGCGGGACTTGACATCGGGACCACGGGCTGTAAACTGACTGTTTTTGACGGGAATGGGACACAGCTCGGTATGGCATACCGGGATTATCCGGTCCGCCGTTCGGTCAGCGGTCATGAGATCGATCTCGCATACCTCATGGACAGCGTTTTCGCCGTGATCCGTGAAATGACAGAGAAATACCCGGACATCCGCGGGATCGGCGTTACCAGCTTCGGTGAAACCTTTATCATGACAGACGCGGAAGGGGATCCGCTGCACATCGCCATGCTCTATACCGACCCCAGAGGTTCCGCGGAATGCGCGGAATTAGCCGGAATACTCGGTGAAAAACATATCGCGGAAATCACGGGACATCATCCGCATGAGATGTATTCCATCCCCAAGATGATGTGGATCAAACGGCATCGTCCTGATATCTATACGAAAGCCGCCCATATCCACCTGATCGAAGACTTTGTGGTCCGTCACCTGACAGGAAAAGCTCAGATCGACTATTCACTTGCAGCCCGCACAATGGCATTTGACATCAGGAACATGTCCTGGAGCCGGGAGATCTTTGACGCTGCCGGGATCGATATTTCCCTGATGAGCGACCCTGTTCCCACAGGAACATCCGCCGGAAAGATCACACCCGATGCCGCCCGGAAGACAGGGCTTGCCCCTGACTGTGAAGTGGTCTCCATCAGTCATGACCAGGTCGCGGCAGCTGTGGGAGCGGGAGCTTTTGACAAATCCGTGGCTGTTGACGGAGCCGGAACGGTTGAATGCCTTACGCCGATCTATGACAGCATCCCGGATATGGATGTCATGCGCAGGGGATATTTCTCTGTTGTTCCGTATGCCGTGCCGGGGAAATATGTGGCTTATGCCTTTTCTTATACAGGCGGCGCGCTGATTCAGTGGTGTGTTGATCACCTGGCAAAGGAAGAAAAACGGAACGCGAAGGCATCCGGCATTTCGGTAAACCGCTTTCTGGAAGAACAGTACACGGGTAAAGAACCCACCGGTTTGCTGGTTTTGCCGCATTTCGCCGGCGCTGCCACACCTTATATGGACACCGGTTCCAAAGGCGCGATCCTGGGACTGGGTACAGATACAGACGTTCCGACCCTTTACCGCGCCTGCATGGAAGGCGTCGCGTACGAGATGCGCGTCAATTATGATGCGCTGCAGGATTCCGGTATCTGTTTTTCCCGCCTCAACGCTACAGGCGGCGGGGCAAAAAGCAGGGTATGGATGCAGATGAAATCCGACATTCTGGACCTGCCGATCACCGCGCTGAAGACCGTTGACGCCGGAACCGTTGGCTCCGCGATGCTGACGGGAATGGCAGCAGGCGCGTTCAGCAGCCTCAATGAAGCTGCAGACGTGATGGTTCAGGAGACGGAAACTTTCCGCCCTGATGCGGAAATGCATGAAAAATATATGAATATCTATGAGCGGTACAAAGCCGTTTACAGTGCAGTACGCCCATTGATGGAAGGAGAATAAATAATGCTTATCAATCTTGTTGAGATACTGAAGATCGCCGAAGAGAAAAAATTCGCGATCGGGGCTTTCAATACACCGAATCTGGAATGTCTCAATGCTGTGCTCGACACAGCCGAAAAGCTTGATATTCCGGTCATTATCGCCCATGCTGAACTGCACGAAGGTGTTTCACCGCTCGCGAAGATCGGTCCGGTGATGGTACAGGCAGCAAAATCAGCCAAAGTTCCGGTTTGTGTGCATCTGGATCATTGCGAACACCTGGATTACATGGCACAGGCGCTGGAGATCGGCTTTACCGGCGCGATGTATGATGGCAGCGCACTTACCTATGAGGAAAATGTCGCCAATACGAAAAAGGCCATTGCCATGGCAAAACCCTATAACTGCGGGATCGAAGCCGAATTGGGTTCACTGGCGTCCGGTGAAGGCGGCAAAGCCACCGCAAGCGGACCGGTCTACACCGACCCCGAGGAAGCGGTGAAATTCAGCACGGAGACAGGTATTGACGCTCTGGCCCCCAGTTTCGGCACTGCGCATGGGATCTACAGGTCAAAACCGGTACTCGACCTGGAACGGGTCAAGGTCATCGCAGAAAGAACAGGTCTGCCTCTCGTCATGCACGGCGGCAGCGGTGTCTCCCCCGAAGACTATCGGCTCGGTATCAAAAACGGCCTCCGGAAGATCAATTATTACAGTTATATGGCCAGAGCCGGCGCGAACGCTGTAAAAGAACTTCTCTCCGAAGGGGATATATTGTTCTTCCATGATCTTGCCCTTGCCGCGGAAAAGGCTATGCAGGCGGACGTGGAAAAAGCCATGCGGGTATTCGCCGGGCTGTAATGTGTTAAATAAACGGAGGCTTGATTTATTTCTGTTATCAAGCCTCCGTTTTTTTCTTGAAATGATTTTTTCCGGGGAAAGCTCCGGTTTTATCTGCTAATCAGCCCCTTCGGTCTCGATCTTCAGGCTGTGGCGGCATTCGCTGTTCGTACACTGCGCTGTATTTTTATTCACCATAACCATCAGGCTTCCGCAAACGGGACAGGGCTGGGAGATCGGCCGGTTCCATTCCGCGTAATCACAGGTCGGATAATTCGCGCAGCCGTAAAAGATCTTACCCCTCTTTGTACGTTTCACGATCAGGTCTCCGCCGCATTTCGGGCAGCGAACACCGAGTTTTTCCACCGGTTTCTGCAGCTTTTCCGTATAACGGCATTCAGGGTAACCGCTGCATGATATAAATTTTCCGAAACGCCCGATCCGGTATACCAGCGGTCTCCCACAGTCCGGACAATCTCTGCCGACAGGCTCGGGAGCGGCTTTCGGGAGCTCCGGCATATCTTCCTTAGCCTTTACCAGCTCAGGTTCAAAAGCTTCATAGAATTGCCGGATCACATCCACCCATTCTTTTACCCCCTCCGCGATCTGATCCAGTTCGGTTTCCAATTGCGAAGTAAAACCGACATCCATGATCTCGTCAAAATGATCGACCAGCAGATCATTTACGGTAAACCCGATTTCGGTTGGGACCAAATGTCTTTTTTCCAGTGTGACATAATTCCGGCCCTCGATCGTCGAGATGATCGAAGCGTAAGTTGAAGGGCGGCCGATCCCGTTTTCTTCCATGGCACGCACCAGAGTCGCTTCCGTGTAACGGTTCGGCGGCTGGGTAAAATGCTGTTCGGGGAGCAGTTTCTTCAGATCCTGTTTTTGTCCCTCTTTCAACCCGTTCGGGAAGATGGTATTTTCCTCTTCTTCTTTATTGTCCTCGTCTTTGATATCGGCATAAACAATGAGGAACCCGGGGAAGATATTCTTCTGACCGGAAGCGCGGAAAAGATAATTTTCCTTTTTGATCGCCTCCACCTCAACGGTTTCTGTCTTATAAACGGCGTCAGCCATCTGCGATGCAAGAAAACGCTGCCAGATCAACTGGTAGAGACGGAACTGATCTTTTTCCAGATGATCTTTGATCTTATCAGGTACACGCATAACGCTGGTTGGACGGATCGCTTCATGAGCTTCCTGTGCGCCTTTGGCTTTTTTCGTATAAACCGGCGGTTTGGCCGGAACGAAGGTTTTGCCATGTACAGAAATAATATAGGATCTGGCTTCATTCTGCGCCACAGGGGAAATATTGGTCGAGTCTGTTCTCATATAGGTGATCAAACCGACTGAACCTTCATCTCCGATAGAAAGCCCTTCATAAAGCTGCTGAGCGATCATCATGGTCTTTTTGGAGGAAAAACCAAGCCGGCGTGAAGCTTCCTGCTGCAGGGTCGAAGTTGTAAAAGGAGGGAAGGGACGCCGTTTCTTTTCACCTTCTTTGAGAGAAATGATCCTGTAATCAGCCGCCTTCAGGTTGACCAGATGACCGTTGACCTGTTCTTCATTGCTGAGTTCCGGGTCTTTTTTATTGATTTTCGCCAGCTGTGCCAGATAGGATTCTTTTCCATTCTCAGGCGTCAGTTCAGCTTTGATCGTCCAATATTCCTTTGGTACAAAATTCTGGATCTCTCTTTCTCTGTCAACTACGAGCTTCAGCGCCACAGACTGTACACGTCCCGCGGACAAATTACGCTGATGGACTTTTTTCATCAGCAGAGGGCTCAGATTGTAACCGACCAGCCGGTCCAGTATCCTGCGTGCCTGCTGGGCATCGACCAGAGACATATTTACACTTCCCGGATGGCTGAATGCTTCGTTGATCGCGGGTTCCGTTATCTCATGGAACACGACCCTCTCTGCCTTTTCCGGAGGAATATTCGCGGATTCAAGCAGATGCCATGCGATCGCTTCCCCTTCACGGTCAGGGTCTGTCGCGAGATATACGCTTTTTGCGCCCGCGGCCAGATCAGTCAGCTCTTCGATCAGCTCCTTTTTTTCTTTCGGGACATAGTATTTGGGTGCGAAATCATGTTCAACATCGATCGACATGGTGTATTTATTCAGGTCGCGGACATGTCCGACAGATGCCCGAACGATATAATCCTTACCTAAGAAACGCCCAACAGTCCGTGCCTTCGCCGGAGATTCCACGATCACCAGGCTCTGGTTCTTCCCGATATGCGCGCTTCCTGCTTTAGAAGTCCCGCCTGTGTTTTTTGATGCGGACGTTTTCTTTTTCGCGGCTGCCGATGCTTTTGATGTCGGTTTCTTCCTGCCTGACGTTTTTAGTTTGGAATTCCCTGATTTGTCGGCTTTTTTTTCGATGACCGGTTTTTCAAGTCCTTCGTGCTCCGGTGTCCTGCCCATTTTACAAAGATTTGTCCCGCAAACAGGACATATTCCCCTTGTCATTGGTGTTCCTGTTGACGAGAACGTGGGAACAGGATCCAGCATCTCTCTTTTTTCTTTACATTTTACGCAATAAGCTTCCAATAGAAAGTTCTCCTCTCATCTCGGAAGGTACAGAGCATCCGCCGTCCTTTATCTGACAGGCAGGATTTTTCTGTCACCTTCAGTCACTGTTTTTCAGTCGCCACAATTGAAATTTTTCCTGATCTGTATTCTTTATCATTTGAATAATTGCGGTATATTTTTTCTGCGTGACATTTTTACAGATATGCGCCGAGATCATTATCCTTTATATACTGTACGATCTCCTTGACACGCTGTGTATCTTTTCTGGGACATACCAAAACAGCTTTTTCTGTTTCAACGACAACCACGTCTTCCATGCCCACAGTGATTATCATTTTATCTTTGTTTTCGGAACATGACAAGACTCCTTTTGAATCCAGTTGATATGTCCGGCAGTTGATGTGGATATTCCCCTTATCGTCTTGTTCCAAAACATCATATAATGATTCCCAGGAGCCGATATCATTCCATCCCAGTCCTTTTGCGGGAAGTACGACAACATCCTCCGCTTTTTCCATAACGCCGTAATCAATGGTCTGGGGTTGGATCGTCGGCCAGACTTCCGCAACCGTCTCATCATATTTATCTGTATTGATCGTGGGATAGATCTTCATCAGCTTGTTGTAAAGATCAGGCAGATCTTTTTTGATCTCATCCAGAATACGGTCAGCACGCCAGATAAACATTCCGGAATTCCACGAATAGTTTCCGGCTGCAAGGAACTGTTTTGCCGTTTCCAGATCTGGCTTTTCACAGAAACGGTTTACCTTATGGACGGGATTGCCTCCCACAGTTTCCAGCAATTCACCCTGGTCGATATATCCCATACCCGTCGAGGGGAATTGTGGTTCGATGCCGAGTGTAACAAGATGGCCTTTTTCGGCTTCAATGAAAGCGGTTTCCAGAAGACTGTTAAAATATTCAACGTTTTTGATGAAATGATCTGCCGTCAGAATAGCCATTACAGCATCTTTATTCCGAGCAAGCAGATGGATCGCTGCGATGCCGACCACGGAAGCTGTGCCTTTCGGCATCGGTTCCAAAATATAATTCTCACGCTTTATTTCTTCTGCCTGAGATTTGAGTTTCTCAGCCTGTGCCGCGGTTGTGATCACGATCATTTGATCAATGGGGATCAATTCTCTGATCCGGTCGATCGTAACTTGAAACATCGTACGGTCTCCAGTGATCTGCAGCATCTGTTTCGGTTGTTCTTTCCTTGACCATGGCCAAAGGCGAGTTCCGCCGCCGCCGGCCATGATCGCGGCGTAAAATCTTTCAGTATCCTGTTCTTTCAATGTTTTTGCCATTTTATCCACCTTTTTTTCAAAGATTTCTGTCTTTTATTATTCATCCGGTCCTGACAGGTTAAAAAAGGGCATGTGTTTTCTGATAGGTTTGCGGAGCAGTTTCAATAACCAACCCTTTCAACTCTAATAATACAATAGTTGATGAAATATTGCTTAACGAAATACCGCTTTTCCGGACAATTTCATCGATATGCAGAGGTTCATTTGTGATCAGCTCCAAAATGATCTTTTCTTCCGGTGTGCTGAAAGCTTCCTGGAGCGGCTTGTTCATTTTCTGCGGATCCCGTGCCTGCCATGTCTGCAGAAAATCCAATATCTCACTTTTGTCATAGAAAGGACGTGCGCCGTCGCGTATCAGCCGGTTTGTTCCTCTTGATTGGATATCAGTGATCTTTCCCGGAATAACAAACACTTCCCTCCCCTGTTCTGCAGCAAATCGTGCAGTGATCAGCGATCCTGATTTTTCTCCCGCTTCAACGATGATGATACCGCTGGACATTCCGGATATGATCCTGTTCCGCTGAGGGAAATTTACTCTGTCGGGCCTGGTTCCCGGAGCGTATTCACTGATGACCGCGCCATCCCGAACGATCTGTTTCGCCAGATTCCTGTGTTCCGGAGGATAGATGTGATCCACACCGCAGCCAAGAATTGCGTAAGTCTTTCCATCAGACTCAACAACGGCAGTCTGTGCGGTTCCGTCGATACCCCTCGCGAGCCCGCTCACGACCCCAATTCCGTTTTCAGCGAGAAACCGGCCCAATTCAGCCGCAACGTTCTGACCGTATGAGGTCATTTTTCTTGTTCCCACGATCCCCATCAGTTTATCATTCGGATCGGGCAAATGTCCGACATAATACAGAACCGGAGGCGGGTTGTCGATCTCTTTAAGTAGCGGCGGATAATCCGGATCAGTACGGATACTTACGGAAATATGTTTGGATCGTATGGAGTCGAGCAGTTTAATTGGATCGATTGCTTCCCGAAAGGCAAGTATATCATCAGCGACTTTTTCGGGAAGACCGGAAAGAATGTAATCTTTTCGGGATACGTTCCAGGCCTCCTGCAATGTCCCGAATCTTTTCAGCAGCATACCGGAGCGTACTGCACCGATACCTTTTATATGATTAAAAGCCACCCAATATGGTTTATCAGAATCAAATGTCATATCCATTCAGGAAGATTGATCGTAATCGTATGCGCTTCGATATCAATTTTCAGAATAAACTGCGGAATGTCCGGAATCAGTTCTTCCGTTCCGTCAGGTTTCCTGATCACATAAACATCATTCGCGCCTGTCTCCAGGATCTCAGACAAAACTCCAATATTCTGTCCGTCAGCGCCGACCGCATCCAACCCGATCAATTCGTGAAAGTAATATTCCCCCTCAGGAAGAGGCGGAAGGTCCGCTGTTCTGACATACATATACTGATTTCGGAATTCAGAAGCTGCGGTTTCATCCCCGATCTCGGAAAAACCGACCAGAAGATAAGGGGGCTTTTCGCGTACCCTGCACACTGTCAAAGCCTTATGATCTTCCCCAACATAAACGATCTTACCGCGCCTGATACGTTCAGGAAAATCCGTCATCGGGTCAAGGATCACATCGCCCCTGATCCCGTGAGCCCGATGAATTTTACCTATACAAATAAATTCAGGCCCGCTGTTTTGCAGCGAGCCTTGTTTATTCTGATTTGCTTTACCTCGTTCTGCACTGGAAGTCATAATCTTTTACAGTTCAGGTTCCATCACGTCTAATGTTACCTGTCTTCCATCTCTGGCAGAAGTGACACGGAGAAGTGTCCGGATCGCATTGGCTACCCGTCCGTTTTTACCGATAATCCTTCCCATGTCTTCCTTTGCAACATGAAGTTCTAAGCGAACACGTCCACCATTTCTCTCCTGGGAAACTTGCACGCTGCTCGGATCATCCACCAGTGAAAGTGCAATATATTCCACAAGGTCTTTCGCATAATCAACTTTAGCGGAATTATTTCTTTGCACTGGTACACTCTTTCATGATTATTTTTTGAGAGCGGCAAGACGAGTTTTCCGTTCAACAGGACGATTGGCGTAATATTCTTTCGCCTCAGCCAAAACCTTTTCGGCATCTTCGCCGGCCTTTACACGGGCAAAGCGTTCATCCAGGCCAACGGATTTGAACAGTTTTGCGACGGATTCGCTCGGCTGAGCACCAACAGAAAGCCAATAATAAATGCGGTCTTCCTTTACATCAAATGTAAAAGGTTCGGTCCGGGGATTATAGCTTCCGAGAATTTCCAGAAAACGACCGTCACGCGGGCTTTCCTTGTCCGCAGCGACCAGACGATAAGAAGCCTGCTTCTTCAAGCCTTGTCGGCGTAAACGAATTTTTACCATTCTTAGGTATCTCCTATTTTTTATTTTGATTCAATCTGCCTGCTGCCAATTTCCCGAGGGTTGCACTGAAGGGATGTGCCGGGTCTTAGTAAATTGGTTTCAGGCTCCTCGAAACAGACCGGAAAGACCCTTTCCGCCTGTCTTTTTTACCATTTTCATCATTTTCTGCGAATCACGGAACTGTTTCAGCAGTCTGTTGACAGCAGGAACATCTACACCTGCGCCTGCAGCGATCCTGCGTTTCCGGCTCGCATTCAGAACATCCGGGTGCCTTCGTTCATAGGGTGTCATGGAACTCAGAATTGCTTCGGTTGTCTTGATATTCTTTTCCGCTTCTTTCGGATCCACCTGCCGGGCAGCTTTTCCGAGATCCCCCGGCAGCATATCAAAAATTTTTGATAACGGGCCCATTTTCCGCATACTTTTCAGCTGTTCGGAGAAATCCTCGAGTGTGAACTGTCCGGACATCATCCGTTTTGCCTGTTTCTCCGCGTTCGCAGCATCAAATGCCGCTTCAGCACGTTCGATCAAACCGATCACATCACCCATGCCCAGAATTCGTGAAGACAAGCGGGACGGATCATATGCTTCGATTGCGTCGATTCCTTCACCGGTACCGATAAATTTGATCGGCACACCTGTCACAGAGCGGATCGATATCGCGGCACCGCCCCGGGAGTCACCGTCCATCTTGGAAAGGACGAGACCGGTAATGTTTACGTTATCCCGGAAACCTTCGGCGACATTCAGCGCTTCCTGACCGATCATGGAATCGACGACCAGCAGAATTTCATTGATGGGAATATTTTTCTGGATCGCTTTAAGCTCATCCATTAATGCCTGATCCAGCTGCGAACGGCCGGCAGTATCAACGATCATGACACTGTATCCGCCCTTTTTTGCGTAATCGTAAGCCTGTTTAGCCAGATCGGGCGGTTTTACACCGGGTTTATAAAATACTTCGACATCGATTTTCTGGCCCAGCGTCTGCAGCTGCTTCACCGCAGCAGGACGGTAAGGGTCAGCTGCCACCAGAAGAACGCGTTCCCCCTGATGACGCAGCATCTTTGCAACTTTTGCGGAATGTGTGGTTTTACCGGAACCCTGGAGACCTACAAACATGATAACACGCGGTTTTTCCCCGCTGAGATTCAGCTTATCGGGCTCTCCGAGTGTTTTCTTCAGTTCTTCATTGACGATCTTGATGACCATCTGTCCGGGATTCAAAGCCTGCGATACTTCCGCACCGATAGCCCGTTCCCGCACATCAGCGATGAATTTTTTAACTACAGAATAATGAACATCAGCCTCAAGCAGGGCGATGCGGACTTCCCGCATAGCGGTATCTACATCCTGCGCGGACAATTTTCCTTTTCTTTTCAGTGAGGAAAATATTTTATCAAATCGTTCTGTCAGACTTTCAAACATAATCTTTCCTTTTCATCGCCGGTTTCCAAAAAACCTTATGAATTATACCCGCTTTTTTGTTAATCTAAAATATTTTTTAAAGAAGTGTGATAATTTGTTAATATAAGTTTTCGCATATCGAAATATCGAAAATGCCCGTTTTGTGTCTTGCCGATAGCCTTGCATGTCAGCTGTTTTTGTGGTATATTGTAATTGATTCGCAGATGATTTTGTGTTTGTAATGCTTATTAAATCTTATTCTGATTTTTAAAGTTCAGGCACAAATTCATATACGGAAAACAACAGTTTTATCAGGAGGAAAATATGAATAATATCGTTAAAAAGGCTGCTGTTCTTTTTTGTGCGGTCATGATCATGGTCGGATTCCTTGTGATCCCGGCAATGGCGGATGGCAAGAGCATCTGTATCATCACATCCACCGGTGTTGATGACGGCTCTTTCAACCAGAACTGTTACGAAGGCATTCTGGCTTTTGTCGAAGAACACCCGGATTGCACTGTCAGGGATATCAAAGAGCCGGATTACGCTCAGCTTGTCCCGACAGTAGAACAGTTTGCCGGTGATTTTGATATCTTTGTCCTTCCCGGTTTCAACTTTGCAATGATCGGTGATATTGTGAAAAACAACCCCGACAAATATTTTATCGTTGTTGACTCCACCATCCAGGACAGCGAAGGCAATCAGGTTACCGCGGATAATGTTTACACGATGACCTTCAAGGAACAGGAAGGCGGTTTCTTCGCCGGTGTTGCCGCAGCCTTATCCACCAAAACCAACAAAGTTGCCGTCGTCAACGGTATGGCCTATCCGTCCAATGTCAACTATGAATACGGTTTCATGAGCGGTGTAAACTACGCGAATGCGAAATACGGCACCGCTGCCGAATATGTCGAACTTCCTTCTTTCGCTGCCACTGACCTCTTCGGAAATAATGTCGGCGGTAACTATGTCGGCGACTTCGGTGACGAAGCCACCGGTAAGGTCGTCGGGGAAACACTGATCAGCCAGGGTGTGGATGTACTCTTCGTCGCCGCAGGTGCCTCAGGCAACGGCGTCTTCACCGCCGCAAAGGAAGCTGACGGCGTTTTCGTGATCGGCTGTGATGTCGACCAGTACAATGATGGTGTCAACGGTTCAGGCAATATTATCCTCACTTCCGCTCTGAAGGTCATGGATATCAACGTAACAAAACAGCTTGAAGAAATCTACAACGGGACTTTCGCCGGTCAGGATGCTCTTCTTGGTGCTGATACTGATTCCACCGGCTACGTTTCCACAGAAGGCCATCAGCAGCTCAGCGATGATGCTCTCGCGAAACTTGCGGAATGCTACGGCCTGCTGAAGGCTGGACAGATCTCCCCGGCTTCCCAGTTTGAATATACTCCCACTGATTTCCCGGGTCTGAAATAATTTTGCATTCTGATCATTTATCGTATATAACGGAAGGCGGCAGTGCCGCCTTCCGTATTCAACAGCAAATTCCAGTCATTTATCACGAAGGATCATTCTATGAGCGAATATATCGTCGAGATGCGTCATATTACAAAACGCTTCCCGGGTATTGTCGCCAATGACGATGTGTCGATCAGCATCCGTAAGGGAGAAGTATACGCGCTTCTTGGTGAAAACGGTGCCGGAAAATCAACACTGATGAGCATGCTCTTCGGTATGTATGAGCCGGATCACGGCGAGATCCTGATCGAAGGTACTCCCGTTGTTTTTCACTCATCCAATGACGCGGCAGCAAAAAGCATCGGCATGGTTCACCAGCATTTTAAACTGGTCGACAATTACACAGTGGCGGAAAATATCGTGCTTGGCATTGAACCAATGGAGCGGAAATTTGGTTTCCTTTCCTGGGTCAATATGAAAAAAGCCAACAGCGAGATCAGCGAACTGTCAAAAAAATACGGTCTGGAAGTCAATCCCACTGACCGTATCGAGAATCTGCAGGTTTCCGTCCGGCAGCGTGTTGAAATTCTAAAGATGCTTTACCGTAAAGCCGAGATCATGATCTTCGACGAACCGACTGCTGTCCTCACGCCTCAGGAGATCGACTTCCTACTGCAGATCATTGACGGCCTCAGGAAAGACGGGAAAACGATAATTCTCATTACCCATAAGATCCTGGAAATAAAACGTATCGCGGACCGCTGCGCGATCCTGCGGCGAGGAAGGCTTATCGATGTACGGGATGTCGCAGACACCTCTGTCCAGGAAATGGCGGACATGATGGTAGGCAGAAAGGTCAACTTCAATCAGCAGAAAAATCCGCCGAATTTCCGAGATACGATCCTGAATGTCGAGAATATGACAGTTAAAAATGAGAATCATTTTGATGTTGTCAAAAATGTGTCTTTCTCTGTCCGCGGAGGAGAAATATTCGCTATCGCCGGAGTGTCCGGAAACGGCCAGACTGAGATCGCGGATGCGGTAACAGGGATGCTGAAGATAGACTCAGGAACGGTAAAACTGGCGGGGAAAGATATCACGAATGTGTCTGTCCGGGAACGTGCGCTCAGCGGGATATCCTATATTCCGGAAGACCGTCACGGCGTGGGCGTTGTGCTTGATTTCTCGCTGCGTGATAACCTGGCACTCCGTGAATATTTTAAAGAACCGTTTTCTAAAAACGGCATTCTCAACCATGACAAATTTCAATCCTACGCGGAAGAGCTGATCGACCGTTATGATATCCGCAGCGGACAGGGGCCCGTAACACAGGTACGTTCCATGTCCGGCGGCAATCAGCAGAAAGCCATTATCGCCAGAGAAATCGAAGAACGGTCAAAACTGATCATCTTTGTTCAGCCCACCCGCGGCCTTGATATCGGTGCCATCGAAAATATTCACAGGCAGATCCTTCAGGAAAGGGACAACGGGGCAGCTATTTTGCTCATCTCCCTCGAACTTGATGAGATCATGGAACTGGCGGATACGATCGGGATCATTTACAGAGGAGAATTGCTGAAAACAGCACCCGCCGGAGAAATGACCTCCCATGAAGTAGGCCGTTATATGATGGGAGTAAAAGACGCATGAAGACGAAAAAGAATTTTATTGCGCATCGCCTCGAAGGGCCGAATGGCTCTCTCTGGGCTTCGATCTTTGCCATTTTGCTCACTTTAGTTACTGCGAGTGTCCTGCTGCTCATCATGGGAAAGAGCCCTATCGTTGCATTTCGGAGCTTTTTACAGGGCTGCGGTTTCCTGCCAAAAGAAAAATACGGCGGCGGGAGCGGAATGCTTTCTGATTTGTTTGACTTTTTGAACTATCTGGCTCCCATGCTTCTGGCTTCACTGGCTTTTATTGCAGCCTTCAAAGCGGGACTTTTCAATATCGGTATTGCAGGCCAGATGCTGATCTCGGGTTTTCTGTCAACTGTCCTGGTCGGTTATAACAAGAGTCTTTCCCCCGTTATAGCCAAACCGCTGGTCATAATCGTCGGAATACTCGCGGGAGGTCTTGTCGGCGCGCTTGTCGGTTTTTTGAAATACAGGTTCAATATTCACGAAGTTGTCTCCACCATCATGATCAACTACATCATCAGTTACATGACCGGCTTTTTTATCAATAACAATTTCGTTGACATGATGACCCGGACCAGCCGCGTCTGTTCACCGGCATCCCGCCTTACATGGACAAATGTGCCTGTCAGAGGTGTGAACTGCAAAGTTCCGCTGGGGATCGCGATCGCGGTCCTGATCGCCATCCTGGTACAGTTTTTGTTTGACAAAACCACCTTTGGTTTCGAGCTTAAAGCTGTCGGTCTGAATCCACAGTGCGCGAAATATTTCGGTGTCGGTGTCGGCAGGTCCATTGTCCTTTCCATGGCGATATCCGGTGCGCTTGCGGGTCTTGCGGGAGTCACCTATTACTTAGGCTACACGAACACCATTATTCCGAAGACGCTGGCCGGTATGGGGTACGACTCCATTTCGGTTGCCCTTCTTGGAAATTCTTCACCGATCGGATCCATCTTTGCCGCGATCATCGTATCGATCTTCCAGCAGGGTGCCAATTATATGAGCTCCAAAGTGGGAGTTGCCAAAGAGATCGCGTCACTGATAACCGGTATTCTGCTTCTGTACGCTTCCTGCGGTACATACATGAAGATGATGGCCCACCGCGCACTGCAGAATGAAGCAGACCTGTCGGCAGGGAACAAATCTTTACAGAATAAGGAGGAACGCTAATGGAAAAGGTATTTACTGACGGTCTCTCCTTTGCGCTGCCGCTTCTGATCATGGCTGTGGGAGCTATCTATTCGGAAAAAAGCGGTGTTACCAACCTCGCTGTTGAAGGCTTCCAGGGGTTCGGGGCTTTTGTCGGAGCGCTGATCGCCGTTTTGATAACGCCTGTTCTTGGGAACGGAAACCAGGCGATCATTTATGTTGCCATGGTCGGTGCTGCTGCAGGTGCGGGTATTTACGCATGCCTGCATGCGCTGCTCTGTATCAAATTCCACGCGAATCAGGTGATCTCCGGCGTTGTCATCAACATTCTGGCTGTCGCGCTGACAACATTTTTCACCAGCACAGCGAATACCACCATCAACGGAACATCCTCAAACAAACTGATCCTTGGTGTGTCTTCTCGCTTTACCGTTCCGGGTTTGTCAAAGATCCCATGGATCGGCGGCCTGTTTACCAATATGTATCCGTTTGAGATCATCATCATTATTCTCGTCCTGTTCTTCTGGTACCTGATGAACCGGACGAAATACGGGATGAGCCTGCGTGCCTGCGGTGAAAACCCTCAAGCCGTGGACGCTGCCGGTGGGGATGTGGAAAAGACCCGCTGGATCGCTGTCATTATCTCCGGCGCCCTTTCCGGAATCGGCGGAATGTGCTTTGCCTATTCGCTGTTAGCGAATTTTTCACCGAGTATTTATCTCGGTTACGGATACCTCGCCATTGCCGCCATGATATTCGGAAACTGGAACATCGGCTCTACAGCTCTTGTCTGCCTGGTTTTCGGTCTCGCCAAATCCGGCGGTTATCAGCTCTGCATCGCCATGGAACTGCCAAGCAACTATTCGGATCTTTTCCTGATGCTGCCTTACGTGCTGACGATGCTGCTGCTGATTTTCTTCTCCAAGAAAAATCATCCGCCAAAAGCTGTCGGACAGGATTGGGATAAAGGCAAACGCTGATTTTTGATATACTCTCTGCCCGGGTACAACTGCTTTCCTACTGCTTAGCCGGAAGAAAGTGATTGTACCCGGATATCGTTTTAATCGCGATCCGAACGATTCCCTGTAGCGGAAATGTCATCGAACGATTTTTTTTACCATAAATATCTCATTTTTTTCAAATTAGTCAAAGAAGAATAGATTTAAATAAAAAAAGAGCGGACAACGAGAATCGAACTCGTATTAGATGCTTGGGAAGCACCTGTTCTGCCATTGAACCATGCCCGCACTCAATGATTACATTATACTCGTTTTTTCAAAATAGCCAAACAAATTGCATATTTTTCAGTTTTTTTTATTATCCTATATTACCTTTCATTATCAATTATCCATTATTCGGTTTCCCGGTAAAGTATAATGCTGCATTCGACTGATTTTCGAAGTCAGGTAAATCATCTCCGCAAAGCCGAATATTGTCTGCACCTGTTATTATGTGAAATAATTTATGCAAAGACCATTCCCCGGATGATATTTCAGCGTTCTGCTTGTGACTCAAATACTGTTTGCTTAGAACACCGAATTTCAAAATTTAAGGAAACGCTGATTAATCCAACATGCCTATAGAGGCACCACGATAAATG
>DAIMGK010000085.1:0-19607 GCA_036723985.1 Flexilinea sp.
GGTTTGGGACAGAGGGGACATTTCGCGGTGTCCCGATTCCGGGACACACGTGAACCGTCCCCTCTGTCCCACATCGGTCCTGTTTGTTCGCTAACTGACTCGCTCTGCGAGTCAGGCGAAACCGCCCCAAAAAGCTGCACATTTGCAGAATGAAAGATCATCGTCCTTCTTCAATGATATCCAGCATCTCCCTTGGGGTGACAATGTATGTCCGCAGCGGAAAATGTTTGAGATTTCCTGTAACAAGGTATGTATCATATTCCTTACGTTTTTCCATCAGCACGGCATAGAATACGACATCCTTCGGATCAGGGATCTCATCGAAAATTACTCCATGATCTGAATAAACACCTCTCTTTTCCAATTCATCCAGCAGCACCTGAACAGCGGCCTTGTCAAAATTGAATTTCGGCCGGTGTAAAACGTCCGTGTATTCCGCCATGATCTCGTCATTTAAAACGGGAATAATATCTCCTTTCAACGATTCCGCCAATACCAGACTTGGAACCGAACCATTTTTCAGCAGGGCAGATACAAGTACGTTCGTATCGATCACCGCATAATATTTCATTCTGCTGCGGCACCCCGTTCACGGCGGGAAGCATCGATCTCCGCGTTGATCTCATCCAGTGACATGTCGGATAATCCGTTTTTCCCGGAAGCTTCACCAATTTCGATCATAGCCCGATATCCCCTGTCAGATACATAAGGAGCTCTCGGCAGCGTCATTCGAAAAGGAATGCCATTCTCCATAACGACCCGCTTCAGGAACATACGGACTGCAATTGATGTGTCGATTCCGAGATCTTCAAATACTCTTCCCGCTTCATTTTTCAGTGCTTCATCCACCCGCACCTGTAATAATGTTGTAGCCATATCAGCCTCCTTCAAACGTAAGACAATTATATTACAATGTCATATGTATTTCAAGGAAAACGATAACAGAGGATCCAAAATTTTTCACAGTTTCACCGGACCTCGAATCAAATGGGACAAGGGGACGGTTCACGGTGTCCCAGACCTGGGACACCGCGAACTGTCCCCCTTGTCCCACATCTGCCTTGTATGTTTGCCTTCCCCCACCGGAAACCATCCTGCACTGACCGTCCATTCCGTGCAGGTCACCGATAATTCATTTCTCCCGCGCCGGATTTACTCCGTGGCTTGGGACAGCGGGGACATTTCGCGGTGTCCCGATACCGGGACACACGTGAACCGTCCCCTCTGTCCCACATATGCCATGTATGTTCGCCGTCCCCCCCGGAAACCATCCTGCACTGACCGCCCATTCCGTGCAAGTCACCGATAATTCATTTCTCCCGCGCCGGATATACTCCGCGGTTTGGGACAGAGGGAACATTTCGCGGTGTCCCGATTCCGGGACACCGTGAACCGTCCCCCTGTCCCATATGTGAACCGTCCCCGTGGTCCCGGGAAGAGATATTCCTAGCTTCAGAACAATATCCTTTTCTCTGAAGGTTTGTTTTCGGCGATCTTCCTGCCGTCTTTGTAGGAATACAGGACGACAGCGTCATTCGTCAGGGCGTCATAATAGTTTTCGGCGTCCAGGACGACAAAGCTCGCCGGTTTACCCGCCTCGATCCCGTAGCGGCCGGATACATGCAGGGTCTTGGCGGCGTTGTGCGTGACCAGTTTATAGGAATCCATGATCTCCTGGTATCCCATCATCTGGCAGACATGAAGCCCCAGAAAAACCACGTCCCGCATGCCGCCGTTCCCCATCGGGTACCAGGGATCAAAGATATCATCATTCCCGAAAGATACGTTGATCCCTTCCGCCAGCAGTTCCTTCACCCTGGTGACCCCTCTCCGTTTCGGATACGTATCAATGCGTCCCTGCAGATGGGTATTGACCAGGGGATTGGAGACGAAATTGATCCGGCTCATTTTGAGTAGCCTCATCAGACGAAGCACATACGCGTTGTTGTAGGAATGCATCGCTGTGGTATGGCTCGCGGTAACTTTATCGAACAGCCCGAATTCCAGCGCCCTGGCGGCAACCGTCTCCAGCCCGCGGGAGGCTTCATCATCGATCTCATCGCAGTGTACATCCACCAGCTTATCCCGATCCGCTGCCAGCTTCAGGGCAAAGTCGAGGCTTTCCACGCTGTATTCCCGCGTAAATTCGAAGTGCGGAATGGCGCCCACCGCGTCCGCTCCCATGCTGACCGCCTCGGCCAGCAGCTCCCTGCCGTTCGGATAAGACAATATGCCCTCCTGCGGAAACGCGACGATCTGGATCTCCATGACATCTTTCAGTTCCTCCCGGAGTTTGATCATGGTTTTCATCGCCATCAGGGTGGGGTCCGTCACGTCAACATGGGTCCGGATAAACTGTACCCCGTTCCCGGCGTACATGCGCACGACCCTGCGGACCCGTTCCGTTATGTCTTCCTCGTTCAGCTTTTCCTTGCGCTTGCTCCAGCATTCGATGCCTTCGAATAAGGTCCCGGACATGTTCCATACCGGATCCCCTGCGGTGAGACAAGTGTCCAGATGGACATGGGACTCGATAAACGGCGGCAGCACCAGTCTGCGCTGAAGATCAGCGGTTTCTTCCCCCGGGTTTTCCGTTAAAGCCCCGATCTCCCGGATCATTCCGTCTTCCACCCGAATATCCCGGACCTCTCCGGAATTCTCGATCAACGCGTTTTTGAATAACATACTTCTGTTCCTTTCCTGAGACCGCAGATGTCTCTATCCTTCGTGAATGAAAGCTGTCCCTTTGGATCTTTGTTCTGTAAGCATATCAATTATTTTATCAGCAGCTTGTTCAATTCGGCAATAATGTCTTCACAGATCTTTTCAGTGTATTAAAACCTCTGTTGATTTTTTCCGCATGTTTTGAAGGATTTTGCCGGCTGAGATCCGTTCATCTTCTGGTACGCCGGATCAAAAATTTTGCAATAATTTGATACATGATTCTTTTCCGGATTTTTTACATTCCGCAGCTTCAGCGTCAGTGAAAAAAGTTTGCTGATCCAGCAGCATACCAAATAAAATCAGGATCGGTAAGACGCGAAAAAGGGAAATCAGACAGGGGAGAAGACGCTGAAAGCGCTAATGGCTTGTTTGTGTCAGGTTTAAGGTTTCAATTTCATATATTATTCTTAAGACCTTAATTGTTACTGTCTTATAATAAAAAGACGGAAGCAGGTGCGTATGGGATACACATTTGATAAGGGGAAACCCGGCGAAAAAAACAAAACTCCGGCTGCCCGGTCCGATATATCAAAAGAGCAGGCATTGCCCAATTCCCTGGTCATGCGGATCATGGAAGATCCGCAGGCGGAGAACGAAGCGGAGAAACTCTCCCGGGGCGTTAGCTCAACAACTCCGGAAGAGGTCATGCGGGAGATGGGCGGCCGTCTGGGTGCGGATTTTTCCGATGTGCAGTTCCACAGCGATCCCCTCAGCATGAACCGAAGCCGTGCGATGGGCGCCCGGGCATGGGCACAGGGCAGCGATGTTTACTTCGGCAAGGGAGGCTTTGACCCGAAAGTCGCCGCTCACGAGCTGGTACACACGGTACAGCAGGGAGCGGTGCGCGGGAATGTCTCCGAATCCATGCCTATGGGGGCGGTGCAGCTGCTGCCCGATAAAGACAAAACGGAGATCAAGCCCGATTATTCCCTGAAGGAAGCGGATGTGCAGCAGACGCTGACACAGATCTTCAATACGGATATGGGCAGCAGAGTCTTTCGCCGCTTTGAAGGTACCCTGAAGGATATGATCAAAAAAGGCGCGGGGAGAAACTTTCCGTATACAAAAGCAAAAGGCATTGAATTTCTGTCTTTGGCTTACGGAAAGGATTACAGCTCAAAAGGCATCCTGAGCACGATCATGCAGAAGGACATCACCGAAAAAGTTGATGCCAAGGATGCCGCTTATGAGTATGAGACGTATATCGATCTGCTTAGCAAGCGGCTGGGAAACTATGGTCTGGAAGACGTTGCCATAAGAACAGGGCTCATCAACCGGCCGCCGAGATATGAACACGCGAATAATGAAAGCAAACGCGCTTATGAAACCGATATGCCTGACGAGGAAGAGAATGCAAAAGTCTTCAATCCCAACAACATCCCTGAACTTACGAAAATACAGGAAGAGATAGACGGGGCACGTGACGCGGAGTCAGCCTACAGCATCTTTGCTGCCTATGGCGGGAATCCGGAGGGAGAATATACAGATAATTTCGGGACGGACCTGGACGTATCCATATTCAAAAAGAAACTGAAACACATGGCCCGTGTCATTTATGACTATCCCGAACTGCGGGGCAACATCGGAGACATGAAAACCAAAGCGCCGGGAAGCCAGGCTCTTATGTCAACCGTGGGCGGAGCCGGCGGGATCTACAAAATCGACTTTGGGTATAATGCCCATTTTGACCGTA
Source organism: Flexilinea sp. (assembly GCA_036723985.1). GTDB lineage: Bacteria > Chloroflexota > Anaerolineae > Anaerolineales > Anaerolineaceae > Flexilinea. Next base: position 4,418 of record DAIMGK010000085.1, read on the forward strand.
AAGGTGAGAAGGCTGAAAAGAAGCGAAAGAAAGTATTGGCCAGCAGCCGGAAAGATAATTCATATAACTCGCCGAGCCTTGATTTTATGGGAACCCACGAGATGGGACATGGAGTTGTTTCGCTGCTTCCGGATACCGGAGCCACCTATTCGAACATTGAAGAAGGAGGCAGCGGATTCCATGAGGATGATATCATCAAAACGGTGATCAAAAATACGGATGTCCTGACAGAGGAAGAAAAGCAGAACATCAAGTACTATGACAAAGACCAGACAATACATGGAAATATCGATGTCCTGAAAGGTCAGATCGATCCGGAAGGCAGTAAATTATATGAAAACAATCACACATCGGAATACGGCGCCTATTCACCGCAGGAATTCTTCGCTGAATCTTTCCATGATATCTACTCGAACGGCAAAAATGCCAAACCGATGAGCAAGGAAGTCGTGAAGGAATACGAAAAACGCCAGAGGAAGCTCACGGAAAAGAAGTTTAAGAAAAAGGCGAAACGCGGTATTTTCCGCTGGTTAACTGATTTGTTCAGGTTTTAACGGTTCAGCATTACGGGAAGCATCCGCCGATGTTTACACCGAAGGTCCCGGCGCCAAACCGACCGGCATCGGAACCGGGAGGAATACGAGAAGCGCCGGACAGCGCTGCAAAAACAGGATATCCAGAAGCCGGATAGATCCATGATCCCTGAAACGAAGAATAAGACAAGGAATAAGAAGAAATAACCGCCGGCGCGGCGATATCGGGATCCTCAAGCTTCCCAATATGCTGAGAGAATACGCCGGTAAGAGCATACGGATCGAGCTTTTTTCGGGATAAGATCGTCACCATCTCCATGTGCTTCGTTCGCAGGAACAAATCGGCAGGACAAAGGTAAGCCTCAGAACAGCCTGCGGGTTTTTGGGAAAACAGCCCTGGCACCGGAAATTGAGAACGATCAGGTTCGGATATTTGTTTTTCCAAATCAGCATTGCTGAAATCTCCGATTTGTCTCCGAAGAAGAAAAGAATATTTCTGACTTCCATTGCGGCAGGACAGAAATATCTGTTCACACCCCCTTATATTTCATTTAGATCAATATTACATTCGTGCTTATTTATGATATAATCTAAGCACGTTATGTAAAAAGAGGTAAACCAATGTCAGAAATTTGGGAAAGAATCAGGATAATTACAGAAGCGAATGGTGGTTCAATTACAACTAAACAAATCGAAGAATCAGGGATCAGCAGAGTTTACCTCAAAACCTTTGTAGAAAATGGCTCGCTAATAAAAATCGGGCACGGACAATATGCTCTTTCTGATACCCTAATAGACGATTACGCAATTCTGCAGAAACGAAGCCATGTCCTTTTATTTTCACATGGAACAGCTCTCTATTTCTGGGGTATGTCAGACCGGGTTCCGCATATCATTCATGTCACGGTCCCATCCGGTTCAAATGTATCACGGATAAAAAAGGATAATCCCGACGTTCGATTCCATTACATTGATCATGAGCGCTATGAAATCGGCATCACCGGGACAGTTACGCCTCTGGGAAACCCGATAAGACTTTATGATAAAGAGCGCTGTATTTGTGATTTGATTCGTGACCGAAAGAATTCAGATCTGCAGCTTTATACACAGACAATCAAAGATTATTTCAGAAATCAGCCTGATTTGAGAAAACTGCTGAAATATGGAAAACAATTCGGCATTGAAGATAAAATCAGGACCTATTCGGAGGTACTTATATGAAAACACCGGAACAATTGAAAGGCGCTATTCGAAACATAGCTAAAACAAAAAACCTTAGATCTCAGGAAGTTCTTCAAATGTTCATGTTTGAAAGAATTCTGGATCGACTGGCAGTATCTGATTATAAGAATAATTTCATCCTCAAAGGCGGTTTGCTGATTTCTTCAATGATCGGTATTTCGGAACGAACAACAATGGACATGGATACGACGGTACGCGGAATCAATATGACCGAGGATGAAATATCAAAGATTATCAAAGAAATCATCTCTATAGACATTCATGACGGGATCATATTTATTTATAAACGGATCGAACCGATTCGTGAAGATGATGAATACAACAATTTCCGTGTTTATTTCGACGCGGAATATGGCAAGATCAAAAACCCGATGAAAATCGACATTACAACCGGAGATGAAATTACTCCGGCTGCAATCCGATATGATTATCCTCTTTTGTTTGAAGAAGGCTCTATTCCTGTTATGGCTTATACACTGGAAACGATCCTTGCGGAAAAATATGAAACAGTTATCCGGCGGAATATCGGTACTACAAGAGCGAGAGATTTCTATGATTTGTATGTTTTGTATAAACTGAATAAAGATCAGATTCAAGTGCCGATATTAAAACTTGCTGTTGAACATACCGCAAAGAAAAGAGGATCTTTTGAGATGATGGCTGAATATGAAGAGATCATAGATGACATACGAGCTGAAACCGCACTATGGAATTTATGGAATAACTATTGCGAAGAAAACAAATACGCTTCAGGATTGTCTTTCAATGAAGTCATCGATGCAGTATATGCCATCGGAAAATTGATTAATTAGTTTCAGGCTTTTTCTGATTACGAAAATTCAAACAGCCCGGCTCATTGAGAGGAAAGATTTATTCCGCCATTTATCCCGCCAAAATGGCGGAATAAATTTTACCTTGTTAGATTTTCATTATAGTTTTTCGAATCATGTCACAAGGAATTTTTTATTCGGGTTAATCATGTATACTATAAGTGTCTGACATCGAAAATACGTTTTGAGATGAAAGCGCAGAAAACAACTGGAAAACCTGGATAAAACCCTTCGCCGGTTTTTGAAAATGATCCGTCATACGAACCGATCATATTACTGCGTCTTTCACGGCGCAGTTTTTTTGTCTTAAGGAGGCATCTATGGAAACCAGAATCGCCGTCATCGGCATCATCGTGGAAAATCCGGACTCGGTGGAAGCCCTGAACGCTCTGCTGCATCAATTCCGGCAGTACATCATCGGCCGCATGGGGATCCCGTATCATCAGCGGGGCATCTTCATCATCAGCGTCGCCATCGACGCGCCGCAGGATATCACCAACCAGCTGACCGGCAAGATCGGCAGGCTGGAGGGGATCACGGCGAAAACGACTTACGCCAACATGGCCGGAGCGAAATGAACCGGTCCGAAGCTTCCGGTGGAATCCCCCTTCTGTGGAAGATCCTTCTCCCGCTGCTTCCCCTTGCGGCAGCGGCAGCGGCGCTGTGTATCGGCAGGATCTCTGTCAGCCCTTCCGAAATGCTGGCGTCCCTGAACGCGAAGCTGCGCGGCACGGAACTGCCTGACCCGCAGATCGGGATGGTCCTCTGGAAGATCCGGTTCCCCCGCATCCTGCTGGCATTGCTGGTCGGGGCGGGACTTTCCGTCAGCGGTTGTGTATTCCAGAGCCTGTTTTCCAATCCACTGGCGTCACCGGACACCCTCGGTGTGGCATCCGGCGCGGCGTTCGGGACGGCGCTGGGGCTGCTGTTCGGGCTGCCTCTGATCTATGTGCAGCTGCTCGCCGTCCTTTTCGGCCTGCTGGCGGTGGCGGTGACCGTCGCCGCGGGAATGGGCAGGAAGCAGCGGTCCTTCAGCAGCATCGTACTTTCCGGGATCATGATCGGATCCCTCTTTTCCGCGCTTATCTCGCTGGTCAAATTTTCCGCCGATACCGAAAACCAGCTGCCTGCCATCACCTATTTCCTGATGGGGAACCTTTCGGCGGCCAACTACCGCTCCCTTTCGGTCGGCGCACCGATCATCCTGAGCGGGATCCTGGTCCTGTTCCTGCTGCGCTGGCGGCTGAACCTGCTGACGCTTTCCGAGGAAGAAGCCCGCTCCTTCGGCGTCGACCTGACGAAGCTCCGGGCTGTCACGATCCTGTGCGCGACGGCGGTCACCGCTTCCTGCATTTCCATGTGCGGGCAGGTGGGCTGGGTCGGACTGATCATTCCGCACATGGGACGGATGAAATTCGGCTCCAACCATCTGAGCCTGATGCCCGTGAGCGTATTTTTCGGGGCGGCGTTTATGGTGGCGGTAGATACCGCTGCCCGCAGTGTCTCCGCCGCGGAACTGCCCATCTCGATCCTTACCGCGATGATCGGCGCCCCGTTCTTTATCCTGCTCATGCAGCGGACGGAAGGGAGGATCCTGTGATACTGAGCGTCCGAAATGGCTCCTTCGCGTACCGCGGTTCCGAAATGATCCTCCGGGACATCAGCTTTGAAGCCCGTTCCGGGGAACTGGTGGCGGTCCTGGGTCCCAACGGCGCCGGCAAAACCACGCTGCTGCGCTGTCTCCTGGGCAGCCTGAAATGGAACAGCGGCATGAGTACCGTCGACGGCAGGGACCTCCGGATGACGGAGAACCGGCAGTTCTGGCGGAAGATCTCCTATGTGCCGCAGGCCCGGGGAGTAGCAAGTCCGCTCAGCGCCGCGGATATGATCCTGCTGGGGCGGACAAACCATCTGGGGCCCTTCGCCGTCCCCTCAATGCAGGACCGTGATTTCGTCCGGGAGACCGCCGGGCGGCTCCGGATCGGGCATCTTCTGGAAAAACGCTGTGACCGGCTCAGCGGCGGGGAGCTGCAGATGGTGCTGATCGCCCGGGCGCTGGCAGCGGAACCGGAACTGATGATCCTGGATGAACCGGAATCCAACCTGGATTTCAAAAATCAGCTGATCATGCTGGATACGCTTTCCGAACTGGCGTCGGAAGGGATCTGCTGCCTGTTCAACACCCACTACCCGGAACACGCGCTGACCCGTGCGGACAAGACGCTGCTGCTGGAAAAAGGCGGCGGCTCGATCTTCGGGGAGACAGCCCGTATCCTGACGAAAGAAAATATTGCCCGGGTCTTCGGTGTCCGCACCCTGATCGGCGAAGTGGAAACCGGGGAAAGGACGTATCAGAGCATCTTCCCGATCGGGATCCTCGAGGGAGCCGGATCCGGATCCGAAGAGGAGGAAGACGAAGACGTGATCGCGGTGGTGTCCATGATCTTCTCGGAGGAGAGCCTTTCCGATCCCGTCAACCGGATCCTTCATGAATTCGGCCCGTTCATCATCGGCCGCATGGGGCTCCCCTACCATCAGGCGGGGCTTTCCATCATCAACATCACCCTGGACGCGCCGCGTTCCGAGGTCAAAGCGCTGACCCACCGCCTGACCCTGCTCAGCGGGATGAGCGTAAAAGCGACGGTATCTCCCAAATCCGTGACAAAGGAGCCCGTATGAATAAGAACCTGATCGATAAACTTTGCAGAAATCACACGCTGGATCATGATGAATGGACCGGCCTGATCTCGGAGCACGATGAGGAAGATACCGCGTACGCGGGCGGACTGGCCCGGGAGATCACCCTTGCCCGTTTCGGGAAAAAGATCTGGTTCCGGGGGATCATTGAGTTTTCGAATTACTGCGCCTGCGGATGCCTTTACTGCGGACTGCGCGGACCCAACCGGGAGGCTGAGCGGTACCGCCTGACGGATGAGGACATCCTCGAAAGCTGCGCGGAAGGGCACCGGCTGGGGTACCGGACCTTTGTCCTGCAGAGCGGAGAGGATCCATTCTTTACGGATGAACGGCTTACCGGGATAGTCTCCCGGATCAAAGCCTCATTCCCCGACTGCGCCGTGACGCTTTCCGTGGGAGAGCGGAGCCGGGGATCTTATCAGGCGTTGTTCAACGCGGGCGCCGACCGGTACCTGCTGCGCCACGAGGCTGCCTCTCCGCGGCTTTTCGCGAAGCTCCACCCTGCCCGCCAGACGCTTCAGAACCGCATGCGCTGCCTGAAGGATCTGAAGGAGATCGGTTTCCAGACCGGGGCGGGGATGATGGTCGGCGTCCCGTTTCAGACGGCTGAAGACCTGGCGGCGGATATGGAATTCATGTCGGCATTCAAACCTGCCATGATCGGCATCGGGCCTTTTATCCCGCATCATCAGACACCTTTTGCCGGATATCCCGCCGGGAGCACGGACATGACCCTGTTCCTGCTCAGCCTGTCCCGGATCATGCTGCCGAATGTCCTGCTTCCGGCAACGACAGCGCTGGGGACCACGGAGAGCAGCGGCAGGATCCTCGGGGTGCTGGCGGGATGCAACGTCGTCATGCCGAACCTTTCGCCGCTTTCGGTACGGAAAAAATACATGATCTATGATAACAAGGCGGGCACCGGGGATGATCCGGCTTCCGGCCTTCAGAAACTCCGGGAACAGATGGGCTCCATCGGTTACGAGGTCGCGTCAGGCCGGGGGGACTATGATGAGTCAGGGGGACGGTTTTCGTTGACTCACTGCTGCCAATGAATTTCGGTATGACACTGAAAGTCATCGTCCATATAGTGCGAGTCAACAGAACTGTCTCCGCAGACTCGCTCCGCTTGCGGAGCGCAAGTGACTCAGGTTGACTTGAAAAAAATACGAATAAAGAAAGGAAGAAGATGATCAAGATCGCGATTTACGGGAAGGGGGGCATCGGGAAATCCACGACAGCCGCCAATATCGCTGCCGCAATGGCGCAGAAAGGGCTGCGGGTGATGCAGATCGGCTGCGACCCCAAGGCAGATTCCACGATTCTGCTCCGGGGTCCCGAACCCATGAAGACCGTCCTGGATCTGGTCCGGGAACGGGGAAATGATTTCTCACTGGACGAGATGGTCCGGAGCGGCTTCGCAGGAGTGATCTGTGTCGAAGCCGGCGGTCCGGCGCCCGGGATGGGCTGTGCCGGACGTGGGATCATCGCCGCCCTGGAAAAGCTGAAGGAAAAAGGCGCCTATGAGACATACCGTCCCGACATTGTCCTGTATGACGTGCTGGGGGATGTGGTCTGCGGCGGTTTCACCATGCCGATGCGGCCGGGATACGCGGAAAAGGTCTTTGTCGTGACTTCCGGCGAAAACATGTCCCTGCACGCGGCAGCCAACATCGCCATGGCTGTCGAAAACTTCCGCAGCCGTTCCTATGCCGAATTCGGCGGACTGATCCTGAACCGCCGCGGCGTTCCCAATGAAGACGCCAAGACAGCGGAACTGGCAGAGGATATCCGCAGCCGGATCATCGGCACACTGGACCGCAGTGAAAAAGTCCTGGAAGCCGAAGAGCTGGAACAGACCGTGATCCAGGCATTCCCCGAAGACCCCATGGCGGCGGAATACCGCTCCCTGGCGGATGCGGTCCTTGCCGCCTGCGGCATGAAGGAGAGCGAATAATGTTGCGTATAGGTGAAACCATTCGGGAGGTCCCGGCGGTTCCCATCCGGGACGCGGCATTTCCCGCTCCCTTTGCCTCCACGCTGGAATACTCCGCCCCCGCCCGCGGGACCTGGAACATCGTCCACACCGGGATGCTGATCCCGGAAGCCTATCAGATCTTTGTCTGCGCCCAGGGCTGCCTGCGGGGCGTCGTCCTGACCGCCGCCGAGATGGGCGCCCAGGACCGGTTCTCCACCGTTGCCATCCGGCAGAATAACGTCCTGGAAGGGGATATGGAGTCCCTCATCATCGAAGGCGTTTCCGACATCCTTGAAAAGCTGCCTGTCAAACCTCCCGCCGTCCTCGTTTACACCTCCTGCATCCATCATTTTATGGGGACAGACCTGGACACGGTTTACCGGGAACTGCGGGAACGCTGGCCCGGGATCCGCTTTACGGACTGCTATATGACACCCATCATGCGGAAAAGCGGACTGAATCCGGATCAGACGATGCGGCGCCAGCTTTACAGCCTGCTGGACCGGAGGCCTGCCGATCCGTATTCGGTGACCTATGCCGGCCATGATTTTCCGCTGGACAGCGGCAATTTCCTGCGCCGGCTGCTGAATGACAACGGATACAAACTGCGCGAGGTGGCTTCCTGCCGGACATTTTCGGAATATCTGGAGATCGCGTCCTCCGCGCACTGCTTCACCACTTTCCCTGCCGCCCGGGCTGCGGGGGAATATCTTGAAGAACACTTCGGGCAGAAACACCTGTACCTTCCTTTCAGCTTCGACCGTGACGAGATCCTCGGGTGTCACCGGACTTTGTGCGATGAGCTCGCGATCCCGCTCCCGGACCTCAGCGATGCCGCTGCCGCCTGTGAAGACGCCCTGCGGAAAGCAAAGGAAAAGATCGGCGGGACGGAGATCCGGATCGACTATACCCTTTGTCCCCGCCCGCTGGGACTGGCGAAACTGCTGCTGACCCACGGGTTCAGCGTGACAACGGTATACGCCGACAGCTTCACCCCGGATGAAAAGGAAGATTTCGCCTTTCTGCAGGCCCGGTATCCGGACCTGACGCTGCTTCCCACTGTCCATCCGGGCATGCGGATCCTGCCGCGGAAATCGGAGGGGAAAGTCCTTGCCCTGGGACAGAAAGCTGCGTATTTCAGCGGCAGCAATTATTTTGTCAATATCGTCGAAGGCGCCGGACTTTACGGTTTCGACGGCATTCTCACCCTCATCAGCCTGATGGAAGAAGCAGATACCCGGGAAAAAGACGCCCGGAAACTCATCCAGGTCAAAGGCCTGGGCTGCGGAAACGGAGGCTGCTTATGAAACAGACCGCACGTATCATCTCCACATACGCCGGTGACACATCGGGGGTCTGTTCCGCGCTCTTCGAGCTGGGCGGACTGACCGTCATGCATGACGCGTCCGGCTGCAATTCGACCTACAACACCCATGATGAACCCCGCTGGTATGACATGGACAGCCTCGTCTTCATCAGCGCGCTGACCGAAACAGAGGCGATGCTGGGTGATGACAGCAAGCTCATCCGGGACGTGCTGGACGCGGCGGAACGGTTCCGCCCGCGCTTTATCGCCCTCGCCGGGACACCGATCCCGATGATGAACGGGACAGATTTCGAAGCGATCGCCCGGGAGATCGAAAGCCGCTCCGGGATCCCCACTTTCGGCTTTGATACCGACGGGATGCATTCCTATATCTGCGGCGCCGGACGCGCATTGGAAGCTGTCGCCCGCCGTCTGTGCGTCCCCACGGAGAAAAGCGGCGGCTTTTCGGTGAACATCCTCGGGACGACCCCGCTGGACTTCTCGATCAAAGGGGCTGTCCCCGCCATGGTCCGCCGGCTCGAAGCGGCGGGTGCCGGGGTCAATTCTGTCTGGGCGATGGGAAGCAGCTTTGACCGGATCAAAGGCAGCGCGGTGGCTTCTGTCAACCTGGCCGTCTCTTCCGCCGGGATCCCGGCGGCGAAAGCCCTGTGGGAACGTTTCGGAACCCCTTACGTGATCGGCACACCCTGCGGGGATGCCTTCACGGAGGCGCTCATCCGCGCCCTGCGGGAAACGGCGGAAACCGGCATGCTTGCCGACCTGACCCGGTTGGAACCGGATCCCCGTCTTGTGATCATCGGGGAAAGCGTTACCGCCTGTTCACTGGCGGCTGCCCTGAAGATGGAAAGGGACTATCCGGCGCTGGTGCTTTCCGGGACTGAGTGCGAGGAACACCCCGGCTGCCTTTTCTGCCGGGATGAGGATGAGCTCCTGCCGCACCTGCGGGAGGCGGAGGTCATCATCGCCGATCCGCTGTACCGTCCGCTCTGCCCGGTATCCGCCCGGTTTATCGATCTTCCCCATGAGGCATTTTCCGGCAGGATCTTCCGGGACCGGATCCCGGACCTGACCGATGGATTCAACACTTTCTGCAAGGAGAACCTGTTATGAAAAAATTGATTTCAATGCTCGTTGTTTTATTTGACTATTGTGAAAGCTTATTTGGTTTTGCCTTCCGCAAGCGGGATGATATGCTTCGCAAGGCGCGGGAACGAAAGATCCTGTGTTTGCCGAAGTCACTTCCCGCGCCTGGTTTCCGGGGCCTTGCAGCCCCCATACCCCCGCTCAGTATGGCTATTACGCTGTTTGCGTCAGCCGTTTTCGCGTGCTGCGGCTTTTTTCAGCCTGCCTGTGCCGCCGATACGGTGACGATCATCGACCATGATGATAATGAGGTAGTGGTGCCTGCCGAGATCAACAGGATCGTTGTGGCGGATATCTACCCGCTGCCCTCCGTCCTGGCGATCTTCTTCGATTCCGCCGAAAAGCTGGTCGGCATAGCCGCTCCGTCCATGACTGCCGCGAAGAACAGCCTGCTGTCCGAACTCTATCCGGAGATCCTGAACGCAGAGACCGGATTTATCGACGGTTCCAATGTCAATGTGGAAGAGCTGCTGAAACTGCGGCCGGATGTGGTCTTCTACAGTGCCGGCAACGCTGTGGTGGGGCAGACCCTGCGGAACGCCGGATTCGCGGCGGTGGCGGTATCGGCGGGAAAATGGCATTATGACGCTATCGAGACACTGAACCACTGGATCGAAATGCTTTCCCAGATGTTTCCGGAAAACAGCCGCAGCGAACTGGTCCGGGAATACAGCGGCAGGGTCTATTCCCAGGTCCGCGAACGGGTGGATGCCCTCAGCGAAGAAGAAAAGGAACGGATCTTCTTCCTCTTCCAGTATAACGATTCCACCATCACCACCTCCGGCAATAATTTCTTCGGCCAGTGGTGGGCGGACGCTGTCAACGCTGTCAATGTCGGCGGTGAAATGAATACCAACAACTCCACGGCGGTCAGCCTGGAGCAGGTCTACGCCTGGAACCCGTCAAAGATCCTGATCACCAACTTCAACAGCGCCCAGCCGGAAACGCTTTATAACAACGAGGTCGGCGCGTATGACTGGAGCGGGATCGACGCGGTGCGGGATCATCAGGTATACAAGATGCCGCTGGGGATGTACCGCAGCTATACCTGCGGTGTCGATACCCCGGTCACCCTGCTGTGGATCGCGAAGACCGTATATCCGGAGCTCTTCGCCGACATCGACATCACCGCGGAGACCCGTGCCTATTACCGGGAAGTCTTCGGCATCGAGCTGACGGACGAACAGGCGGAAATGATCTTCTCCCCGGTTTCCGAAGCGTCGGCGTTTTAGGATGCAGGATTCAGAAAAAAAGGATCGAGGAACAAGGATCGAGGAGCGAGGAACAAATGAGTCAATCGACCTGACTCATTGAAAATTCAGCCCGGGGTCGGTTTTGACTGACTCAGCTTGCTGAGTCAGCAGAACCGACCCCACTAAAGTCTGCCGCGGTTCAAGCGAAAAAGGATATTTTCTGATATCAGATTTTTTGGGAAGAACCAAATGAGTCAACCGACCTGTTCTGCTGACTCAGGTCGACTTGACTCAATCTTCACACAAACGCTTATACGAAAGGAAACGCTATGTCACTTTCAAACACTCCCTCCGGGGAACGAATTCATATCGGTTTTTTCGGCTCCCGCAACGCGGGCAAATCCAGCCTGCTGAACGCGGTGACCAACCAGGATCTGGCAGTCGTTTCCGAAACCAGAGGGACGACGACGGATCCTGTCTCCAAAACCATGGAGCTGCTTCCGCTCGGGCCGGTCGTGCTAACCGATACCCCGGGGTTCGATGATGAAGGAGACCTCGGGGCTCTCCGGGTGGAAAAGACCCGGCAGATCATCCGCAAAACGGATATCGCCGTTCTGGTCATCGACGCGGCAGCGGGAATGACGGCAGCGGACCGGGAACTGCTGGAACTTTTCAAGGCAGCCCGTATCCCGTGGATCATAGCCCAAAACAAATGCGACCTGCTGGAGACGATCCCGGCTGCCGGGGAAAATGAGATCTTCGTCAGCGCCAAAACCAAAGCCGGCATCCACTCACTGAAAGAGCGGATTGCCGCGCTGGTACCCCGGAATGAGGCGCCGGACCCGATCGTCCGGGACCTGCTCCGACCGGGAGATACCGTCGTCCTGGTCTGCCCCATCGACGCGTCCGCCCCGAAAGGCAGGCTGATCCTGCCGCAGCAGATGACCATCCGCGATATTCTGGACGCTGATGCCTCAGCGGTCGTAACCAAAGAGACCGGACTGCGGGAGACCCTCGCGAAGCTTCGCGAGTCCCCCGCCATGGTCATCACCGATTCGCAGGTTTTCCCGCTGGCCGCCAAAGAGACGCCGCGGGTGGTCCCGCTGACTTCCTTTTCCATCCTGATGGCAAGGCACCGGGGCTTCCTGGTGAATGCCGTCCGCGGGGCAGCCGCCATTGATGCCCTGAAGGACGGAGACCGGATCCTGATCGCGGAAGGCTGCACCCATCACCGGCAGTGCGGCGATATCGGGAGCGTCAAGCTGCCCAACCTGCTGAGGAAATACACCGGCAAGGATTTCCGGATCGAGCTCGCCTCCGGGACAGGTTTCCCGGCGGACCTGACGCCCTTCCGGCTTGTCCTGCACTGCGGCGGATGTATGCTGAACAGCAATGAACTGATCTTCCGCAACGGTCAGGCAGCGGCTCAGGGCGTTCCCATGACGAACTACGGCATCGCCATCGCCTACATGAACGGGATCCTTGAACGCACGATCCGCATGATCCCCGAAGCCATCGCGGCTCTGAAGTAAAATGGAAAAGGTAAACAAACAGCCGGGATCCTCTGATCCCGGCTGTTTGTTACTGAAGCTTTCGGGTACAGTCCCCTTCGGGGACAGTCCCCTGTGCGGGGGACGGAGGGGTCTTTGTGGGTGTTCCCTCCGTCCGCGGGTTATTTGTGAAAGGTTATCCGATCGGTTTTGCCGAGACGATGCGGCGATTGTCGTATCCGCCGTCCATACGCTCATCTTCACAGGTGATCAGCGTCAGTGACCGGTCTTCCGTACTGTAAATCTTGTAAAATCCGGTGAGGTCATACTCGGAGATCTTTGTATTCATGTAGACCTCGAAGATCTGCAGACTGTTGTCCGGATCCGTCACAAAGATGCGGTCGCCTTCTGAAAGTGTGCTGATCAGCGCGAACGGGCCGGTTTCCATCGTGTTCAGATGGTTATGACCGGTGATCAGCGCATGCCCTTCGCCCGGAAGCGATGAACCTTCCAGCAATCCGGCGGAGCTTCCCAGCCATGTAACAGGATAATCATTGTTCAGATATGGCACATCAACGATATCTGCCGACACAGACAGAGAAGGGATCTCCAGCGTCCAATGGAGCGGCTTGTAGGAAATATCCTTCGGCTGCCGCGGCAATACAGATGCTTTTACAGAGGAAAAGCCCGTTTCCGGCAGATGCGGCATTATATAGAATACTCTCTGATATGAATTCTCGAAGTCCAGCTTATCGGTATCCACATCCGGGTCCACCGTAACAAATGCTTCGAGTTTCCCGTATTGATTTATCCTTACATCGACGGTAATAGTGTACACCCTGTCATCGTAAGTCATTCCTTCTTTATGGCCGCGGATTTCACGAACGGTGTAGGTATGAGTACCTTCCTGATCATAATAGATCGGGTCGAAAACATATGAACCTCCGCGGTTCGTAACGGTGCTGATGACAACATCGCCTTCTTTCAGTTCGAAAGAGAAAGCTCCGCTCTCCAGATAACCGCCATTAAGGATCTTGTGTCCGGAGAATTGGACAAAGGCGGTATCATAGACGTTCGTGAATATGAACTGTGCCTGGTCCGACGCCGGAGTGACAGTCAGTTTACCGGTGCCGTCATCAGTTACCGTGAATGTGATGAGCTTATCCGGTTGGGGATCATTGCTGACCCCGAAAACAGAACCGGATTCAGTGACCTTATATACATAAACGCCGGGTATTGTAAAGGTGATCTCACCAAACTCGTAGAAACCTTCCTGTTCTTCCGATTCGTATTGAGGACTGTTAGTGATCACCGTATAAGTCGGCATCGGAGCGGTCACGCCAATGGGAGCGCTTATGTTTACGATCGTGAATGTGAAATCTCCCTGATTGTAAAGCGTATCCGTACCGGTGATGTCCTTCCTGACAGGAGGATTGACAATGACCGGAGAGGGTGTATAGGTGTTCGTGATCGTGACCCTGCCGCCCTGTACATTTCCAATGGTCCTCACATAGCCGGCAGGAATATCTGTTTCATCGGCGGAATACAGGATCTCCGTGCCATGGTCTCTGTATTTGGGCAGATTTTCCCATGTATAAGACCATGAACCTTCCGTAAGTACAGCGGTCTTTCCTGCCACGGGGACACCATCCGCGTAAAGCTGAACTGTGATGCTGTCCGGACGGATCCCTCCAATGTTATCACTGTCGTCCCACACCTTCATGACCGTAAAGGAGGTTTCTTCCGGTGTGTATCTGTTCGTTATCCCGATCGTCCCGCTGTGAGGAGAAACAGCCTGCAGTGCGGTGTCGTCTCCGGATTTTTCATACTCACTGCCTCCCGGCAGGATCTCGGTCACAGAGTAGATGATCTGCTGACCGTCTTCAAATACCGGCAGGTTTTCCCAGGTCTTGGACCAGTCGTCCTCTGTCCCGACCTCAACAGGATCGCCCACAGCCGTCTTCACTGTTCCGACTGTCTTATACAGCTGGACTCTTGCATGGACTGATCCGCGCTTTCCGTCCTGGTCGCTGATGTCTTCCCAGGTCTTGGTGACCTCGATCTGTGTCACTTCCGGCGTGTGGGAGTTGGTCCAGCTGCCGCCGTCCCCCTGCGGATCGGTGGTATCCGGCGTGTAACCGGTGATGGTATCCTCGGTCATCGTATAAGTGATCAGGGAACCGGCTGCATATTTTGGCAGCCCGGTCACGGTCACGGTATAGGCGTTCTTACCGTTGGGTGTTACCGTGATCTGATCCGCGTAAGTGGCGGTGACTTCGATGCCGTCGGCGAACAGATGCAGTTTGGCTTTGTAATCCGCCATATCCGGGCGGATGCCGTCCTGGTTGTTACCGTCATTCCAGTACTTGGTGACCACGATCTGTGTTACGGCAGGTGTATGGGTATTGGTCCAGCCGCCGTTGTTCCCCTGTGCGGTTGTGGGGTTCGACGTGTAACCGGTGATGGGATCCTCGGTCATGGTATATACGATGTCCGTGCCGGCAGCTTTCTTCGGCAGGCCGGTCACTGTCACCGTAAAGGTGTTGTCATCGTTATCAGTAACAGAGATCTTATCGGCATATGTTTCGGTAACATCCGTGCCGTCGGCAAACAGTTTCAGAATGGCTTTATACTGATCCGCGGTCAGACGGATGCCGTCCCGGTTGTCTCCGTCGATCCAGGTCTTTGTCAAAGTCAATCCGGTCACTTCCGGCGTGTGGGAGTTGGTCCAGCTGCCGCCGTCCCCCTGCGGATCGG
>DAIMGK010000086.1:0-19581 GCA_036723985.1 Flexilinea sp.
TTTTTAAATTCAGCCTGCACCTTATCAAATGTCGCAAGGAACGCGTTTTCCATCATGCGGTCCAACTCGGCAATGACCTGCCGCAGATCCGCGTCAGCCTTTTTCAGATCTGCCATCTGCGTTTTTAAAAAGCTGTACCGTTCCGAAGACTCCTGGAATTCTGTGATGGCATCCGGATTCACCGCGCCCATACGGCGAAGATGATTTTTTAATCGCTGGATCTGCTCCTCAAGGTTCTCACTGAGAATTTCAACGTTGGGAAGAACTGAAACCATATCACCCAGCGGAAGCGTATTTTGTCCCTCGATGTTTTCGTCGTAAATGAAATTTACCATACCGAGATCATCCTCGATACGCTTTTTCAGCCCTTCCAGGCGGTCATCCTGCCTGGAAACTTCCAATTGTGCCTGCGCGATCATGCGTTCCGAAGAAACGACAGCCTGCTGTCTTTCCTGAAAAGCCTGCTGATCAGAACGCAGTTTTTCTTCCGCTGATTTCAAAGAAGCTTCAATAGGGACTGTCTCATCTTCGATTTCCGTTGTCAGCCGGTTTTCTTCCGCGATCTTCTCCCGCAGGGATGCGATTTGCTGATCCAGTTCTGAGGCTGATTTTTCTCCGGCGGAAATGCTTTCCGCGAGCTGGATCTGTTTACGCTGATTTTTCTCATATTCATTGCCGTTTTCCCGCAGGCGGGACTCAGTTTCTGTTACCGATTTCTCCAGAACAGCACAGTTAACATTCCAGTGCTGGACCTGATCCTGCAGTTCATTCAGTTGAATTTTATTGCTCTGATCCTGCAGGTTTTTGATCTCCGCCTGATATCCGTCACGCTGTTTTTCAAGTGAGTCGATTTCGGCGGCAGCTTCTTTCAATTGTCCGTTATTGGTCTCAATTTGCTGCTCGGCGTCTTTCAGCCGCTGCCGCTGGAAAGCTGCTGCCTGTGTCTGTTTTTCTTTTTCGATGGCGAGCTGGTTCAGTTTCTTCTGAAGCTCGGTCATGTTCAGCTGCAGCTTTTTCCGTTCCGTCTGCTGTTCCTTCAATCTGTTCCGCAAATCAGCGATATCTTTTTCAGCGGCGCGAACTTTTTCTGTATTGTCCTTTGAAATCTCTGCCGCCCGTTTTTTTTCATCTTCCAGTTCATGAATTTCCCGTGTTCTCGAAAGCAGTTTCTGTCGGCCTTCATTCCCGGAAACGGCGGTCTCGTCTGCCCGGAAAAGATCGCCTTCAAGGGTAACGATTTTCTGTCCGGTTTTCAGCATTCCCCGGTATTTCATTGCCTGCTCCCGGGATGACATCAGAAACGTGCCGTCCAATATTTTCTCGAGTACAGACTTGATTTCCTCCGAACAGTTCACAACGGATAACAAGGGGATACCTTCCGTCGGCCCATTCTGAATCTCAAACGTGGCATGGCTCCCGGCAAAATCGGATGGGGCAAAAACCGCGCGTCCGATTTTGGCCTTATTCAAAAGAGCCATCGCTTTTTCCCATTCAGCGGTATCCAGCAGGACAGCATCCAACACATCACCCAGAGCCGCGGCTGTGGCTATTTCATATTCTTTCGGGACAGACAGCAGGCTTTGGAGAGATTTCACCGTTCCGATCAGCCCCTTTTGAGAACTCTCAGCGATATATTGAGCCCCACGGTTCATTCCGCTCATTCGTTTTTCCGCATCGGTCAGCACATCCAAGCGCGCGGAAACCCGGGTAACATCGGCGTCAGCCCGGTTTTTCTCGGAGATCAAAGCGCGAAGTGCTGAATCCTGCTCAGCGATCTGCTGTTCCATCCCTGAGATCAGCGTGTTCAGGGTATTCAGTTTCTCTTCATTCTGCCGCTGTACCGCGTAAAACTTTTCATTGTCTGCCTGGAATGTACGAAGACCTTTTTCCAGACGTTCCAGTGTTATCTGCAGACCGGAGAGAGATTCGGTTATTTTCGCGGTTCTTTCCGTCAGGTCATCGCGGCGCGCTTTCAGGCGGATCAGGCGTGATTCGATTTTATCCTGTTCCGCCCGTTTTTCACGGAGCTCATCCTTCAGAGATTTCAACTCCTTCATTCGGGCATTCAATTCCGCCGTATAAACGCTTTTCTGCCCGGCAGCTTCCTCAGCTTCTTTTCGCAAAGACGCCAAAGTCTCTTTCAGCTGCTCTCCGCGGGCTGCGATCAATGTCAGATCTTCACTAACCAGGGCGGATTCATCCTGCCGGTTATGGATCTGGGTCAGCAGCGCGTTTTTCCTTTCATCAAGTATCGCGTTTTCCCGCGTCAGCTGTTCGATCCGCCGGTGGACCTCTGCCGCCATATTGTGCTTTTCAGACAATTCCATGCGGAGATCCCGGATATCCTCCTGCTTTTGCCTAAGTGCCTTGTCAAGCTCTTCAAAAGCTGCCCGTACTTCCGCGGTACGCTGTTCCTGCCGGGCATGTCTCTGTTTGGCAACAAGCAGATCCTCCTGGGCATGATGCCAGTGATAACCGTACCAGTCCCGCAGCAGGTTCTTGAGCTCATCAGCGACATGGCCATACTCCGCAGCCCTTTTTGCCTGCCGTTCAAGGCTGTGTACCCTCGGTTCCAATTCACTCAGGATATCATTGATCCGTTCAAGATTGCGGGCCGTTTCTTTGAGTCTCACCAGCGCTTCTTCTCTTCTCGAGCGGAACAGCCCGATACCGGCGGCTTCTTCGAAAAACCTGCGGCGGTCTTCCGGTGATGCCGAAAGCGCATTATCGATCAGGCCCTGCCCAATGACTGTATAAGTACGTTCTGACAGCCCCGATTGGGACAGCAGCTCGTTGACATCTTTCAGCCGCACCCGCTGCCCGTTGATCAGATATTCATTCTGCCCATCCCGGTATGCGCGTCTTGTAACAGCGACTTCCTGATAATCGATCGGAAGCCATTGGTCGGAATTATCAAATGTGATCGTCGCGGAAGCCATACTTGCCCGCGGTTTTTTATCAGACCCGGAAAAGATCATATCCGTCGTCCGATGGCCGCGAAGCGTTGTATATGACTGCTCACCCAGGACCCAGCGGATCGCATCGGAGATATTGGACTTACCGGAGCCGTTTGGACCGACTATAGCCGTGATCGGAAGCGGAAATTCAAAAAAGACCTTATTTGCAAAGGTCTTATATCCCTGGAGTTCTATGGATCTCATCCGCGTGGTCATGATCAGGTGTCAGTACTTCGTCAATAGTCAATAGCCGTTAGTCATTCGTTCTCAGATGCCAGTCAAAAATCATTGACCACTTCTTCGAAGAGATCCGCGGCCATTTCTCTGCTGTCCCATCCGGAAGAAGCCTTCAAATTTCTAACATCTTTCGTCTTAGGTCTAACGACTTATTTCTCTTCTTCCTGTCCGTAAACGCCGTATCCCAGATT
Organism: Flexilinea sp.; assembly: GCA_036723985.1. Taxonomy (GTDB): domain Bacteria; phylum Chloroflexota; class Anaerolineae; order Anaerolineales; family Anaerolineaceae; genus Flexilinea. Next base: position 3,386 of record DAIMGK010000086.1, read on the forward strand.
ATCCAGCGCGTTCTGGGCAGCCTGTTTCGCCGCGTTTTGCTTGCTGGATCCCTGTCCTATCCCCAATGTGTTGTCCCCGACACGAACTTCGATCTCATATATTTTGGAATGATCCGGACCAAGTTCACGTACGACCTCATAATGGGGGACCTGCATATTTTTGGACTGGAGGATCTCCTGAAGTCTGCTTTTCGCATCATCATCTTTATGATGAAGGATAATATCATCGATAGCGCTTTCCATAAAGGGCATGACGAACTTTCGGACCGCTTCCAGGCCCTGATCCAGATAGAGCGCGCCAACCAGTGCTTCAAAGGCGTCACAGAGCAGCGCTGTCTTGGATTTCCCGCTGGCAAGGTATTCTCCCCTGCCCAGACGCAGTGCCTGACCCAGATCAATGGACCGCGAAAACTCTGCAAGGGTCGTCGTCTGGACCAGTGCCGAACGATATTTTGACAGCTGGCCTTCTTTCATTTCGGGAAATTTATTGTACAGCCACGCCCCGATCATAAAATCAAGCACGGCATCACCCAGAAATTCCAGCCGTTCATTGTCTTCGATCGCGTCCGGATGCTCATTCAGAAAGGAACTATGCGTCAGAGCCCTGCAAAGCAGCATATAATCATTGAACTCCAACCCGATACGTCGGGCGAAATGTTCCGGCAATTCATAACTAATACTGACAGTCATAAAAATATCCTCTGTTGATCTGCAAGGCCGGGATATTTATTAGCTCAGGAATCTCTTCCGGAATCAAAAATATTCCTGAACCAACAGCAGCCTTGGATATTCGAATTATATCATGAAACGGGGAAGTCAGGAGAGTATTCATTGAGAGGCATAAAATCAGGGGGGGAGGTATAAGAGGGACCAGAATTCGTTTGGATGCTGGATATCAGGTATCAGTGGCCGGAAGGCAGATATTTGCCGCGGAGTGCCGGATATTCAGCGGAGGATCCGCAGGATATTCCCCTGAACCTGAAATTTCAGGATCAAAAGGGCAGCCGCGGCGCCCGTCCCCAGAAGAAGTAAAACCCGGTTTGCCAGACCGTTCGCATAAAACAGGCTGAGGCAGACTCCTTTTGCCGGATAAAATACCTGGACGGGTTTTTTATTCATCACATCCAGCAGCAAATGCGTAAGGAACCCGATGCAATAAAACAGGCAGGTCTTTCTGCTGATAAAGTAGATCAGCACAGAAGATCCGGCAAACATCAGCAGGGAATGGGAAAAACCGCGGTGTGTCCCGTTGATAGAAGCCATCAGGAGAACGATCAGCAGGCCGAGACAGATCAGCAGCAAAGGGTTCGACAGCAGATGCTCCGCTTTGAATGATTGCCAATAAGCATAGGACTTATGCATGAAAGCGGTGAAAAAAATGGTGAACGCTAGTCCCCATCCCTGCTTCAGATCCTTTGTCGGGCGGGTCGATCCCCTGTCAATATCGCAGATCATACTGCCGATCGCTCCGCCCATCAACGCGTAACTTAATCCTTCCGCTGTCGGCGGAGCTGCTGCCAGAGAAGCGGCCAGCCCGATAGCAAGATGTGTTTTACTCATCATAGGCGGTTATATTTTCCCTCAATTCCGTTTCTTCGATCTCATCAGGGAACTGCAGCCGGTAAAGTGCAGCATAGATCCCGTTTCTTTCCAGCAATTCCTCATGCGTTCCCTCTTCGCTGATCCCGTCGTCTGAAAGCACAAGGATGCGTTTTGCCGCACGGATGGTAGACAGACGGTGCGCAATGACGAGCGTGGTACGATTTTCAGCCAGCGCCTCAAGGGATCGCTGTACGACCTTCTCGCTCTTGTTGTCAAGAGACGATGTAGCTTCATCGAAGATCAGGATCGGAGGATCTTTCAGAAATACACGGGCGATGGAAATCCGCTGTTTTTGTCCGCCGGACAGTTTTACACCCCGCTGCCCGATATCGGTATGATAACCGTCCGGCAGTTCCATGATGAAGTCATGCGCGTTCGCCTGTTTCGCCGCCAGGATGATCTCCTCATCCGTGGCATCAGGCCTTCCGTAACGGATATTTTCCAGCACGTCACCGGAAAACAGGTAGACATCCTGCTGTACGATGCCGATATTTCTGCGCAGGCTCTGCTGTGTATAATCCCGGACATCCCGGTCATCGATCAGGACCGCTCCTTCCGTCACATCATAAAAGCGCGGGATCAGGCTGCAAAGGGTCGTCTTTCCCACCCCCGAGGGACCGATCAGGGCAATGTACTCTCCCGGTGCAACGGTCAGATCAACATGGGATAAAACATTCTGAAGTGTATTATTATAACGGAAAGACACATCACGAAAAACGATTTTACCTTGAAGCGTCCCTGCCTCCACCGCGTCGGGACTGTCTTCAATATCCGGCATAACATTCATCATTTCCATAAAACGGTCGAAGCCGGACATGCCGTTCTGGTATAGTTCCGTAAAGGAAACGAGTTTTCGTATCGGTTCGATCACGTTGCCGATGTACAGCAGAAACGTTACCAGGTCTGTGACCGGCATTTTGTTTTCAGTGATAAACAGTGCGCCAACGATCACCACGATCACATTCAGCAGTGTCGTAAATCCATTGATCGTGGATTGATACTGCGCCATAAGCAGGTAATTTTCACGTTTGCTTTCCAGAAATCCGTCGTTACCCTTTTTAAATTTTCCGTTTTCCACCTTTTCATTGGCGAAAGACTTAACTACACGAATTCCTGAAAGATTTTCTTCGATCTGCGCATTGATCTCCGCGATCCGTTTCCGGTTTTTCGCGTAAACCTTCTTCAGTTTCAGGTTCAGCATGATGGCATAGACCACCATCGGAGGAACAAGGGCAAACGCATAAAGCGCAAGTTTCCAGTTGATAATGAAGAGAATAACGAAGGATCCGATAAGTTTGATCAGCGATATTGCCAAATCCTCCGGCCCATGATGGAAAAGTTCGCATATCTCAAACAGATCCGTCGTTACCCGTGACATCAGGTAGCCGACTTTCTGGTCGTCGAAGAAGGAGAAGGAAAGTTTCTGATAATGGGCAAAAAGCTCTGCCCGAAGATCATATTCCATACGGGAGCCCATACGGTGCCCATAATAAGTCGTCCAGAAATTGCATCCGTACTCAATAACGATCAGCAGCAGGGAAATAAGCCCGAGGCGTATGATTTCCCGCCGGGCGGCATCCGCTTCATAATAAACCACATGATGCGTAATATGCCGGACGATCAGCGGGATCACCAGCATGATCGCCGCGCCCAGCATGGAAAAGAACATATCCCAGAGAAACGGACCGAGATATCTTCTGTAATAGGAAAAAAATTTAGACCATTTGTTTGATTTCACAATACTATTATAACCGCAGGGGAGGAAAAATTATTCTTTCAGCCATTCGGAATGTGTCATTAACATACATCCCAAAGGCAAAGACCGGTCAAAAATTTCCGGTTAAAGAAAGAAGGAAAAAAAGCACCGCCATCGGCAGCCACAGGATACGAAAAACAAAAACAAACCGCGGCCGATGCCTGCCGCGATAAAAACACATTCGCAGAAATATCCAGAGAGATATCACGGCAAAACAAAGCTTCCCGCCAAATGACATATCTTTATCCTGAACGAACATTATCGTACAGAATATGATCCAGATAACCGTGACCAGGAATAATCCCGGTCTGGGACTCATATTCCGGAAATCATCTTCATCATAAAGAAAAAGAAATTTCAGAAACCACTTCATTACCGAGATCCATCATGAGAATGGCTGTGCATTGTCAGAAACACTTGATCCGGGTCCCGGGAACGATCACCGGAAATCGGTGATAAGTTTGCCGGGACATCATTTTGGATCAACGATCCGAAGGCAGCGCAGCCATGAATGGAAGCCTGTCCGTGTCAGCGGTGACCTGCCGTGTAAGGAATGGGCAAACCCGGGTAATATGCAGAGCAGGAACTTCACCCGCTGACTCGCGCAGCATGGAGCATGATCGTCACGATCCCGCCAATAGATTTTGGCTGCCGCGAGTCAGCGAAACCCCGCACCGCTGACACTATGTGTAAAAATGACAGATCCTATTTCAGTTCGATCGTTTCTCCGTAGTTCATCCGCAGCAGATTTTCAGGGGTAAATTTCATAGGGTCGGCATCGAAAAAGTGCATCGGCGTGTTGTGCTTCGCCCCGATCAGGTTCGCGCATTCCGTCGCTTCTTCAGGGCTCATATTATAAACGCCGTCGATCGGGAAGAAGGCATAATCGATATTCTTGTCTTTCAGCGCAGCCATTTCAGGAATTTTCGACGTATCGCCGGGATGATAGACCTTGAGCCCATCGAAACTGAGCACATATCCCACAGTATTATCCGGATGATGGTTCTGGTTCCCGCCGGCGGTAACGGTCTCGATCTTTACGCCCTTGATCTCATAATTATTATGGGACAGATCCGGATTCAAAGTGTCAGCTACACGCAATACCGTGCAGTCCGCTTTGTGTGCCGGCTTGTCCACCGCGTTATGGTCATAATGTTCATGGGTGGAAAGAATGATATCCGCCGGTTCGGAATAATCGCCTTCAAAAAACGGATCGATATAAATAACAACGCCTTCCGCTGTTTTGATCTTCATGGAGGCATGGCCGATTAATGTGAGTGTGCTGTTCATAATTATCCCCTTTATTTCTGATTTGCTTTAATTATAGTTTAAAATCCGAGAGACGAAAAGAAAAATACCGATTCATATGGGACTGAAACGATCACTGTTATCCCATGTGATCATCGCAGACGGAGATACATATGGATAAACAGGAGATCAAGGCGGTTTTCTTTGACATTGACGGGACCCTGGTATGTTATCGGGATCATAATTATCATTTGCGGGATCTTGACAGTCTTCGGCAGCTGCGGAATAAGGGGATAAAAATGTTTATCGCCTCCGGACGGGACCTCGGTATTCCGCGGGAAGTGAAGATCCTGGATCCGGTCATTGCCCTGATGGACGGATTTATCAGCGCCAACGGCCAGCACTGTTATCTGGCCGATGGGACTGAGATCAGCAGCCATCCCCTCCCGGATGAAGTTTTTCTGCCCATCCGCCGGCGCTGCGAAGAACACCACATTGCTTTGCTCTATTATATCGGGCACGACAGCTTCGTGACGGAACTGACCGAACATGTCCGTTATTTTGCGGGATATGTCGGCGTCCCCCATCCGCCTGTACGGCCAATACCTGCTGATTTTCATGATCCGCAGAAGATTTGTATTTACGTGTCACCGGAAGAGGAAGAGCGCTTTCTGAAGCCGCTGCTGAAAAATATCGGAACGGCGCGAAATACCGCGCATCTGATCGATCTCATCCCGGAAGGTATCGGGAAAGACAGCGGTATCCGTGAGATCAGTTCCTATTTCGGATTTACGCCTGATGAAACGATGGCCTTCGGCGATGGTGAAAACGATATCCCCATGCTGAAAGCAGCCGGAATCGGCGTCGCGATGGGAAGCGCGGAGGATCATGTAAAAGCAGCATCCGATTACATCACGACCCCGTCCGAAGAAGCCGGCATCACACAGGCCCTGCTGCATTTTGGTTTGATATAAACTGATCTTTTTATGCGTTATTTTCAGGACAGTTTCCTCCGGATCAATGCCGATCCTGCGGTGACAGTCCCGTAGTTCTGAAACGGCTTTCGGAAAAGAAATCACCGGGACATATCTCAGTCCCGGTGATTTTTTCTGCTATTGGAGCCCAGTTTGTATTTGCCTTCCTCATGCGGGATATCATGCTTCGCAAAGAGCGGGAGCATGTATTCTGGTATTTTCAAAAGCGAGAGCCATAAGAGACCGCTGCGCTGAATTATGATTCGGCTCTCGTGCTTCGACCCGCACCTGAACTCCGGGCGCTGTAAACCTGTTCGGTAAGGTACGGACTTCGTCCGGTCAGATTCGGGACAGGAACTTCGCCCCACATACCCCCGCTTAAGCAGGTATCAGGCTCTTTGTAAGACTCACAGGCTTTCGCGGTGGTCACCTCTTCAGATTTTTTCGGAAACCGTTCTTCCGTTTCTTCGGATCACGCTTTCCGATGATTCAGCCGATAACGGCCTTCTGCTTTCATCTCAGTCATTCGCGCTTAAAATGTATGCGCCGAAAATGCCTTCAAGGAAGTTGGCCAGAGATTCTTCATAAAGAAGCACTTCCGCGGCTCTTTCGGAGGCTGCTTCCTCCACGGAATACAGCCATTCAGCGGCTTTTTCCTTATCGATCTGGCTGAAGACGCTATCGATCATGGATTTCCAGATATCAGTTTCGCTGCTGTTTTCGGCTGATCCTTTGTCATCGTCGTGGTCTTCTTCAAGCTCTTCGACAGCCTCATCGATTTCCTCTTTCGACCATCTGCTGTCTCCCATAAAGCTGCCGACAAGTTCAAACACTTTTTTCGTATCCACCACACCGGTTTCCGGATCGGTAAATTGATCCATAACATATTCCACCAGAGATTGCAGGTCATCCTCATCCATATTCGCCAGCATGGTCCGGATATCATCAGCCGTCAGGTTCCTGATCACCGCGAGAAGCTCCTCATCGCTGCCGTTCTCTTTCGTATCTCCGGCTGCGTTGATCATGTCATAGTTGATGGAATCAAAAAGCCCTGCATTTGCTTCGATCATGGATCTCATACCACCTGTCGCCCGGGAAGCGGTTTCAGCACCGGCGGCTCCGGCCAGATCCGCATATTTCGCGATATCCTCAAGCTTGAAGGCCTTGATATCCCGGATCTTTTTCAAAGTATCCTCATATGTGTTTTCATTGTCGATACAGTCTGAGATCCCGGTAAGTGCGGCGCTCAGAGGACCGATCGGAGCCGTCAGGTCACCGTAAACAGAAATAATGTAACCGTCCAGTTCCGATTGACTGATTTCCAAATTCCTCAGGAAATCACCGGCAGAAGCATAGACATCAAAAGTTTCCGCGACGTTCGGATCCCGGTAGGAATAATAGCCGAAGAAGTAATCACTGCTCAGCAGCGAATAACTGCCGTAAGCACTGTTTTTCACACGAATTTCCGGATAAAGAAGTTTATCATCGATCACTTTGCAGATAATTTCCAATCCGCCGTCTTTCCCCTCATACCCGGCAGCTTCCAAATCCGTACCGGAAACATTAAACACAACATTTCCGCCGGTCACGATCGCGTAATGCAGCGGAAGATCTTTGATCTTCGCGGCATAATCCACCGGTTCACGGACAGTATTATCAAACTTGCCGACCAGGTTATACCCCAAAGCCGTGCTGCGAATGATGTTTTCGTTATTGCCCATAACAGTCAGCACCGCACTGTTTTTGTTCAGCATAATGTTACGGAACATGTCAAATTTTCCGACCAGCGAACGCATTTCGTCATCGCTGTAATTTCTGAGCCTGTCATAATAGTTCAGCAGGGCTTCCGTATTGACATAATACAGGTATTTTGCCAGCGGAGAATAAGCCGAATTCGCCGCGTATATACTGAAAGATAAGCCGTAGGCATCCAGATTCGACTGTATTTCCGCGTAACTCTGCGCGGCTTTGCTGCGGATATAATCATAATCACTGAAATCGGTATGATAAAGGATATCCTCCACCAGGGCAAAACTGTCTTCCAGCGTTTCCGGCAGAGCGAACCATCTTGTCAGGAAGTAAGGTTTCAGCGCACGTGTTCCTTCTTCTTCTCTCACGCCATACGACAAAGCCATACCCGAGGACACGGCGGCGATTTTCGCCGGAAGTTCCTCACGTGTATAAAGATCCGTCCCCAGCACCCCAAGCAGATTCGTGTATTCGATAAAATCAAACAGGTCCTCAAATGGGATCGCGGAAGTGTCGGTACGGAAGCTGACCCTGATCAGCGGTGTATCCACTTCAGAAGTAATCACGCGGATGCCGCCGACGGATGTTTCCGACGCGGGTTTATAAGACACTTCTTCCGGCAGATTTTCAGTGGTCAGGGCATTGAGATCCTCAGGCATGGTGACAGCATTGCTTTCCTCGACAAATGCGTCATAAGCCTTTGACAGCCCGATCAGCGCGTTGATCTCCTCCGGAGTCATTGCGGCTTTCATCTGATCCAGCTTTGACCGCAGTGCCGCATCATTTTCCTCTTTAAGTCCGGGAACGGGAATGGTGACCGCCATCACGGCTGTATCCAAATCAGACCAGTATCTGCGGGCAGCGGCGTTCAGATTTTCGACAGTCGCGAGATCATTCAGTTTTTTATAGAATTCAGCTGAATACTTCCAGATATCCCTGTCGCCGAAAACGACCGAGTCAATAAACATATCCTGAGCCACGCCCTGATAAACGGAAGAAGAATCCAGCCCGGTCAGCTGCCAGAATTGTTCGCTGACAAGAAATCCATGCAAAACGTCCTCATTGACACCCTTTTCCAACAATTCTGCCAGTGCCGCGTCACAAATTTTTCTGAACTGTTCCTTGTCGGATTCATCAATACTTTCGGCACGAAAAACCAACGCGTTTTTTCCGATCGGGTTCATGGATACATACATATCAGCATCCGATCCGGGAAGCTGATCATTCATCATCCGCTGCAGCGGTGAAGATTCGTCATCCATATACGCACAGACATAATTCAGAAGCATCATATCGTTGAAATCGCTGATCTCATAGGGCAGTCCGTACATGATGATCGCAGCCTTATCAACGGATGTCCCTGTTTCCACGGGATGGGAAAAGGTCTGTTCGTAGTACCCCGGCTCCAGAGGCTTGTAATTACTGTCCTCGATCACGATCTCCCTGCGGTCATATTTGCTCAGGAAATCGGAATCCAGCAGTTCCAAAAATCTTGGGAGATCCAGATCACCGGTCAGGTACATGGTGGCATTGGAAGGATGATAATAAGTTTCATGGAAATCACGAACCGTATCCATGGTCAGGTTGGGAATATCGATCGGATCACCGCCGGAGATCGACGCGACGTAACTGCCCGGCCAGATCATCCCCTGAAAGTTGTAGTTTGCCATACGGCTTTGTGTTAACGCGCCCAGCATTTCGCTGTAAACAATACCCTGGATGCTGATCTCGCCATCGGGATCATCCAGTTCATAGCGATATGCCTCACGCATCAGGGCATAAGGACTTTCGATTGCCAGCGGTTCTGTCAATCCGCTCATATAATAATCAATATATCGCAGCAGCTGATCTTCGGACGTGGATGCCATCGGATAAAGGGTATAATATGTACCTGTCATCGCGTTCAGAAATGTGTTGCTGGTCTTTGACACCATTTCAGAAAAGGTGTTGGCACCCGGATATTTTGAACTTCCCGCGAGCGTGGCATGTTCAAAGACATGCGCGATCCCGGTATTATCTCTGACCGGTGTGCGGAACCCGATCTGGTAGGAACGTTCGATATTGTCATTGGCAAGCCAATACAGTACGGCGCCGGTCTTTTTATGTTCCAGTTTCACAACGTCTGTCGCGTACACTTCCCAATAGTAATTATCCGTTACAACGAAGCCGTTGATCTCAGTCCCGGTCTCCGGGATTTCGTATTCCGTGGGAGGAGCCGCAAATACAGGAATGGCACAAAGCACCATTACCATAAGCATTAAGAACAATGTAATCTTTCTCATTTATTCATAACCCTTTCTGTGTTTTTTTCCGATCATCTGATCACCGGCAGCTTTTTGAGCCGGGCAGCGGCAAACGATACCGCTGTCAGAAAAATATCACATTTATAAAACATTTTTTTCGTATTATAATGCCATATATATCATATTTTTTCCGGGAGCGGATGATTCTGATAAATATTTTACTACGATCAGAGCCTATTTCGATGTACTCCTGCAGACGGGATAGAGTCTTTACGTATCATGGAACCATATGCCCCGGGATCGTGCGAGCGAGTGCCGTAAGGAACCGCTGCGCTGAATCGTGATCCGGCTCCCGGGTTTCGCCCCATGGCGGTTAGGATTCGGGACAGGAGTTACACGGCACACACCCGCCTGAGATCCTGTGATATTATAATACGCCGCCGCAAGCGGGGGCGGTCACTTTTTGGGATCCGCGGTTTTAAAGCAACAGAAAACCGGCGGCAGACCGACACAGTCTTATCCCTCGATTTTCTGCGGAAATACCTGATTGGGTGATCAACCCAGCGTCATCAGGTACTTCATAAAGTTCTCTTTATTTTCCAGAGCGGTCGTTGTAGGACGTCCCAGATCACTTCGGGCGCCGATGGAGCATTTGACCTCGATAAATGTCAGCTCACGGGCGGATCTCGCGGCATCCAGTTCCCGGTCGAGGCTTTCAAAGCTGTCCACCGAAACAGCTTTCGAATATCCGCACGCGAGGGCAATGGCCACGGGATCGATCCAGGATGCCACAGTGGGCATGCCTCCCACAGTCTCATGGGCACCGTTATTGATCATAATATGGATCAGGTTCCCGGGTTTGTTGGCACCGATCACGGCCATGGCGCCCATATGCATCAGCACCGCTCCATCCCCGTCAATGCACCATACACGGGTGTCGGGTTTATTGAGCGCGATACCGAGAGCAATGGATGAACTGTGGCCCATGGATCCGACAGTCAGAAAATCATACTTATGGCTCTGTCCGTTGGCTTCACGGATCTCAAAAAGTTCCCGGGATGCCTTGCCGGTAGTGGAAACGATAGGGTCTTCCCCGCTGACAGCGGTAATATGACGGATGATTTCTTCCCTCGGCATAACGTTGTCATTAGCGTAAACGACCTTCTCCGCATATTCCAGGGCGCCTTTCCGGATCACGAAAGCCACATCTTTCCCGGCAGCCAGGGTTTCCCTGAAGGAAGCCATGGTTTGAGACAGCTCTTCTTCACCGGTTTCTTTCCCGATCACAAAATATCGGATCCCCATATCTTCAAGCAGCTTCAGCGTCACCTCTCCCTGGTAGATATGCTGCGGTTCATCGTGCACACCGGGCTCACCGCGCCATCCGATGACAAATATGACCGGAATGGCATATACCTTGTCATTCAGCAGGCTCGCGGCAGGATTGATGATATTGCCTTCTCCGGAATTTTGCATATAGACTACAGGAACTTTTCCCGTGGCGAGATGATACCCCGCTGCCAGTGCCGCACAGTTGCCTTCATTGGCGGCGATAATGTGATGAGCGGGATCAATGCCCCGGGTATTCATCAGATAATTGCATAATGCTTTCAGCTGCGAATCGGGAACACCGGTATAAAAATCGGCTCCGATAATTTTGACAAAATTTTCAACTTTCATTCATCAACATCCTCTCATTCAGAGTTCAAAGTTTAAATGTCATATAGTAATAGGCAGACGGCAAAGGTCACGGTTCTCCAGCCGGGCTGTTCAAAAGCACCCATCTATTCGCATCTCTGATACCCGCTTCCTGACAACTCACGACTAATAACTAATAACTAATAACTATTGACCAATAACTATTGACTAACGACTGATTTCCCTGTACAGCGCTTCGATGGTTTCGGGATCAAGGCTGACGGGGTGGTTTTTCAGCCGCACGGTATTGACAGAATCCCGGAGCAGGGCGTAATCTTCCTCACTGATATCCGGGGCGGGAAGCGCAAGTTTCGTTATGATCTCATTCAAAAGTCCCGCTGCGGCATCCGGTGTCGGGCAATCCATGGCATCGGCGATCTCCTGAAGAGTGTCACAAAGGTATGATTCACCACGGGGATCAATACACTTACCCGTATTTCGGATCATATGCGGGAAAAGCACGCGGTCACAAAGCGCGGCGGCATGGCCGTGGGAAAGGTGATACATTCCGGTGAGTTTATAACACATTGCATGTCCTGCGGTAGTCTGGGTAATATTGATCGCCTGCCCGGCAGTATACGCAGCCTGCATCATTCCGGCATTTCCCGCGTCACTGTTTGCGAGGTACCCGTCCATGTGCGCCAGAACACCGCGAATCGCGCTGCGTGAAAAGGATTTTGACTCGGAAGTGCTGTTCACGGACCAGAAAGATTCAAGCGCATGACAGAAAGCGTCCATCATGGTTGCCTTTTTCTGATAGTCCGGAAGACTCTTCAAAACGCCGGGATCCATCAGCACTGTCTCCGGAATACAGGACACATGCGTTACGGACTGCTTGGCACCCCGGTAGTAGATCACCGCGTATCGGGTAGCTTCACTGCCTGTTCCTGCCGTAGTAGGCATCGCCAGAAACGGGATCTTGTTGGGAACGATCTCCTGCCGCAGAAAACCGCCATCCCGTCCGTCTCCATCCATATCAGCAAAGAGTTTGATACATTTGGCAACATCCATAGCCGACCCTCCGCCGACTCCCAGAATAGCACGGCATTCTTCTCCCCGGAACATTTCTACACCTTTTACAACGGACTCGTACTGCGGATTAGGCTGAAAATCACTGAAACGGATCAATTTCGCGCCTCTTTTCCGGGCATTTTCCAGATGATTCCAAATGTCCAGCTTCTGTATTGATCCGCCGCATACCAGCAGGATCCCTGCTTTTCCGGCTCTATCGAGCCATTCATCCAGTTCTTTATAATCTCCTGACGGAGTAATGATCTTTTGTTCCATATATTTTCTCCGCTATTATTATACTGTATTTGCTGAATTTCCACGCAGCTATTGGACTTTATGAATACCGACAAAGACCGGACAGTCAGACCGCTCAGACTGAACGCTTCTTATCCCTTCCTACCGGCCTGTCCGGAAATCTTTTCAAGAACAATGTTCTGCATCCGCCTTACATCGGTCCAACATCATGATGATGTCCCTGAACCCGGCTGAATTCAACCCACTGCGGGGATGGATCCGTAACTTTCACCCATAAGCTTATGTTCGCCTCCGGGCTCACATAAAAAGTTTCCCGCGGCATATTTACCGCGGGAAACTTTTTTACTTCAGTCTTTTGAACTGTTTGATGTTATCCGGCTACTTTTCCTTGTGGTAGCAGCGTTCGTAACCACTGCACAGTTCATCGTTGTCAAGGTAGCGCATGCAGATGTCGTAGGTCTGGAACATCAGGTATTCCTTTGATCCGTCCGGAAGGACATTGTACGCACCGATCTCATCTTCCGGCAGGGCGTAGAACGCCAGCGGTTCTTCGAAGTTGCTGCCTCTTGATCTGACTTCTGACCACAACAGGTTGACTGTGATGCCTCCGTCTTTATTGACCCAGGCTCTTGCCCGCAGGTAGTATCCCGGTACCAGTGCCTTTTCATCCTCATCGGACTTCATGTAAACTGTACCCGGCAGGCCTTCCAGTGAAACCTTCTGCACTCCCGGAGCCAGCTTCGGCATCTTCCTGCCGAACTGAGCCCAGACTTCCTTCTTCGCGCCCATCTCTTCGTTGAGGTTCATCTCGATCACTTCGGATTCAGCCTTGATACCTGCTCCTTCGATATCCAGGACCAGCTTTACATGCTGTCCCATGATATCTTCCGGGATACCCTTGCTACCGTCGCTCATAATGCTTGTGATCTCGACTTTTATGTCCTCAAGCACGCTTCTGTCCTCGAAGATAGCCCTTACCACAACTTCTTTCGGCCCCATGACGAATTTGTTATCCTGAATATTCACGTTGCCGCTTTCGACTTCCCAGTGGTCCAGATAATAGCCTTCCGCAGGTTTGGCGACCAGTTCGACGATCGTCCCTTCGGCTGCTGTGTCAGTCAGGCACATGGCGCTGCCAAATCCGTTCGTCAGTACAGTGACCTTGTTCCCGATTTCGCTGGCAGTAAACACTGCACGGTAAACCGCATTTTCCGTCACGTCAGTCACTTCCGGATTCCATCCGCTGAAGGTAAATCTGTTCCGGCCGTCGCTTTCCTTTACAGGGGCAGCTCCGTCATAAACGGGCGTGGATCCGTAAGCGACATCCTCATCCGTTTCAAGGACATTTCCGTCTTCATTCATCCAGATCACTGTAAATCTCTGTTCACTGGCGCTGAATGTGGCAGTATACACTGCGTCTTCGGCTGCTTCAGCCGGGACCGGATCCCAACCGGTGAATTCATAAACATATCCGCCGGCACTTTCTTTGACAGGATCTTCATAGGCCGGAACTTCGCCCGCCTTCACCTTCGTGGTGCCGATCACTGTTCCTTCATCATCCAGCCAGGTGATCGTGAAGAGTTCTTCTTCCGTGATCATCCATTCCGCTGCTGCGCTTCCGGTGTAGTTGCCCTTTCCGTTCACACGAACTTCATAGGTTCCGGCTTCGACCGCGCTCAGAACACCAGCGATCTCATAGTCTTCCTCGTTCGGTTCAAGACCGTCCACACTGACCACACTGACGCTCTTCTCCTCACCGTCATGGACATAGGCTGTTTCGTTCAGTTTCACTTCAGCGCCGCTGATATCTTTCGGCTCGATCGTAACGGTCTCAGAACCCATGACCTTTTCATATCCGTCAGCCATGATCAGGTAGTAAACCGTATAGGTTCCTGCTTCTGTATAGACCGGATTTTCGGTCAGGTCATATGTACCTTCTTCTGCACCGTAGAAGATATCTGCTCCCTCGGCAGGATCAGCGACTGTCACCGTGATCCCGTGCTCTTCACCGTCATAGGAACCGGTCCATCCGCTTGTCGCTATAACCATCCTGTTCTCCGCCATATACACATCATCATTAGCGGAAACGTTATCTACGAACTCCGGCATTTCTGTAATATCCGTGATGTTCATCGCGGAATTTCCCGGAATGTATGTCACCACAAATGAAGCACTCATACCGCTTCCATCCTGAGCTGTAACTGTGATCACCACCGCTACTCCGGATTTCTTGAAAGCCACAAACCCGGTATTATCTACCACCGCGGTACCTGAATCACTGCTTGTCCAGGTAAATTTCTGCGAAGCTGTTGACGGCGCAGCACTGGCTGTAAACTGATAGGTGGCATTGCTCATCGTGACAGACTTATTGTTAATTATGGTACCTTTTGCATTCTTCACAGTGATCTCTTGTACCAGAGGTACCACATTATAGCTGACATCGAAATATGCCGACTTTCCGCTGCCGTCTCTGGCCTTCACTGTGATCCTTACCGTTCCGCCGTTATTGTTGAATGTCACGAGTCCGGTATTGTCCACTGTCGCGACAGAGGTATTGCTGCTGCTCCAGCTGAACCGCTGCAGCGCGGCTGACGGATCCGCCGAGGCACTGAACTGATAAGTCGGATTGCTCATCGTCACAGATTTGCCATTGATCACGACACCTTTACCATTCTTCACATTGACCGCAGTCGTCGCCACGGAGCCCCAGGACACGTCAAATGTCGCGGAAGCTGTGGTACAGGCAGTCGATTTTACAGTGATCTTCACGGTACCCGTCTTCTTGAAAGTCACCTTTCCGGTGCTGTCCACGGTCGCGATTGTGGTATCACCGCTGGTCCAGGCAAAATTCTGGGACGCAGATGAAGGTGACGCTGATGCGCTGAACTGATACGGGTTTTTGTCAGGATAGAGAATTACATCCTTGCCATTGACACTTGTACCGCTCGCATTCTTCGCTGTGATGGATGTCGGACAAATATTTCCGTAAACTGCATCGAACCATACAGACTTCCCGCTGCCGTCTCTTGCCTTCACCGTGATTCTTACCTTTCCGGCTTTTTTGAAGGCAACAAACCCGGTATTATCCACTGTCGCAGTAGTGGTATCGCTGCTGCTCCAGCTGAACCGCTGCAGTGCGGCTGTCGGTTCCGCGTAGGCGCTGAACTGATAAACGGTATTGCTCAGTGTTACTGTTTTGCCATCGATCACTACACCTTTGCCATTTTTCACGTGGACCGCAGTCGTCGCCACGGAACCCCAGGACACGTCAAATGTCGCCTCAGGTGCTGTGCAGCCTGACTGTTTCACTCTGATCGTTACCATGCCTGTCTTCTTGAAGGTAACCTTTCCGGTGCTGTCCACAGTCGCGATTGTGGTATCACTGCTGGTCCAGGCAAAATTCTGTGACGCAGATGAAGGCGACGCTGATGCGCTGAACTGATACGGGTTCTTATCAGGATAGAGGATCACATCCTTGCCGTTGACACTTGTTCCGCTAGCATTCTTCGCTGTGATGGATGTCGCGTCACAAATATTTCCGTAGGTTGCGTAGAAGTATGTGCTCTTCCCACTGCCGTCTCTTGCTTTCACCGTGATCTTCACCGTTCCGGCTTTTTTGAAGGCAACAAACCCGGTATTATCCACTGTCGCAGTAGTGGT
>DAIMGK010000087.1:0-19042 GCA_036723985.1 Flexilinea sp.
ATGGTGCGGGAGCGTGTATTCGTGTGTTTGCAAAAGCGGGAGCCGCAAGGAACCGCTGCGCTGAATTATGATTCGGCTCCCGGGCTTCGCCCCGCACCGGATTTCCGGGGGCTGTAAACCTGTCCCGTAAGGTATGGACTTCGTCCGGTCAGATCCGGGACAGGAGCTTCGCCCCCATATCCCCGCTTAAGCAGGTATCAGGCTCTTCATAAGACCCACACGCTTTCGCGGTGGTCACCTTTTGATTTTTCAAATCAAATGCTCAGATCATCATCTTGTAGATGTTTGTGCAGTCTTCCTCATTGAGGGTAACAAAACCGGAAATCGTACCGTCTCTTCCGTTGCCGCGGCATAATGTTTCAACAAGCTGCGGGATATCCTCTTCCTTTGCTCCGAGTTCCTCAAAGTTCCGCGGCATTCCGATGGAGATCATGAAAGACCGGAGTGCTTCAATACCCGCTTTGGCAGTCACTTCGGGATGAGCGAAATCCATCTGACAGCCCCATACGCGGACAGCAGCCTGAGCGAAACGCATCACATCATGGTTCATCACATAGGTGAAGACAGCAGGCATCGTGACCGCAAGCCCCGCGCCGTGCGCGCAGTCATAAAGCGCGGACAGTTCGTGTTCAATATTATGGCTGTTCCAGTCCTGGGACCGTCCGACACCGCAGGAATTATTGTGAGCCATCATCCCCGCCCACATGATGTTTGCCCGGGCATCATAATTGTCCGGATCCGCGATCACACGGGGACCTTCATGGACCATTGTAAGCAGCAGCGCTTCGATCAGACGGTCAGTAACTTCGACTTCCTTTGTGTTGGTCAGATACCGTTCATACAGATGCGCGATGATGTCAGTAATACCGGCTGCTGTCTGAAAAGCAGGCAGTGTCTGTGTCAGGGCCGGATTGAGGATGCTGAATTTCGGGCGGATGGCATCACCGGTCGCGCCGCGTTTGAACATTCCTTCTTCCTTTGTGATCACGCTGTCCGGACTGCCTTCACTGCCTGCCGCGGCAATTGTCAGGACAGTTCCCACCGGCAAAGCTTTTTCGATCAGTTTCCCAGAGTAGAAATCCCAAAAATCACCGTCATAAACAACACCAGCCGCGATGGCTTTCGAGGAATCAATGGTGCTGCCCCCGCCTACAGCCAGAATAAAATCAATGTTTTCCCTTCGGCAAAGATCGATCCCTTCATAAACGAGCCCGCTGCGGGGATTCGGCTGGACACCGCCAAGCAGGAAATAAGGGATGTTTTCTGCTTCCAGAGAAGCCTTTACCCGGTCGATGAGCCCGGAGCGCAGAGCGCTTTTACCGCCGTAATGGATCAGGACTTTCGTTCCGCCAAAACGCTTTACAAGACTGCCTGCCTGATTTTCGGTATCTTTACCGAAAACGAAACAGGTGGGTGAAAAAAAAGAAAAATTATTCATAATAAGATATCCTTAGTTATTAAAAATTATTTGCTGACAAAGAAAAATAGAATTGATCATTCTATGACTTCCAGATCCCATCCGAAAACTTTCGCTGTCTGCATTATTGCTGCTTTTTGTTTTCCCGTGATGATCAACTGATGATGGCTTGGCAATTCTTCCATGACCTGTTCTCCTTTATGATAATGCAAAAGGGAAGCATTCCTGGCATCGGTACCGGGAAATTGGACATATCGTTCAATTTTTCCGGGAATGACCGTGATCTTGTCAAAAGTCGGATTGATCTTTGCCAAAACCATATCCCCGAGCGGCAGTTCCGCGTTGACCATGTGCGCTTTTTCGTTGACGATCGCCAGAACCTTCGGGACCACCTTCCATTTTTGGCAAAAACAGCGGGGCGCGAACCCGGCGTAGCCGCAATGAACCCCGAGCGCATAGTTTTCAGGTTCGTCAACGGGAGGAAAATCATCGATCTTTTCATGATGGATGGCAGCTTTCCCCACCAGGAACGGATAGATATTGGTCATCATAATGGGCTGACGCAGCGACTGGTACAGGACATAGGTGCTCACCAGCGAAAGGGTATCCCCTTCACAGCACCAGATGATCCCGAATTTTTCGAAAAGGATATTCCAGATCAGGCACGGCGTCGTTTTCGAATACATTGATTCATTCAGGCAGTTCGCGCCGATCCCGTCCACGCCGCCGAGCGAATCGATCTCATCTTTTATCGCGAGGTACAACTGCCCGACAAGGATCCTGCTTTCATCCGAAAGCCCTTCGCAGGGAAGGTCCCAGGATTCGAACAGGGCAAGAGCTTCCGCGGGGTCGTAACCTTCCGCTTTCTGATTGACAGCCTTCCAGCTTCGGTAATAAAGTTTTGCTCCGAAGGCTTTTTCGATCTGTTCTGTGCATTCCTGCTCCCACCAGTAAAAGCGTTTGAAAATATAGGCCTGCATCCCTTCACCGGGATCATCCTGAAACATCAGAAATTTCGCGCCTTTCAGATGTTCTTTTGTGCCGATGGCCCGGAACACAACTTTGCCAAGCTCGATGTTGTAGGGTGAGAAAACAGTGAGCCCATGACTCCTCATATAAGTGATGAGCTCCCAATCCCACATATCCACGGTGCCGAATTGTGATGTGATCACGACAGCAGGTTTATCATATGCTTTGAGAACATCCTGATAATGATAAGCGGCGCCGATCAGCTGGGGAAAGACGATGGCATCACAGTCAGGAATCGGGTCACCGACCCAGGCGGGAGGCATGAAATCTGCTGTATCGCCGTAAATTTCGATCAGTTTATTCAGCTGTTCTTCGTATTCTTTTCGTTCCCTTATATTCGTTTCCTGAAATCGGAGCGGTATAACTTTGGCTTTGATCGTGTTCATTTATTCTCCTCGTAATAATTATTATGCGTTCTGAGGTGACAGTTCCTGCAGGTCACTCTGCGCAAAAGGACCGGATCTTTTCCAGGAGGACCTGATATCTGTCGATGTATTTCCGATAGACTGCCGCATTCCTTTCATTTGCCGGGATCCTTTCACCCTTGATCCCGGCGGTCTGAACGGCGGTGCGGATGTCTGATACAGCCCCGACTGCCTTCCCTGCCAGCAGCGCGCTGCCCCAGAGAGCCATGTCATTTCCGTCTGTTCTGATAACAGTACAGCCGGTGACATCGGCAAGTATCTGAGCCCAGAGAGCCGAACCAGATCCGCCGCCGGTCAGAACGATATCCGTCCGGCGTTCCCATGCAGGATACATGGTTTTGATACTGTTCAGTGTCAGAGACAGTTCATAGGCAAAACCCTCCAGCAGTGCCCGATAAAAATGTTCCTTCCTGTGGCTCCAGGTATGTCCTGCCCAGCACCCGCGCAGTGTTCCGTCAAAGGGCATGGCACTTCCGCCCAGCATACCGACTGCCATCAGGCCTTCGGAGCCTGCCGGAACTTTTTCCGTCAGTGCTTCGATATCCTTAAACGTCTGGATTGCTGAGCTTTCTTTCCCGCAGAAGGTATCGATAAACCATTGAAGGGTTATGCCGGATCCCGGAAAATAGCGGTGAAGATAGAACTCTTCATCTTCCAAAGCCGGTATGGCATCATAATCCTTACGGTCCGGATTCGGATGATAGAAATCAGTCAGGACGCTGACTGCCGCATAGGAAGACGCCTCAAAGGTCGTATCGCCCGGCGTGAGGATCCCGGCACCGACACAGCCCGCGATCTTGTCACCTGCTCCCGCCACGAGCGGGATCCCTGAGGGCAGGGAAACAGCTTTCGCGGCAGTTTCGGAAAGTTTCCCGACAATGTCATGATAGTTTACGATCTTGGGAAGCTTTTCCATCGGAATGCCAAGTTCACTGCATAATTTCCCGGACCAGGTCTTCTTCCGGATATCCGCAAGTCCGGTCCAGGTGATATAGGAACTGCCGACCGCGGCTTCTTCGATATCCGATCTGCCGAGTCTGCCGGCGACATAACTGCTGATAAGCATATATTTCACGGTTTTCGCGGCCTGCTCCGGGAAATCATTCATCAGCCAGGCGATCTTCGGGGCCATCACCGGCGCGTTGGTACCGCTGATCTCCAGAAAATCATCGCCGAAAGTATTGATCTGCCTTTGGACATACGGTGCGTAGCGGATATCCAGCGAACAGGACCAGGAAGTTACATCTTCCCAGTTCGGCCCGGCACCCATGAAACCGGCCATCTGTCCTGTAAAGCAGATAGCCGCGATCCGGTTTCTTTTCTCACCGATCTGTCTGGATATCCCTCGCAGCGCGGACAGGACGCTGTTATAAATATCATCACCGCTCTGCAGGAAGGTCCCTGCCTGAGAGGTATCACTTTGAACAGAGACCTGCATGATAGCTTTTTGATTTCCGCCGATATCATAAGCCGCGGCCTTGATAAAACTGGTACCGATATCAACGGCGAGATAATAGTTCTCATTCATGACCGGCCTCCTGAGATTCAATCAAACAGAAAAACATGCTTCAGACCTCTGGCTGCAGCGGCATTATCCATCGCTTCCTGAAACTGTTCGATCCGGTAGGAATCGGACATGATCAGGCTTAACGGGATCCGCCCGTCATTTACCATCTTCGCGCATAAACGGTATTCCGAAACACTTTGTTTGGAACAGCCCTGGATCGTCAGCTGTTTGTAATGGATCAGATTGGTATTGATCGAAACGTTCTCCCGTCCCGCGGGCAGACCGCCAAAGTAGAGAATTTTTCCGTTCATGTTCATATATTCAAGGGACTGTGCCTGCGCGGAAGCTGCCGGGGCGGCAATGATGCAGACATCGACCCCTTCCGCACCGAAGGCGGACAATCCTGCCGTAATATCTCCTTCCAGCGGGATCACATCCGGGATCAGCTCTTTTGCTTTTTTCACCCGCTCCGTGACCAGATCATTGACAAAGATTCGTCCGGCTCCGAAGACCTTTGCCATCATGATATGCATGATGCCGATCGGACCCATACCAATGATCAATGTATCTGCGCCTTCCGGGGCGTTCAGCAATTTCTGCCCGTTATAAACACAGCTCAGCGGTTCTACCAGCGCGGCTTCCGCATAAGAGATATCATTTTGAAGCGGAGTAATATTCCCCTGAAGGATCGCCGTTTCCGGGATCCGGACATATTCGGCAAATCCGCCGTCCATGCTCACACCGAATGCTTTGTAATTCCGGCACAGATGGGTATTCCCGCTGACGCACATATCGCAGACACCGCAGCCGATATTCGGGGCGACAGACACTTTCTGTCCGACGTGATAGGCGGTGACATCCGCCCCTGCCGCAGCGATGTCACCGGAGAATTCATGTCCGGGGATAAGGGGATGTGCATCATCAACGTTTTTCGCTCCGTTTTTATACATACGGACGTCTGTCCCGCAAATTGAGGCGGCTCTGACTTTAAGAAGTATTTCCCGGGAAGATATCTCCGGGATGGGAACTTCTGTCAGATGGAGGCTGTCTTTTCCGGTCAGCCGGACCGCTTTCATCATTTGAGCTGCCATTTTTTACTCCTTTAAAAAACTCTCAGTCTTTAGATCAGTTACATCAGCGGTATCGGGCGTTTTTCAAGGATGGAGCGCAGACCTTCGTGGACAAGGATCAGCGCCATTTTCCCGTCGTGCCCGGTCACAAGCGGGTCCGTGTCATTACGGATGCATTCGATAAATGCCTCAGCCTCGGCATGATAGGCGTCTTTGAAGAGGGTCCGCCAGGAATCCACGGAATCCATCTGTATCCCGTAATCCTGGGTGACGAGCTCTACTTCGTTTGTCTTTTGTGACCCGACTTTCAGGATGCCTTTTGTACCGAGGATCTCAGTTCTCGCGTCATAACCGTATTTCACATACTGGGCCCCTGTGATGACGCCGAGGACTCCGTTTTCAAATTCCAGCAGGACGCTGCATGTGTCATAATATTCCGGATAAAGGCCGGCCATCTCAGGACTGCGGAAATTATTCCCGATCGCATGGATCGACTTCGCTTCGCTGCCCGCGTACCAGCGGACGGTGTCAAAATCATGGCTGTTGACCTCACCGATGGGTCCATAGCTCTTCCGGACATCAAACATCCACGGTTTCGGTTCACTGGGACCGTAGGTGTTTGATTTGATCATAGAAACATTTCCGATCATACCGGCGTCGATCAATTCTTTCCCCCGCCGGAAATTTTTATCAAACCTCCGCATAAAACCAAGCTGCAGCTTGACATGGTTCTCTTCACAGGCCCGGATCATGTCATCACACTCTTCGGCGGTGGACGCCATCGGTTTTTCGCAGAAAACATGCTTCCCCGCGCCGGCAGCCGCGATGACGACTTCGTGGTGGAACTGGGTGGGGGTAACGACGATCACCGCGTCGATCTCCTCATTCCGCAGTGCATCCGCATAGTCATGATATACATAGCGGATGCCGCCTGCTTCCTGCCTTGTCATGAAAAGGTTCTCATCCGAAGGATCACACAGCGCGATCAATTCGGCTCCTTTGACATTTCCCGCATAATTCCGGGCATGGATCATTCCGGCACGGCCGCATCCGATCAGACAGACTTTTACCTTTTTATCCATGGCTCAGCAAATTCCTTCGGCTTTCATTTCCTCAATGATCTTCACACCGCTTGATGTGCCGAGGCGGGTCGCTCCGGCTTCGATCATTGCCCGCGCTTCAGCCCAGCTGCGGATACCACCGGCAGCCTTTACCTGAACATCATCTCCCGCATATTGTTTCATCAGCCTTACATGTTCGGTTTTCGCTCCGGCTGTCCCGAAACCCGTGCTGGTTTTTACGAAATCAGGCTTTACCCGGGAGGCGATCTCCGCGACCCGGATGATCTCTTCTTCGGTAAGGTAGCAGGTTTCGAAGATGACTTTCACGCAGATCCCCGCCTCACGTGCTGTCCGGACCATTTGCGTCATCTCATTTTCTATATAGGCATAATCATGCTCTTTCACTTTCCCGACGTTCAGCACGTAATCGAACTCCTGACATCCGTCCGCGATGGCGTTTTTCGCCTCCGCTACCTTGCTTTCGACTGTCATCTGCCCCAGCGGAAAACTGATCGCGGCTCCTGTCAGCACGGCGGATCCCTCAAGCATTTTTCTGCACATGGCAACGGGATAGGTGTTGATCGCTGCGGATTTGAACCCGTATGCTTTCGCTTCATCGCAGAGTTTCTGAAAATCATCGCGTGTGGCAAAAGCTTTCAGATTGGTATGGTCGATCATCGCTGCAACATCTTTGATTGAATAATTCATATCAGCTCCGTTTCTTTATAATTCATTTTCATTTCCTGCTGAGATACTTTCAATTCTATTCATATTTATTCTTTTTGTCAATATAAAAACTTTCGTATGTTTTCATATTGTCCGCTATCTTGACAATATTATTTGTATATGGCAATATTAATAATGGTAAGGCATCGGGACTGCCGCCACTGACGCAGGGATAAGTCTCCGGTGACTGCCATGACTGATATTCTCAAAAAAATAAAGAAGCGAAGAAACTGATGTATAACAAAGAACGCATTGAAAAGATACTTGAAATTCTGAAAGAAAACGGCAGTATCAGCGTCAATGAGCTTTCAGATCTGTTTCATGTCAGCGGCGCGACGATACGCAGTGATCTGGCAAAAATGGACAGCGCCGGTATGGTCACACGCACACACGGCGGCGCGATACTCAATTCCTCGACGATCCGGGAAACACTTTTGAATGAGCGGGTAAATGATGATAAGAAGCAGCTCATCGCGAAAGAAGCGCTTCAATTTATCCATGAAAAGGATGTTATACTGCTGGACACCGGAACGACCATGACCGCATTAGCCCGGGCGCTGGCGCAATCGGGTATCGGTGAGTTAACGGTTTTTTCAAATGACCTGGATGTGATCAGGATCCTTGAAGAAAAAGAACATTTCACGCTTTCTTTATTTGGAGGAAAAATCCGGAACGGTTTTCATTACTGTTACGGAGACGATATTCAAAGCGAGCTTTCCAATTATCATTTCACAACTTTTTTTCTTGCAACATCCGCGATCCATAAGGACTATGGGCTGACAACAGAGAACACTGACCTTGCGCGGATCAAAAGCGCTATGATCAGGGCTTCCGACAGGGTGATCCTGCTTGCGGATTCAAGCAAGGTCGGCAGTGTCCATCTCCGAAAATTTGCCGCGTTAGGCGATATTGATCTTCTGATCATGGATCAGGGGATCACTCCTGAGGATGAAGAGATGCTGCAGGCTTCAATAAAAAATCTGATTTTTGTTTGACGGTGGTTTATGAAAATGCTGTGGCGTCTGAGCCGGGAGGCAGTCCGGTTTAAAAAGCTGTATTTTTCCGCGATCTTTTCGACACTTGCTGTGACGGTGATCAATCTTGCCGCTCCGGGAGTCCTGTCCGCGATGACGGGGATCGTTGAACGGGGCGTAAATGAAGACGGGATGCGGCAGATCTGGAAGCTGACCGCGATATTGGTCATATTATATCTGCTGAGGATCCTGTTTCGTTTCCTGAGCAGCTATCTTGCCCATAAGGCAGCCTGGTACCTTGTCGGCGACCTGCGGACGAAAGTCTATGACAAACTGGAACATATGCACCTTGGGTATTTCCATGACAAACAGACCGGTGACCTGATGAGCCGTGTGGTCAACGATACGAGGGATTTCGAGCTGCTGTACGCGCACATGATCCCGGAGAGCATCACGAATCTTGTCACTTTTCTGGGAGTGCTGATCGTATTGCTCACGATAAACCCGAAGCTGGCGCTGATCACCTGTGCTCCGATCCCGCTGATCCTGGTTTCCGGCGTGATTTTTTCCAAAAAGGTCCGGCCGTTTTTCCGCATATCACAGAAAAAAATGGGCGAGCTCAACGGGAAATTACAGGATAATTTGTCCGGGATCCATGAGATACAGTCATTCGGAAGGGAAGAATACGAAACGGGGCAGGTAAACGGAAGAAACTTTGAACACATCCATGCCATGCTCCATGCGCTGAAGCTGAGCGCGATATTTCACCCGTCCGTAGAGTTTGTATCATCGCTGGGGACGATCTTTGTGACTGCGTTTGGCGGCTGGCTTGCCTGGAAAGAGGGACTCCGTGTAGAAGATGTCGTTGCATTTTTATTATATCTGAGCCTGTTTTATGCACCGGTCACAGGGCTTGCCAATCTGCTGGAGAACATGCAGCAGTCCCTGGCGGGAGCTGAAAGGGTGCTGGCGGTTCTGGACGCTCCGAACGAGATCACCGATAAACCCGGTGCGGAGGACCTGAAGGATGTAAAGGGAGATATCATTTTCGATAACGTCAGTTTTTCTTATCAGGAAGGCATTCCGGTACTGAAAGAGGTATCTTTTCATTGCAGGCCCGGAATGATGCTGGCGCTGGTGGGTCCGACAGGGGTCGGAAAAACCACGCTGACACAGCTCATTTCCCGCTTTTATGAACCGACAGGCGGACGGATCCTGATCGACAGCCATGATGTGAACGGTGTTACACTCGAAAGCCTGAGGAAAAACATATCGCCGGTGATGCAGGATACTTTTCTTTTCAACGGGACTGTGGCGGAGAATATCGGATATGCCGCACCTGACGCCTCTATGGAAGAAATCCGGAATGCCGCGAAGGCTGCCTATATCCATGATGATATTCAGGCTATGCCGGATGGATATGATACACAGATCGGAGAAAGAGGGCTCCGTCTTTCCGGCGGGCAAAAGCAGCGGATCGCCATCGCCCGTGCTGTCCTCCGGCGTTCACCGATCATCATCCTGGATGAGGCGACCGCGTCCGTGGATGTGGAAACCGAACAGCAGATCCAAAAAGCGATCGCGGATATCAGCGGAAAATGTACGATCATTGCGGTGGCGCACAGGCTCTCCACGATCCGGAACGCGGAACAGATCCTGGTGATCGAGAACGGCAGGGTCACGGAGTCTGGAAACCATCAGCAGCTGATAGCGGTCGGCGGGACGTACGCGAGAATGAACCGCATTCAAACAGCGTCTGCGGTTTAAAATATAAAATGGCAGCCGTTCAGGACTTGTGTATTCTGACAGTAACCTCCGGCTCAAGGCTGAGTCTGCGGAGACAGTCCCGTTTGCACTTTCCGGATAGCTGCAAAAATGTTTACCAGGGAGGTAGTATATGGCAAAAGTGATTTTACTGAACGGCAGTCCCCATCCTAAGGGCTGTACTGCGTTTGCATTGAGTGAGATGGTGAAAATCTTTGAAAAAGAAGGTATCGAAACCGAGATGATCCAGGTGGGCGGCCGGGACATAAAGGGATGTATGTCATGCAATCGGTGCCGTGAGCTGGGCAGATGTGTGATCGATGACCTTGTCAATGAGGTGGCTGCCAAATTACTGGCGGCTGACGGAATGGTGATCGGAAGCCCTGTATTTTACGGTTCGCCGAATGGGACGCTCCTGGCGCTGCTGGACAGGGTTTTCTTCAGCCTGGAAGGGAAATCCAAGCATATGAAAGTGGGCGCGTCGGTCGTAAGCTGCCGTCGGGGAGGCAATACTGCCACATTTGATGTTCTGAACAAATACTTCCTGAGCGCCGGCATGCCTCTGGCCCCGAGCACTTACTGGAACATGGTGCACGGATTCACACCGGAAGATGTGATGAAAGATCATGAAGGACTGCAGACCATGCGCAATCTGGCACGGAATATGTCTTTTATGATCCGGTCTTTTGCGGACGCAAAGGAAAAATACGGATATCCGGAAGTGGAGACCGAAAGTTTTACCTGTTTCCAGGATGGGAAATAACTGAAATATCTTTAGTCGGTTAAGACGCAAATAAAACAGGATCCATCCGGGGAACGAAAGATTTCCCCGGATAGATCCTGTTATTTTTGTCAGAATGAAAAGAGAAGCGCGGAGCTGCGGCGGCGCCGAATTTCACTCCCTATCTCTGATCCCTGCTGCCGGGACGGATCCGGACTGTTTTTACCTCAAAGGTATGGAAATGAAGCGGGATCCCATCCGGATCATCCGGGGAAAGGCTTTCCGTCTTATTTTCCAGCATATCGCAAAGGGAAACGGCACTTACCGGGAAGCGGATCTGCAGCCGGCATTCGGTATCTGCCCGTTTTGCCTCATACAGGCGCAGGATCAGGTCGCCGCTGCCGTCCTCAGCCGGTTTTACCGTATCGATGAAGATGTTTCCGGCGTCCGCGGCAAAAGCGCTGAATGCCGTGCAGGCACCGCTTGCAGTCTGCAGCGGAACGTTCAGGTCGTAAGCCTCCCGGACGACGGGACTGTCCAGGAAACTCCCCTCCCAGGCGGTGAAAGCATAGGTAAAGGTGTGTTCCCCGTTATCCGCCCGCATTTCGGGGGATGCCGCAGCCCGGAGAAGCGTCAGCTGAAGCGCGTTCCCGTTCATGCTGATGCCGTACTTGCAGTCGTTGAGGACAGCCGCCCCGTGGCTTTCATCGCAAAGGGCGCTCCATCGCTGGTTGCAGACTTCGTAGCGGTCAATATCATAGAGGCGGGAGCGGTGTGTCGGGTGTTTCATATAACCGAACTGGATCTCATTGAGGCCTTCCGCGGTGCGGACCTCCACAGGAAATTCCACTTTCAGCAGGCGATGGAGTTCCCTCCAGTCCATATGGGTGACGAAATCAAGACGGCGGCTGCCCGATATCAGGATGATATCCTGTTCGAAAGACGAATTCTGTACACCGCGCTCCACATGGATCATCGCGCGCAGCCCTTCGGATTCCCGGATCGTGACGGTGACGGGTCCATCAAGCGGGACCGGCTGGAGGATGTAGTTGGAGTCGATATCCCAGGCGTCGAACTTGCGGGGAACGTCTTTGTACATCAGGAGCCGGTTCATCGGGCCGGCGGCAAATTCCCGCCCGCTCTGTTTGCAGATAAAGGAGCTGATCTCGCCGCGGTCTGTGATGACTGCCCGGACGACCTCATTTTCAAGAATGATATCTTTCCCTTCTTTTCGCGCCGATACAGGGGCCTTCGTCCGGACGGATCCCGGCCGCAGGGATAAAGCACCGCATGCGGGAACGCTGACCAGGCCGAAAAGGCCGTCCGAAGTCTTTTGGACGGGAACTTCCGTTCCGTCTCCGGTCACCGCGCCCCCGGCAAAGGCATCGGGCAGGGGGACCAGTCCGGAACGTTCGAAGGAAAGTGAATTGAATACGGAAATGCCTTCTCCCGCTGCCAGATTCGCAAGCGCATCCTGTTTGACTGCTTCCGCTTCGCTGATGATCCACGTGTGATCCCGGCGGGCATCTTCATAGACCTTTCCGATGGAGGAACCGGGCAGGATATCGTGGAACTGGTTGAGGAGGAGACGTTTCCACGCGGCATCCATGCGGGCAAGCGGGTAGGTATTGCCCCGAAGCATAGCCAAAGATCCCCACATCTCGGCTTCACGCAGGGCGATCTCCGCCTTGCGGTTGCCGCGCTTGATGGCTGCCTGGCTGGTAAATACGCCCCGGTGGGCGGAGAAATAAAGTTCCCCAACATAGGTATGCTGCGGACCGCCTGCCGCTTCCATATCTTCAAAAAAGCGGAGAGGGGACTCTGTCCTGACCCGCGGCATGCCCTCCAGATCCTCTTCGCGGCGGAGAAACTCAAGGTAATCCCGGGAGGGACCGCCTCCGCCGTCCCCGTAACCGAAGGGCAGCAGGAAGGCGTCCAGCCCCCGCTTCTGGACACGGGCGTTCCAGACGTCGCAGATCTGTTTCGGGTCTGTCCAGTAGGTATAGTCGGTGGGCAGGAAAGAGTCGACACAGCTGCCGTCAGCGCCCTGCCAGGTGAAATAATGATAGGGGAAGCGGTCCCCTTCATTATAGGACCAGAAGATCTTCTGTGTGACCAGGTATTTGACACCGCAGCTCTTCAGGATCTGGGGAAGGGCAGCCGAATAACCGAAGGTGTCGGGCAGCCACAGAAGGACCGAATCGATACCGAATTCCTCTTCGAAAAAGCGTTTGCCGTGGATCAGCTGCCGGATCAGCGATTCACCGCTTGTCATGTTGGTATCCGGCTCCACCCACATGGCGCCTTCCGCGATCCACTGTCCGGTCTTTGCCGCGGCCTTGATGCGCTCATAGAGCTCCGGATAGTTCTCCCGGCACATGACGTAGCCGGCAGGCTGGGACTGGATGAATTTATATTCCGGATAGGCCTCAAGCAGCCTCAGCTGCGAGGCAAAGGTGCGGCTGGTCTTGCGCCGGGTCTCTGCCATGGGCCACAGCCAGGCAAGGTCCAGATGGGCGTTGCCGATGGCGTAAAAAACCGGCGCGGTCGAACCGTTATGGGCCGAAAGGGCCGGTTTCAGGATCTCGCGGGCAGCTCTGTAAGAACGGATACGGCCTTCCGGCGGCTGTTCGAAATCGGCTGCCAGTGTCGCCTGTTCCAGGGCGGAAGCGATTTTGTCCGCCCGCAGGGATTCCGGGTCGACCTGATCGATCAGGAGACGGAGCGTTTCCAGATCCATATACAGCTGGTACGCGTCTTCGTTCCAGATCCCGTAAGTGATCTGTCCGAGTACGGTCCGTGTGGTGTTTTCCTTCGGGTCGGTGTAGCTGCCGGGAAGGACCGGACCGGTGGCGCAGCCCTGCAGCGCTTCGGATTGCGGATAATAATGTCCCGCGTATGCTTCCAGAAGAATGCCGTAACTTTCACCGGGACGGCCGCAGTCCGTCAGGAAGTTGTCTTCAATGAAATGATGCGGAGTCCTGACCCAGCTGTCACGATATGTGCCGAAAGATCTTCCGTTCACAAAAACAGTGGTCTCTCCGCCGGTGCAGAGGTCCATGACGACGCGTTTCCCTTCTGATTCCGCGGGCAGGATCACGGTCCCGCGCAGCCAGCAATATTCCCAGGTGCGGCCCCATGCCGTACCTGGAGCGATCGGCTCGAAAGGCAGACCCTGTGCCTGCTCCGGGGTAAGGTGGTCCATGGTGAACGCTGCTTCCAGGGCGATCGGGCCGAGGGGATGGTAAAAATCTTTTTTCAGGGTGTCGACCCAATGGTCAAGCCTGCTGCGCCATTCCGAATGCATGTATTTCATATGCTGTATCCTCCTGATATCGGTGCGATGATCCAACGGTAATTCAGGATAATTATAATTGATTTGCTGACTGTTCCTGTCTGTATTCTCCGTAAGCGGAGCGGGTCAAAGAGGACCTGAAGTGTAAAGTGCGGGCTTCACCCTTCGGCTGATCTGCGGATCGCAAAGTCAGGTTTAAATAATGGTAAGCAATTAACTGAAAAATTTTTGGCTCTGCCCGAAAAATTGATATATAATAATTCTGAGAATATATTTCAGACACCGAAGTTTTTTCCATAAAGGACGCAGCTCATTATCATGGGACGGTCCGAAGAAGCGGTGGAATATCGGTTTTCTGAACTCCGCGGGGCAGATTCCCATTGAACTTATCTACACAGGCAGGTGTCTATGGCTTATACATATTTGAGGCGAAAAACCAATCAGAAAAACAAAATTGAGGGCACAGGGCCGAAAAAAGAGAAGAAACCGCAGCTTCCGAACAGTCTGATCATGCGTGTCATGGAAGAACCGGAGGCGGAAAAGGAAGCGGACCGGCTCTCACAGGGTATCACCTCTTCGACGCCGGAAGATGTCATGCGTGAAATGGGCGGACGTCTCGGGGCGGATTTTTCCAGTGTCAATTTTCACAGTGATTCTGTCAGTATGAATAAAAGTCAGGCCCTCGGTGCAAGAGCCTGGGCACAGGGACGTGATGTCTATTTCGGCAAAGGCGGTTTTGATCCGTCAGTTGCAGCCCATGAACTTGTCCACACCGTACAGCAGGGCGCCGTGCATGGGAACGTTTCGCAGTCCATGGCGATGGGCGCGGTCCAGATGAAACCGGAAAAGGGTGAAAATGCGGACGATGAAGTCATCAAGCCGAATCACGCGATGAAAGATGAACAAATTATACATTCCCTCACACTGATCTTCAAATCCGATATGGGCGCCAGGGTCTACAAACGCTTGGAAAAGACTCTCAAGGAAATGATCAAAAAAGGGGCGGGGAAGAATCACCCTTATACAAAAGAAAAGGGGATCGAATTTCTGTCCCTGGCTGCCGCGAGGGACTACGGGGCCAAAGGCATCCTGAGCACGATCATGCAGAAGGATATCTCCGATAAGGACGCCGCGAAAGATGCCGCTTTTGAATATGAGGAACTCATCAAATTCCTCTCGCAGCGGCTGGGCGCTTACGGGCTGGAAGATATTGCCATTCAGACCCAGCTCATCAACCGTCCGCCGAAATATGAGCATGTGAATAAAGACCATAAACGCGCCTATGAGACGGATATGCCTGCAGATGCAAAAGACGGCAATGTCTTCAATCCCAACAATATTCCCGAGCTGACGAGGATCCAGGATGAGATCGACAACGCGGGAGACGCGAAGACCGCCTACGGAATTTTCGCGGCTTATACCGGGAATCCCGCGGGGAAATACACCGACCAATACGGTACGGATCCGGATATGAAGCTCCTGAAAAAGAAACTGAAGCATATGACACGAGTCGTATACGACTATCCCGAACTGCGGAACAACATTGGTGATATGGAGACGATCAACCCGAAAGCCCGTGGCCAGATGATGTCCGTGGATCCCACTGTCGGCGGACGGGACAAAGCCATCATCAAATATAATGCCTATCATGACCGGGAAGGGGATGAAGCGGAGAATCAGCGGAAAAAGGAACTCGAGGCGGACCTCAATCTCAAGAGATTTAACTCCCCGAATTACGATTTTGCCGGCACCCATGAAATGGGGCATGTGCTGTCTTCCCTGCTTTTGGACAACGGGGACAGGACGCAGGATCTGATCGACGAAAACACCGGGAAAAATGAGGATTCGATCATCAAAGAGGTGATCGAGAACAAAAATGTACTGACGCCGGATCAGAAAAAGGATATACAATACCATGAGAAGAACACCAATTATAAAACATATCCGCTTCTGAAAGGCCAGGTCGATACGCAGAAAAGCAAATTATATCAAAACGGCCTGACTTCTTTATACGGCTCGGTTGCCCCGGTCGAGACTTTCGCGGAAGCATTCCATGATGTTTACGCGAACGGTAATAAGGCCAAGAAATTCAGCATTGAGATCGTGAAAGAATATGAAAAACGCCAGACGAATCTTACGAAGAAGAAATTCTCCAAGAAGAAACGCGGCTTCCTCAGAAGAATTGCCGACATATTCAAATTCTGATATGATAACTCAGCGGAATTCCATGTTCAACTTTACTCACGAAGGTAAAACAGGTTATTATGGGGAAAGCATAAGAAAAACGCAAAAAGCTGAAAACTTCGCCTGATAAGCCGAAAATTCGTACGGAAGAAAAGCAGGCATCGCTGCCTAACAGCCTTGTGATGCGCGTCATGCAGCAGACGGACGCGGAAGACGAAGCCGACCGGCTCTCCAGAGGCGTCACGTCATCTTCTCCGGACATGCTCAGACGTGAAATGGGTGAA
The DNA here is from genome assembly GCA_036723985.1 of Flexilinea sp. Lineage (GTDB taxonomy): Bacteria > Chloroflexota > Anaerolineae > Anaerolineales > Anaerolineaceae > Flexilinea. Next base: position 16,458 of record DAIMGK010000087.1, read on the forward strand.
CGTCTCGGCGCGGATTTTTCACAGGTACATTTTTACAGTGACGCGAACAGTGTTCAGCGCAGTCAGGCGATGGGGGGCCCGTGCCTGGACGCAGGGGCGGGATGTTCACTTTGGCAAAGGCGGCTTTGATCTGGCTGTCGCCGCCCATGAACTGGTCCACACGGTCCAGCAGGGCGCGGTGCACGGGAATGTTTCCCAATCCATGCCGATGGGCGCGGTCCAGATGAAACCAAACGATGAGGATAAAAACAAACAGAAAAAGATCGACAGCAATGCTGATCTGGCTCCTCTGCTGCTGGCGGCGTTCAACTCGGAATTAGGCAGAAAGATCTAAAAAAACCTGAAAACCCCGCTTTTTAAACTGATCAAAAAGGGCGCAGGTAATGATTTCAAATCCTGCGGCGTTGAAGACGCTGTAAAGTTTCTGGCTTTGGCTACCGAAGGGGACTACACTGCGAGAGGTATCCTGACCGAGATCCTGCAGAGTCCGGTCGACGCAGCGGGGGACGCAAGAGAACGATTGTTTGAATATGAGAATTACATTAAGTTTCTTTCCGGACGTGTACATGAGATCGACCTTGAAGAAGCTGCCATGGATACAAATTTAATAGTCGGTTCCCCGAAATACGATCACAGGAAAAATAAGAACAAAAAGCGTGCCTATGAGATGGATATGCCGGATATCAAATCCGGAATTATCAATTTCGACCCCGGGGACAATGACGCGCTGAGAAAAGTACAGAATGAGATCGACCATGCCAGAACCGCGGAAGAGGCATACAGTATCTTCGGAAAATTTGCGGGAAACGACAAAGCAAAGTATATCGATAAATATAAGACAGATCTGAATCTTAATAAGTGGAAAACCAAGCTTAAGAACATGGTCCGCTTGATCTATGACTATCCCGAATTGAAGGGGCAGATCGGGGATATGACAGTTATCGAAAAAGATACTTCTGAGTATATGGGGGCGAACGGAACCTTCTGCGGACGAAAGCTGGCAAATTTGCAGTACAATGCTTTCTATGACAGCAACGATCCGGAAGGGGAGATAAAGAAAAAGCAGCTCATTGGTCAGAGCAAGCATTTCTTAACCGGAAATGAAAATTTTGCCGGAAACCATGAACTGGGGCATGTGATGGCTTCAACACTGAATGAAGGGAAAGACAATGAAGAAGCCAACCATATTTATCTTAATAATCTCATCGAAGAAGATATCCTGGAAACAGTCCTCAAGAATCCGGAAGTCATGAAGAAGGAAGAATACGATCAGCTGGTAAGATTCAATGATGAGAGAGTGAAAGAAAAGGCAGAAAAATTCGGCCAGCAAGTACTTACAGGTCAGATCGATCTCTTAAAAAGCCATTTTCCCTCAAAGGGATACACTTCGGAATACGGCGCTCAGAACAGTGCTGAATTTTTTGCCGAAGCAGTCCATGATGTTTATGCCAATGGCAATAAGGCAAAGAAGGCCAGCGTCGAAACCGTAAAAGAATATGAGAAGCGGCAGAAAAAGTTTACGAAAAAAAATTTCTTCAAGAAAAAGCGCAGCCTCTTCCGGAAATTCTTTGACTTATTCAAGATTTAGGACCGATCCGTAATCGACGATAGCACCGCGAAGACCGCCCGCAGCATCTTCTCGGCCCTTTGCAAGTTCTGATGATCCGGGACGCCCTGCGAAATATGATAAACATAACTTTCTATGAGGACGGTACCCCCTCGGCCTTCGCCGAGGGGGTACCGTCCTCTTTTTATCAACGGCTAACACATGAATGCTTATCGTCTTTACTCCGACTTCACATTTACGCCCGGCAAAAACGATATGCCTGACTTTCAACGGGGACGGATTGCTCACGGGGACGGTTAGCCCGAGGCGAAGGCCGAGGGGAACCGTCCTCACGCTTTCGGAATAGTATGCTTGTTGTATTCCCCCGGGGTACATCGTTCGCCCGACGAAAAACGACATGCATTATTTTCCTAACAACTCCGGGACCCTGCTCTGTAGGGTGTGAGCTTCGCTCATTTGATTCAGAGCAGGAGCTTCGCTTCTCGACCTTCGCCTCGAGATAACCATCCCGAACTGAAACAAGCCGAAATCATCCGATTTTCGGCTTATTCTCTGATCATTATTCTTTTTTTTTTGAGCTTTTGGCTCATCATTACGTGTTTATATCAGTACCACCGGCCACTGACCACTTTTTTTACAAACAGTACGCGGGTTCCGGGATCCGGGCTTCATCAAGCGGGATGGGATCTTCCTCATCCGGCGGTGGGTCGTACAGGCTTTCTTCCACCTTCCGCATCGCGGTCAGGGTGGGATAGCCGTATTGTGCCTCGATCCGGATAAAATCGTCCCAGACGGAACGGAGCTCTTTGCTTCCGGCAGCAGCGGCAATTTCGTATAGTTCCTGATTTCCCGTGATCACCCCCGCTCCCATCAGGGTGTCCCGCATCATTTTTTCGCTGACCTCGCCATTGCCCGTTTCCGGTTCCCCTGACGTTTCGGCTTCAGCGGTCCCGGTGTCGGTTCCCGTCATTTCCTGCATTACAGACCGGAATATTTCTTCGGTCTCTTCACTGACGGG
>DAIMGK010000088.1:0-18883 GCA_036723985.1 Flexilinea sp.
TAATAAATTAATGAATATTAAAAATCGGTGATACAGCTTTGATTGCTTCCGCATTTTCTAATTTAAGTCCGTCCATCTTCTTGTAAATATCCGCGTGTGCTCCTGCTGGAAGGGTAAGGATCACCATGATCTATCCATTGATCATTGCATAGACAAATCTGTAACCGTCAAGCCTGATCAATCTGTAACCGGTTTTTCCGGGTGCATACCGGTCGATAATTTCTATCAGATGTATCTTTCCGAGTATGAACCCTTCGCTGCGTCATTGATGCCGCGGTTGTCTTCTTCGGTCACGACCGGTTCTGTCCCCTCGGGATAATAGTCAGGAAACGTCCCCGGTACGATTTCCGGATATTCCGGGGTCCGCAGATCCGGACGCCGGTCCGGATCATGAAAATCAGCACTTCCAACAGCAGAAAGAGCCCTTTGCTTATCATCACGAGGACAATATCTGTTCTCTCATTTGCATATCAAATGAACCCATGTCCGGCGGACACATATACCACATGCCGGATGATCACATGGGCGTATGGATACTGTTTAAAATCACACACCCTATGGGTAAGACCACAGGGTGCGTCTGATTCAAAATGATGAGGAATGAAGAGGGGGACACAAAAACAGAATGCAGGTCTCTCTCCGTATCGGTCATATCCGGGACAGGTGCCGGTTACAGTGTATACGGCAATACACAAAACAGAATTGGCATCCCGGTCCCGGGCTTTGTTTCCTCTTTCGCGGAAAATGCTTATTCCCCCAGGAATCCATTCATGATCACAGCATACCGTTCCGTGTTCGCGCCGACGATCGGTTCGCCGATCACCTCACCCTTTTCATTGAAGAAATAGGTTGTCGGAAAAGCCTGGGCCTTGAAGAAATCGATCATCTCCTGCGTCGGAAGCAGATTGACAAAATTCAGGTCAAGGTCAGCTGCGATCTCTTTGGCTTCTTCGATCAGATCATCATCCGACGCATCATAGACCAGGCCGACGATCTGGCCGCCTTTTGCTTCAAACATATCAGCCAGCTTCTTGAGTTCCGGCATTTCACTCATGCAGGAGCTGCAGGTCGTTTCCCATATATTCAGCATGGTTGCCTTGTGACTTCCGAACAGGTCCCTGCTGCTGACAGGATCACCGTTCAGGTCTTTTGTCTCAAATTCGAGCCTTGTACCTTCAGACACCATCTGTGCCAGTGCCAGGGGACGCATGAAAGTGAAATTTGCCAAATACGTGTCAGCCGCATCGTAGAGGTCATCATATTCATTCCTGTATTCTGCCTGTTCTTCTGTAAAGAAAGCGGAGCTTTTTCCATGTTTTATCAGATAGAAATTGTAATCTTCCGCGCTGCCTGCTTCCTTGAATTCAGCAACCGAAAAAAGATCGTCAACATCTTCGCTCGTGAGGCCCACTTTCATAAAATTCACTCTGAGACCGTTTTTCAGGTCTTCAAGGGTCCCGTTGTCACCGATCCCCATTATGCCGAAAAGATGATATGCGTTGTTATCGTAATCCCTGACCATATCCGCGTAATTCTGTATATCTTCTTCTGTCGGATCTTCTTTTGCTGCAAATGCGGAAATTTTCTCCAGAAAGTCTTTGTATTTGGCTTCCGTATAAGGGAGATAGAATACATCCATACTGACAATACCGGTGCCGATGAAAAGTTCCTCGCCGCCGCCGGCACGGATACCGCCTTTCGCGTTCGGAAAAGATTCCGGCACTTTGAATTCTTTGATCCCTGCCAGGGGAGCGCTCCAGGTCCTTTTTCCTTCCGTATCCAGCTGTACATAGGCATAACTCCCGTACATTTCCTCACCGCGGGCACTGTAATAATCCAACACCGATTCGGGATCAGATGGATCAAAGGCATCCTCTTCGTTTTCAGCTTCGGATCCGGCGCCCGGCGCTGTAATTTTTTCCGGTTCTTCTTCTGCCGGGATCTCTGTGGGGACAGCGGCAGGAGCTTCTGTTGGGATCTCTGTGGGGACAGATGTGGGAGAGGCTGTCGGTGTCGGCTGCGGTTTCGAACCGCAGGCACAAAGACTCAGCATCAATAATAAAATGACAATTCTTATTGTTTTTTTCATATTTTTGTTTTCTCCTTATGTCATTTTTGATCAATGGATCACACAGATACTTGATTCTATCAGAGTATGCAGGGATATTTCCGGATAAACCGCTGTTTGGTTACGATTCATCGGTAAGCAGCCTGCAATAACAGGTTGCTTACCGATACGCGATGCTCAAAACTGTCCTCCGATAGCGTATCTTTATGGGAAATATGCCGTGTTTGAACAAAGGTTCTGCAGCTTTGAAAACAGCGGGCCTTTTCTGTTTACCATCCCATTGCGTTGAGCCATTGAACTGTTTGTTTCTCCCGGTCTTTTGCGGACTCCGATGAATATTTTCCGGGTCTCAGTTCCCCGCGGATCTCACCGTCCAAAAGGTAAATGATCCGCTCGCACATACTTGCGACCTTGCTGTCATGGGTCACCATCAGGATGGTCGTTCCCTTTTTATTGATCTGCAGAAAGGAATCGATCACCTCAGCCGCTGCTGTCCGGTTCAGCGCTCCGGTCGGTTCGTCGGCGAACAGGATCACAGGATCCATCATCATGCTGCGGCAGATGCATGCCCGCTGCAGCTGTCCGCCGGATATTTCATTCACCTTCCGGCAGGCGAGATCGCCGATGTGAAAATCATCCATCAGTTTTTCCGCCTTCTCATAAATCTCCCTGCTGTGTTTCCTGTCCGCATGGACTGCCGGGAACGCGATATTGTCGATAACATTCAGATTGTTCAGCACATTCATCTGCTGGAAAACAAACCCCATCTTATGCAGCCTGAATTTTGCTTTCTCGTCTTCACTTGCGGAAGAAATTTCAATTCCCTCCAGAAAAACCTCTCCTTCATCCGGACGGTCCATTCCGGATACATTGTACAGGAGTGTAGATTTTCCGGATCCTGACGGGCCCATCACCGCGGTCATTTCCCCTTTCTTCATTTCAAAGCTGATATTATTGAGAATATTTCCTTTACTCAGATTACAAACTTTCAACAATTCGTTCATTTTTTCCTCCTTCATCTGATAATTTCCGGATCATGCACCGAGGCATTCAAAAGCGCGTATCCTGCTGATTTCCCGCAGACTGATAAAGACCGCGAGGTAAGCGGCTGATGCGGTCACAGCGGGCGTAAACACAAATGCCTTTACCGGGTCCACAATAAAATGAAATCCGTACGCACCCATGGAGCCAAGGATCGCACCGGCCAGGCTTTGTCCCGGGACGATCCCGGCGAACAGTCCGAGCAGGATCCCCGGCAGAATGTATATAAATGATTTTTTCAGATATTCTTTGCGGATATCTGTGGAAGTAAATCCCAGCGCTTTCTTCAGGGAGCTGTCGCTCCGTTCTTTCCAGATCACAAAACGGACCAGCAGCAGTACCACGATAAAAAGGGTCAGGCATGCCATGATGACCGAAACGGCAGACGCGTTTGAGATATTCCGGATGGTCTGTCCGTATGTGCCTTTGAGATAATCCGATATTTCAATAGCCTTGATCCCTTCTTCCGCGGATGAGAACTTTTTCTGAAAATCCGGGACCCATTCCCCCGCGGAATTTCTGTCCCGGAGGGAGAGGTAAACGATGCTCCACATCACTTCTGTCTCGCCGCTGATTTTGTCGAAACAGGCCTTTGCAGTTTTTCCTCCGTTGGTAATATCCGAATAGATCCCGCAGACTTCGCATGGTACCGCTTCGGACTGGTTATCTCCGGCCTCTGTAAATACAAGGATCGTATCACCGAGACTCACATTCATTTCTCTCGCGTTCAGTATCGACAGGGCGATTTCTCCCGCTTTTTCCGGATATCTTCCTTCGCTGTACCGTACCGGGAACTTTCCGTGGTCACCGTTTTCGATCATCAGGTTATAGGAATTTCCGTCCGGCAGGATGCTTTTATAAGAACCGGTGCGCATCAGCGAAAAACCGGAAACCCGTTCGTCCTGTTCGATATCTGTCATAACGGCCTTTTCCGATGCTTCGATATTTTCCGTCTGTCTGATATCGATGCGGATCCGGCTGTCACCGATGCCCATATAAGAGGCAAACGCGGGATCCTCGATGGTGGAAGCCATGTTCAGCGGGACCAGGATCATAAATACCGCCGCGGCAGTGATGATCCCGATGGGCAGAAACAGGTTTTTCTTCTTCCCGAGCGATCCGCGCCCATAGAGGACATCCACCGCGGACATTTTCTCCATGCTGCCAAGGGTGCGGTATACGGAAAGCAGGATGATGCCGACCGCAGCCAGCGCCCCGAAAACCATCAGCGCATAGATCAGGTTTGTATTTTCGGGATCGCCGTATAACGCCCGCATCTGCGTTCCGAGCGGTTTTGCCGCGAGGACAGCGGTCAGCGTGCCCGTAAAACTGCCGATCAGGGAAAGCAGCAGATATTTTGAAAAATACATCCCGCGGATATCCCTTTTAGCAATGCCGATCGCCTTCAGCATCCCGATCTCGTTTTTATCTTTCTCCAGACGTGTCAGGATCAGGTACCTGATGCAGAGGACAGAGATGAAAAGGACCACGAGGCTGACCAGAAAAATCACCAGGATCATCATCCCGTCCGAAAGCGCGTTCATCATTTTGATCAGCGGATATGTGATGGTTGGACCGTTGCCCGGCAGACCCGCGTCACTGTATGCCGTCGCGAAGGCGTTGATGTCGCGCCCCTCAAGAAGCTTAAATTCGATCAGGTATTCCTCGCTCCCGAGGGACATCATTTTTTCATAATCCGTTTCGCTGACCAGGAAGCGTTTGGAAGACGCCATCATGGAATTCATCTGGGAATCCCGCAGAAAACCGGCAACGGTCAGTTTTTCCGTACCGATCCGCATCACATCTCCCGGTTTTATGCCATACTCCCCTTTATAACAGACGGGGACGTAAACTTCACCCGGTCCCGGCTGTATCTTTTGATTATCGGAATCAATGAGAAAATCAAACGCCTGATTCTGGCAGCTCAGCCCGTTATCCTGTGTATTGCTGGTCAGAGAATGCCCGCTGAGTGTGATCTGAGAATTCTGCAGGTTCAGGAATCTGCTGATCTGCATGGATTCCACAGCACTTTGCTTCTTAGAAAAAGCAGTGATTTTCTCCTCATCGAGCACTCCGGTGTGCATCTGCAGAAAATCGGGCGTGCGGGCTTCTCTCATCAGGCGGTCAATGGATGTCGAAAGATTCCCGAACAACAGGATAGTCAGTCCCAGCATCATCGAAGACGCTGCCATAAAGATACAGATCGATATTGTGACCAGCTTATTCGCCGCGAAATCATTGAGGATCAATCGTTTTTTCATTTTATTCCAGCTCCTTTACATCCCTGACCTGATACAGCGCCGCCGCGGTCAATACCAGCAGCAGGCCGGAGATCATGATGACAGAAGCGGCACCCCGTCCGACCCCTGTCTGTCTTACCACCGCAATTTTGTCAGCGAGGAATCCCGCGCATCCGTAAGCCGCCACATAACCGATCTGCGACAGGAAACCGATCAGGCCCCAGGCTCTGCCCTGTTTGTCGGCATCGATATTGGTCCTGGTCAGATAGTCCAGACAGTTATTGGCAAAGGGCAGCATGAAAAAGAACAGGAACCCGAAAGCGCAGATCATGATGATCTGTTCTTTTATCCCGAACCCGATCATGGCAAGCCCCGCAAGTCCAAGTGAAATGCACAGCGTTTTCACGAAATTCCGCTTCAATCCCCTGACCCCGATCATTATGCTTGAAACAAGCATTCCGCAGGCGCAGATGGTCTCCGCCGTGCCCAGAACACTGCTGTCGGCGAAATCAAGGATCATCGGTTCTGAAAGGACCTGCATCACGCCCATAAAGAGGGTTACCAGTGACGAAACGATGATGAGGATAAAAAGCCCGCGCTTTTCGGTGATCGTGCGCCACCCTTCCCGGAAGCTTTCCGGAAGTGATTCCTTCTCTTCGGATACTTTCGAGGTAATTCCCGCGCGGACAATGGCGGTACACGCTGCTGTCAGGAAGAAGGTGCAGATATCGATGATGAGCAGCAGCTTGATGTCGCTTACCGTGAGCAGAAAACCCGCAAGAACAGGCGAGATCAGGTATCGGGCGCTGCCGGCGATGCTTACCATGCCGCCGGCTTTTGAATATTCCTCTTTGTCAAGCAGGTCTGTGACGGACGCCCTGTAGGCGGGCTCCAGGAGGGATGAAAAGACGGAACTGATAAACACCCCGATGCAGATCTGGTAAAGGGCAGCCCCGCCGTTGAGCATACAGATCAGGATATATACCGGTCCTAATGCCGAGAGCCCGTCTCCGATCATCATCAGGAGCCGCCGGTCATATCTGTCCGCGAGCACCCCCGCCGGAACACTCAGAAGCAGTGTCGGAAGAAAAGCAAGAAGCGATACAAGCGCCATATCCCCCGCGCTCCCGGTCATTTGAAATACGTATACGCCAAGGCCGAAGCTTGTCAGCCCTCCTCCGATCGACGATATCAGTTCTCCGCTCCAGAGAAGGAGAAATTTTCTGAAGTTTGTCTTTTGTTTCATGGTATCCTCCTGATATCTCGTAACCGACAGGTTGTCGGTAAGAAACCGCAAAAAAATGGGACCTATCCGGATCGATAAGTCCTTTGGATCTTATATCTGTTATTTCGTAAAGATCTTCATGATCGCCGCTTCAAGGCTTCCTTCAGACGCTCCGAGGATCCTTTCCGTATGGTAAATAAAAGCTTTCCGCTTATTCTGCATTTCTTCAAACGGCAAAGACGCAAGGTCATCGAAGGCGGTATTTGAATAGATGATGATCATTTCCGCTGCGTTTGCCGGAAATGCTGTATCAAAGATGCCGGCTTCATTCCCTTCCCTGATCAGTTTTTCCATCAGCGGGACGACTCCGTTGATAACACTTTCCTGCATTTTCTGGTGCAGAAGAGCATTTTGCGGCTTATGCATCTGTTCCAGAACCTCGATCCCGGCCTTGCTGTCAACATTCAAAGACATGTATGAAAGTGTAAGGCGGTCAAGAACCGGAATATTTTTGTCTTCTATGATCTTCGCCGCATAAGCTATCTTTTCCCGGGTCATCCGATCCACGATCGCATCCAGAATTTCTTCTTTGGATTTGAAGTGGTGGTAAAGCGTACCGCGGGCAATGCCGATCCTGTTGATGATATCGTTTGTACTGGCATTATCAAACCCCTTTTCGGCAAACAGCTGTTCCGCCACGTCAAGGATCTCGCTTTTTCTCTTTTCAGCAGACTTTACGATTCGCATAATTATCCTCTTTATAACCGACAACCTGTCGGTAATTGAATTTATACCATATTTTTTATTATCTGTAATAATGTTATTACTTTTCGGAAAAAAGACTTTAAGATAAGGTTCGGTTCCGGATAATGGTTTTGTAAAAATATTGCGTATAGCCGTAAACCGTCCGCCATGCTGAAATCGCGCGGTGCGGAGGCAGGAATATCATATCATCAGCAGTGCCGGGATCATCGATGCGGTGCCTGTTGTTATGATAATATCGATCTGTATATCAGCCGGCTGAACGGTTCGGGATGGCAGGGCATGATTACGGGAAACCTCAGGCAGTCAGTGTTTCCCAAATTTGGAGGTGATCATATGAACGTGGAAAAAGCGCGGAAAACAGACATCGATTCACTTGTCGAATTGAGGATAAGATATCTGCAGGAAGACTTTGGCGGTCTCAGCAGCGGAGATATTGATGCGGTCAGGAATAACCTGCCGGATTATTTTGAGTCACATTTGGGAAAAGATCTGTTTATCTATATGATCCGCAGCGGAGAGGAGGTCGTCTCGTGTGCTTTTCTCCTCGTTGTAATTAAACCGATGAGTCCTGCCTTTATTAATGGAAAGACCGGCACATTGCTGAACGTTTATACTTACCCCGAATTCCGGCATAGAGGATTTGCCGGAGAGATCCTGAAAACGATCATTGCCGATGCGAAAGAAATGGAGTTATGTACGATAGACATAAAATCTACGGATACGGGTTACTCCCTTTACCGGTCAGTCGGATTTCATGATGATGTGTCACATTATCATTTTATGAAATGGGAGAATCGCTGAAATATATTCGGATCTATGTGGGAAACAGAATGACCATGAACAGGACGTTACCGAAAATTGGCGCTGCCGTCGTTTCACTCGCGGTATTTCTGCTATAAGAGCTCAGTTTGTATTTACCCTCCGCATGCGGGATAGTATGCTTCGCGATGTGCGGGATCGAATATTTGTGTGTTTGCCGAAAGCGGGAGCCGTAAGAAACCGCTGCGCTGAATTATGATTCGGCTCCCGGGCTTCGCTCCGCACCTGATTTCCGCCACCGCTTAATTGGTATCAGGCTCTTTGTAAGACCCACACACTCTTGTGTCGGTCACCTTTAAACAGCTTTGAGGGATAAACCGTGATCACACAGAGTCAGGTATAAATATGATCACCGAAGTCCCGCTGCTGTTTGGAATAAGCTGCAGTGTCCCTCCGCACATCATGTTCAGTCTTTCTTTTACATTCTGCAGGCCTATGTGTAATGCCCCGTCGTGGGAAGGATCATAGCCGCGCCCGTTATCCTCGATCCGGATCTCAACACCATCGGCCGTCCGGTGTGTCCGGATGATGATATGGAGGGAAGACGCGTTTTCCCTGAACCCATGTTTGATACAGTTTTCAACGACAGGCTGCAGTGTCAGCGGGGAAAGACGGAAAGCGGTATACTCTGTATCATACGCTACCGTCAGTTTCTCTTCGTAAAGCGCTGATTCAACATCCAGATATGCTTTAACATGCTTCATTTCTTCCGAAAACGGAACCGGTTCGATCGTTGCCAGCGCAGAGAAATTTGCCTGAAGATACTGACTGAAATCCGAAATGATCTCCATAGCGCGTTTGGGATTCTCTTCACAAAGCATATTGACCGAAGCGAGGGTGTTGAATATGAAATGGGGCCGGATCTGATTGATCATGGTCTGCATTTTAACGCCGCGCAGTTCTTCATCCTTGATTCGCAATTCGCGCTCACGCCGGATCACCATGCGCAGAAATCCGAAACCCCGGACAAACAGGTTCAGAATGATCCAGCTCAGAAAAACCGGCGCTGTGGTCATGGATCCATTTTTCAGGAATAATAACAGATCGACCGCAAGCGACAAAAACGTGGGGAAAAGCCATAAGATCTCATCCCGGCTGGGTTTTTGTCCCAGCAGCGCGATCAGATGGAGCGATGCCATACCAAGACCGTACCATACCAGAATTTCATGGAGTTCCACAAGTCCTGCTGCCTGAAGGATCAAAAACAGGATGGCCGCGGATGCTGAAAACCAGCAGCAGACGATACCGATGCGGTTGGTTTTTTCCGCCCTGAGTGAAACCAGAAGCCGCAGGGAAAAGATCATCATCAGCAGGTAACTGCACGCTCCGGTATACCAGATCAGCTTCTGCCATCCCTGAAAATCCAAAAGAAGGGGGACAGCTGAAAAACCGCACTGCTTCCATAAGCCCCCGGCTGTTGATACAGCTCCGAGAAAAAACAGCTTTTCCCGGTCCGGCGGATTCAGCCCGATCGCCAAAGCGATGATCATAAGAAAAACACCCACCGTGATCGCGAAAAGGCTCATTGTGATCAGAGGCATTTCCTTTGGCAGAACCATCAGGTTCAGCAATGGTTCTCTGTCGATCAGGAGAAAAACCGGCTGTTCGTTTCGAACGCTCCCATAGACCGGCGTAAGTGTCAAATCGATGGTTTTTTTATCATAGTCTCCGTAGATCGGAAGGGAAAGCCAATAGTTCCCCGGCGTAAGTCCGATATGAGGCATATTTTGATTTACGCCTGTATCGGCAATGATATTTCCGTCTGTCTCGAGAACAGCGTTTGTATGGCGAAGATAAACAAAGAAAGTCCTTCCACGTCCGCTGCCGCCCGGTACTTTTGTCATGTCAAACTGATAAGTGCGCCGGACCCCCGCGAAATCAGGGATCACTTCTTCTTTGACAGACTGCGGCTGAAGGATCCGGTAAGAGCTGACGGGAGGGGAAATCGCTTTTAATCCAGGTGAGAAATACTGAAATATGAGTATTGCAAGAGAAAGAACAAAGGAAAGAAGAATGACGGCATCGATTATCCGTTCCTGAGAGGATCGTTTTTTGAATGTTTCCGTTTTCTCCATTGTGTTCCTCTTTGCCGTTATCCTTCCATGGGCGGTTGTGGTCTGTCCAAATTCAAACCTCTGACGGGATAGCGCAGATTTGCCAGCTCATGACGGATCCGTTTCCTGTTTACCGGTTTGAGAATATATCCGCTGCAGTGGTCGTAAACAGCTTCCTGTAAATATTCTGCATGGCTGGTCAGGAAAATGATATTGGTCTGTCTGTTGATGGCGGTAAGTTCCCTGGACAGCTGAAGTCCGTCCATTTGATCGTCCAGTTCAATATCCAGAAAAGCGATGGATACGGTATGGTCCCGTGCGAATGCCAGAGCTTCTTTTCCGCTGCTGAAGCCGGAAATGCTCATTTCCGGAAGCTCTTCCTGCAGTATGCGGATGCTCCCGCGAAGCAGAAGCGGAACATCCTCGACCACAATAACGCAGCTGTTATCTTCTGTCCCATGAAATATATCCAGCAGTTCACTGTGATCCACGCCGAGGCAATCCGCGAGCCGCAGGATCATACTGACATCCGGAAGACGGGTCCCCAGTTCCCACATAGAGACTGCGCTTCTGGAAACGATCATCATATCGGCAAGCTGCTGCTGGGAGATCCCCTTGTCGGTACGGAGTTTCTTCAGTTTCGTGGCAAATTCTTCCGTTTTCTGCATGCTGATTTTCCTTCTGTACCTTCATGTAACTTTTCTAATTTTACCAAATCACACAAAAGGTGCAATTTATTGCCACAATCTGTGGCAACACGATGCTCACCGGATTTTTGGATAACCTGATAAGGTAAAATAAATTATTGAGGTTTCAAAAAAGTGAACACATTCTCTTTCTGAAATGGACCGAAAATGCCGAGATATTCACAGCCGCAAAGAAATACCAACCCGCAGAGTGATGAGATCAAAAAGGAATCCGAAATTGAAAACGGACGGAATTCCATGCCTGATCCTTTGTCCATGGGGAATGAGGCGATGAAGGATATGCTTTCGGGCGGCGGTCCTCTGATCATTCCGCTGTCTTCCGGAAATGAGCGTATGTCTCTGGTCATTGAACCGGACCAGGAGGATGAGAAGGTCTCTGAAAGTGATCAGAGCCAAAGCCTTGACGATTCAAACATGAGCGAGATCGATACCAGCAAAAAAGCGCTGGAACGGATGCGGAATCCGAAAATCGAACTGGTCGATCCGAAAGGGCATGGAGAAGAGATCAAGTCTGAGTCGGAAGCCCCGAAAGTCGTAAACGAGGCTGAAGAACATGCCGATAACCGGGGAGAAGGACAGCAGGGAGATCTCGAAGGGTCCAATAAAGATATGAAGCCGATTCAGGAACTGGATTTTGAGCCGGTCCGTATGAAAGAGAATATACTGAAAATGGGCGGCGGTTTTCTGAGCGGGCTCTCACAATTCCTGGGAATCACTGTCGGAAAAGTCATCGGAACCGTATTTAATCTCGGACTTTTGCCGGTCACAGGCGCGATCCTCGCAAAAGATTTCATCAAATCCTGGTGGAATAAAGACAGCCTTCAGGAAAGACGGAACCATGAACAGATCCCGGGCTGGAACGGGGCGGAATTCGAGGAAAATGAGGCTCCAAACAATAATGAGGTCGATGTAGATTTCCGGAAAGTCCCGGCAGTCTGGTCGAATCCGATACCTGCGAAAGCGTCAGAACCGAACCCCAATGCCGAAGATAAAAGTGACCCGAGACAGCGGGAAAAGCCTTTGGCCCCGATCGTTTCGGTCATGGTAGACCAGCCGGAGGAAGGTTCTCCGGATAGCCTCGCAGGCCATGAAATGGGACATACGCTGCTGGGGATCGAATACACCCGTTTCAGTAAGATCACAAACCGATACGAACGGTACAGGATCAAATACGGCTTTTATCCGGCAGGCAGCGTGCAGTCTATGTCCGGCAGTCTGATGATGCTCAGCCGCGACGCGGTCTTACCCGGACAGCTATGCAATGACGTAAAGCATAAATATTCGATCAGCCGGAGATTTAAAGCAAGGCCGGAACAGGTCAATGCCATTCTCAGAGCATCAGAAACCTATGCTGACAAAGGCTATAACTACTTTACACGAAACTGCACCACATTTGTGAAGGATATGGTCCAGGATGTAGGGCAGATCACCAGACTGGCTCCTGCGATCTTTCAGGAAGATGCGGTCCAATTCGGCTGGGTGGAAAACCTGGCCTTGTTCGGTTCAAAGGCTTTTAATCTAAACGCCGAAGCGGGCACGGAAAACATGCTGATAGATCTGGGCCGGCGGGAGGATCAGTCTTACCAGAACTTCGGTAATAAACGGGTCACCCGGGAGGATTTTCAAAATTATAAGAAATCGATCGACCATGGAATAACCCCCAATAAATACGCCGGGATCCCGGGGATGGTCGGAGAAAACCTCCGCCGTGCCAGCGGAGAACATGCCGGTGAAATCGATTCATTTAAATATGCAGGCAGCCTCATAAGCAAAGATGGAGGGCAATTGAACTTAAGCCTGCGGGCGATAACAGATGCCTGTGAAAATGAAACAGAGGACCTGAGATCTTTGGTAAAGAATATCCTGGAGGAAGCCGACATGGTACAGGTCCCCGTTGAACTTCGGCAGCTCATTACGGATATCAGTGATACCGGATATTCGCTGCTGGCTCTTGACAGAAAAACCAGGGATTACTGCAAGGATAAAAAAATCGATCGCGGACCAAATACTGAGCTGGAAGCTCTGAGCCCGGATGACATACGGGAAACCCGGGCAGCATTGGACGCGGATATTTCCAGACTGCAAACGCTTTTGCGGATTTTTAAAAATGATCAGCGTCTTCATATGCCGGTCGTACATCTCATATCCCTCGTAAATTACGGCTGCGACTGTCTTGATCTTTTGTACAGGAAGATCCGCAAAGGGAATAATAACGCCGGAGAACTGGGAGACATCCGGGGTGAAATGGAGCATAATTCCTTTGAGGTTTCTGCCGGAGGTAAAACCGCGGAATTTACGCCGACATTGTATGAAGCCTATCTGCAGATGTACAAAACACCGGAAGCCGCGGTAAAGAACAGGGCCGTACATCAGGAACTTTTACAGAAATTGGAAGCCGAAGAAGATCTAACTGCTGCGGAAGAGAAGGAATATTTCAAATATGAGCGGATCAAAAAAAACCATAGATTCCTTTGCCAATGCGCATAATTATATGCTGGAAAAGGACGCATTCAGCCAGCAGGATGTGGATTATGTCTATGAACTGCGGTCAAAGGAAAAGAAAAACGCGGAAAGCGATGCTTTTATTAATGGACAGACATCATCCTCAATTTATGAGTCCCTTTTCTTCGAAAAAAAATTCGGCGGCATGAAACAGCGTTTCGAGTCTCAGGAAAAGTTCAAAAACGTGCAGGAAATGACTCCGAACCTCATGAATGATCTCATAAAATGGCTTGATGATGACCTGTCAAAATGCTGTGAGGGGAGAAAGTTCAACAAATTGATCACGGTGATGACCGGAATGGAAAGAGCTATGAAGACGCCGACGAAGGAAGAAATGCTCGGGCAGCTTCAGGAAAATATGCAGAACGGATGGATCGCCCGAATATTCAAGACAGATGGCAGTAACCGTGAGTATGAAAGTGTGAATTTGATCATGCCCACGATTTTCAGTCAGATCATGGAGGACGCGGGATCAAAATTCAGAAAAAAAGCGGATAAATTTATTCAGTATATCCTGGAGCATGATCTCAAATGATCTGCTGTGACGGATACTTCAGTCAAGGGATAATAAAATAAAGTTATGGTTTACACGCCGAATATAATAAAAAATTGTATTTATTCAAAGCAGAATGCACGGCACCGATAACACCCGCTGCAGCGGAGGGACCGTTACCCGTGACGCGTCACTTTCTCATATATGAGACCTTCTGAACAGATACAATATAAAAATGGAGGAAAAATTATGAAAAAATCATTTTTACTTGTCCTTACGCTGACAGCGTTGTTTGTTATTTGTGCTGCTGTTTTCGCGCAGAGCCCATCGATTCCGACTGTGAAAACGGTCAGTAAGGGCGGTACTACCACCAATGTTTACACCTATCGTGATCAAAACGGTCAGGTAGCGAGGGTCCTTGAGTATTATGAAAGCAAAAACGGCAGTTTTGGCCACAGAGACAGCTCTTATGATGATCAGGGAAATGTCAGTTTTTCTGTACAAACCGACTGCGCTAAAAAAGGTGACTGCACCATTAAAGAACAGACATACAAATATTCTGATGATGGACTTCAAACTTTAGATGAACGGATGACGACGTTCAAACCTAACGGAAAGATGGAAATCTTTTCTTTTACCAAACAGGAAAATGATGACTATACGTCAACAACAGACGGGATGTGCACCGATGGAATAGGCCGTAAGTTTTATGATTTTACTGAAAGAACCTATACGGATGAAGAAGATAACAAAGTAAGTGTGAGAACTGTTAATTATCGAAATGATACGACCGATCTTATCACCACAACTACCTATCCGAACA
Organism: Flexilinea sp.; assembly: GCA_036723985.1. Taxonomy (GTDB): domain Bacteria; phylum Chloroflexota; class Anaerolineae; order Anaerolineales; family Anaerolineaceae; genus Flexilinea. The sequence continues at coordinate 14,738 of DAIMGK010000088.1, forward strand.
AAACCAAGGTTCGCGCTCAATCCACTTTTGACCAGTATGACAACCAGACCCGTTCAGAATATACGGAATTCGATGCTAACGGTAAAGAGTCATATTCTTCACTCGCCTATTTCACCTATAACAGCGATGGCTCTGTTATCGCGGAACGTGTTCTCTCAGATGCTAAAAAAGGCACACAGCTGGTTTACACTGAAGTACGGGAAAACGATGGAATGCTGGGAACCTCGAGTGGTCAGTTACTGAATAATAAAGGAGAAAAACTGGCTGATTTCAGCATGGAAGAAACGATCAATGAAGATGGATCTGTTTACAAAGTCCAGACATATGTTTACCCGAATGGCAGAGTCGATATGATTTCCGAAACAAAGGATGCTTACGGTAATTTGACAGTCAATAAAATGCTGAATTTCAAAGCCGCAGGAGAGCCGGGTGAAAGTATTACTGACAGCGAATGGGACAGCTTCATCAGCTGGATTCTGGCCAATTCGGTCAATGATAAAGGGGAAATTGATGAAGAAACACTCCGGTATCTTGAAGAGATCAGTGCTGCCTGGGGTGAAAAATCAGATGAGATCGATGAAGCCCGGAGCGAAGACATCGCTGAGGAACTGGATGAGATCCTGGATGACCGGGATGAGGATAACACCGAAGTCAGCGAGACCCCGGATGGTGATAACACCGAAGTCAGCGAGACTCCGGATGGTGATAACAGTGAAGTCAGTGAGACTCCGGATGGTGATAGCAGTGAAGACAGTGAGACTCCGGATGAGGACAACAGCGGGTCTGACAACAGCAGCATGGATAACGGACGCTCCGATGATGGCGGATCTGATGACGGCGGCTCTGACGATGGCGGCTCTGACGGAGATGACGACGGCGACGACTCCGATGATTGATCCGATTTCGAAAATAAGCTGATATGCAGGTGCGGTTGATACGTTTGATGCAAAAGCGGTACGATCAACCGTACCTTTTTTCTGTCACGTTGGGTACATTCCCGGGGACTTTTCCCGAAGGGGCTGTACCCTTCTTTTCTTTAACCTGTAGGAGACATACATGAAATTCAAAAATTGGCTGATGGTTGTTTTGGCACTGCTTGCTGTGTCTTTTCTGGTCCCCTGTTCAGCGGCCGCACAGCAGTATGATCCGGATGAGGTCGAAACCGAAACGGAAGAAGAAGATCATGATGATGAAGATGATGAGGATGCTCTGGATATGGAATTGTCCTGGCCGTTTTCGAAAGGGATCGATTATTCCTGGGATAATTATATATCCAGGCTTGAACCGGACGGAATGATCAGATACGAAAATAAAGCCGGCGATGTGACTTTTGTCAGCGGAGATCCGTACGGGATCGCGGTGACGGATATCGATGAGGCATATACCGATGCGCTTTATTTTATGGATAACGATGAATTTGACCTGGAAGAAAAACGTATCGATTCATACGGAGATGTTATTGTCTATACTTTTCAGCAGATCTATGAAGGATACAGGCTGGTCGACTGCTATATAAAGATCATCACCGACAGCGGCGGAAATGTCCTTGGGATCGTCAGTTCCCTCATCAATTATCCGGATGAAAAAAAATTTGACCGCGACGGGTCTCCCAAACAATCGGATTGGGAAGAACGCTTTGCGGATTGGGACAGTGAAGCCTATGAAAAAACAGTGACGGCACATTCGGGCGAAATTGTGGATATCTCGGTCCCGGTCCTGGTCGACCCTGAAACGGGGGAACGTTATCTCGGAGACAAAGACCGTCTGGTTTTCTGCGTGGACTCCTCAGAGCTTGAGGGACTTGATGACTGGGGTGATGCCATACCGATTAACCTGGATCGGAATCTTTTTTCCGATGGGGAATTGCTGTCATATTACCGGTTTATTCAGGTTTATGACTATTATATGGAAAAAGACTGGTGGGGACCTGACGGACTGCGGAATCCCTGTATGCTTCAGTTTGACACGACCGGAGAAATCAGAGGAAATGCCTTTTATGCTGACTTCCAGGATGGGTTCCACATGTTCGCATTTTCTGTCGATGACGGTGCAAGCCAGTCACTTCAGGTGATAGCGCATGAATTCACACATGGCGTCTCTGCCACAAACCATATCGGCAGGCATTGGAATGAGACAGGCGCTTTGGATGAAGCTGTGAGTGACAATGTAGGGAACGCTGTGGAATCGGACATCCGGCAGTGGGAACAGGCAGAAAATAAATGGCTGAACGGTTTCCTGACAAGTCACAGGGATGAATATCCGCTGTTTGTCTGGGATGAATTTTTTACCCCGCAGACGGATCATCCGGATGATTGGAATGATTACGGCGGTGTCCATAAAAACGCATATGTGATCAGCATGCTTTCCTGGAGAATGGATGAAGCCGGTATGACCGCAAGGGAAAGGTTTGATTACTGGTTTACTTTTGACCTGACACTTACGCCCCAAACGGATTTTGCGGAAACAGCTGCTAAAGCCGGCTGGGTAGCGGAAATCGCAGGACTTTCTGATTTTGCTCCGGCGATCCAGAATGCCGCGGATGAACTTGGACTTCACGACACGTCGATGCCGTATTATTTTAAAGAGCATCAGGGGATGATCAGGTTTACAAATCCGCTGAATGACAGCAATGCAGAGGCAGAATTTTACAATCCATGGCTGGACTATAGTTTCTCTACCTGGCCGATTGCCGGGACCGATACGATCGCAGCTGTATTCAAAGACAGATCATTCCACATGATCTCTGTCAAGGCTGTTGAGGATGGTACGATCGCCTTTTGGAATGGGATCGAAGGCTGCTGGGAATTTATCGATTCGGAAAAATTAGATGAGTATTATGAATCTTCTGATCCTGATTATGGCATAAATATTGCAGGCGGAAAAATAACAGAAATCGGCAATTGATTTTTTTTGAGAAAAACAGTTTGTGTCGTTAGCTGCTGTTCAGCAGCAATTGTTATTTGTATGTCTGACAAAATATAAGGATAGGGATTATGCTTATAAACAGAAAATAACTGTTGTTTGCCATTCTTGCATTCATCATGGCCTTTCAGCCTGTGATGAGTGCGGGAATGGTGGTTTTCGCACAGGAGAGTGCGGAAACAAAAGATCAGCCGGCAGAAGCCGAAAAACAGGTGAAGGTCGCCATCATTTCCGATATTCACTATGTCGCGGATTCAGCCCGCACAAATAAAGGTGAAGAGGCGCTCCAGTTTTCTGCGGCAGCAGAGTCCCGGATGTTCGAAGAAATCGATACGATCCTGAGTGTCGCACTGGAGCAGGCCAGTGATTGGAACCCTGATGTGCTGCTGGCCTGCGGGGATATGCTGAGCAACGGGGAACTGCTCGGAGCTCAGGCTCTTGCGGCGAAACTGAAAGCGGCAAAAAAAGACGGGCTGAAAGATACCGGCTTTTATGTCGTCAACGGCAACCACGACATCAACAATTCCTATGCTGAGGATTTCTCGAAAGATAATTATTGGGAAGCCGCACGTGTTCTCCCGGCTGATTTCAAACCAACTTTCAGCGGTCTGGGCTATGGCGATACAGATAGCTACGACGGTAACACATCCCGCCATGAATTTTATCAGCCCCCGGAAGGCGACCCTGCCGGTAGTCTTTCCTATGTGACCGAAATCGCCGAAGGAATTACCCTGATCGTCCTGGACACAGGCATTTACAGCACGGATCCGAATCTGCGATACAATGAATCCCAGAAAACCGGCGGCAAGGTTTCTTCAGGATTGCTCAACTGGGCAGCAGAGCAGGCTCAGGCTGCCAAAGCGAAAGGCAACCTGGTCCTTGCCATGAGCCACCATGCCCTTATCCCTCATTACACAGAGGAAGTTGCTGATGAGGATATCAATTGGACCATGGGCATGTTTATCGTTGAAGACTGGAAAAATACAGCCAATGCGCTTGCGGATGCGGGCGTCTCTGTCATCTTCACCGGACATATCCATTCCAATGATATCGCCTATTATGTCTCGGATAACGGGAACGTGATCTATGACATCCAGACTGCAGCACTGGCTGCCTATCCTGTTGCCTGGCGTATGCTGACCATTGGGATCAGCGGAACTGGAACAAACAAGAGCTATTCTTTCTCCATTGACACAAAATTCCTTGATAAGGACTTTGAGAATT
>DAIMGK010000089.1:0-18781 GCA_036723985.1 Flexilinea sp.
ACTTCATCACCCAGGGTATGGATGTCATCATTCTGAACCTGGTCCAGACCTCCTCCGCCGATGCCATCATCGACAAGATCGTTGCTGCTGACATTCCGTTGATCCTGATCAACCGCGAACCTCTGGGCGACAATGGCGATGAATCCTATGCCGGTATCCTTGACAACGCTTATGTCTGCTACGTCGGTGCCGATGCCCGCCAGTCCGGTACTTTCCAGGGTGAGATCGTTGCTGAACTCGACAACCATGGCGACATCAACGGCGACGGCAAGATCAGCTACATCATGATCGAAGGCGACCCGGAAAACATCGATGCTCAGTACCGCACTCAGTTCTCCGTCAAAGCTCTGACCGATGCCGGTTACGAAGTTGAATGCCTGGATGATCAGGTTGGTAACTGGGCTCAGGCGAAGGGTCAGGAACTCTGCGCGAACGCTCTGTCCAAGTACGGCGATGCTGTCGAAGTTGTCTTCTGCAACAACGACGCTATGGCCCTCGGCGCTGCCGCTGCCATCACCGCTGCCGGCCGTGAAGTTGGCAAAGACATCTATCTGCTTGGTGTCGACGCCCTTGCCGAATGTGTTGAAATGGTTGAAAACGGCGAAATGACCGGTACCGTCCTGAACGACCATGTCGGTCAGTCCCACGCTGCTGTTGACGCCGCCATCGCTGCTCTGCACGGTGAAGAACTCCAGAACTACTACTGGGTCGACTATGTGAAGGTGACCAAATAAGTCACTTCTGCTGACTGTTTGCGGGCGGGCCTCCGGGCCTGCCCGCTTTTCTAAACATGAGTCACAGGGTCTGATTCCCATGAGATACTGGGGCAGGTCCCTCTGATTCGAAACTGAGTCAAGGGAACCTGCCCCCGGTGTCTCAGTGTTTCAGATGACTCACAATGATCCACAACTTCAATGCTTTCCGTCATCTGTTATCATCGATAACGAATGACTGAAACCTTTGAAATGATTTTCAGGAAAGGAGACAAGCAATATGTCAGAATATCTCCTTGAGATGCGTGACGTAAGCAAATCTTTTCCGGGTGTCAAAGCGCTGGACCACGTTCAGCTGAAGCTCCGCCCGGGGAAAGTCCACGCTTTGATGGGTGAAAACGGTGCCGGAAAGTCCACCCTGATGAAATGCATGTTCGGCATTTACAAGATGGACGAAGGCCAGATCTTTATCGACGGACAGCCGACGCAGATCAAAGACCCGATGGATGCGCTGCATCAGGGGATCGCCATGGTCCATCAGGAACTGCAGCCGATCCCGGCCCGCACGATCGGTGAGAATATCTTCCTCGGACGCTATCCGATGAAGAAGGTCTTTGGATTCATCCCGGCGGTCGATCACAAGAAAATGTATGAGGATACAGCCGCTCTGCTGAAAAAAGTCCGAATGAACTTCGATCCGAAGGAAAAGGTCGGCAACCTGAGCGTTTCCCAGATGCAGTCCGTTGAGATCGCGAAAGCGGTTTCCGCCAACTGCCGCGTACTGATCCTCGATGAACCGACTTCCTCTCTGACCGATAACGAGGTGGAAGCGCTGTTCCGTATTGTGGATGACCTGACGGCTGAAGGCGTGGCTGTCGTTTATATTTCCCATAAGATGGACGAGATCCTGCGTATCGCTGATGAAGTGACCATCATGCGCGATGGTCAGTACATCGGCACCTGGCCGGCGAATGAGCTGACCACGGATTCCATTATCACGAAGATGGTAGGCCGGGAACTGACAAACCTCTATCCGGAAAAGCACAATGTTCCGGGTGAAGTCGTCTTTGAAGTCGAAAACTTCACCTCCATCAATCCCCGCAGCTTCCGCAATGTCAGTTTCCAGCTCCGCAAGGGAGAGATCCTGGGTGTCGGCGGTCTGGTAGGTGCCCAGCGTACGGAACTGATGGAAGGCCTGTTCGGGACCCGTTCCCATACTACCGGCAGGATCACCTATAAGGGCAAAGAACTGAAGATCGACCGTCCGAAAGACGCGATCGACCAGGGTGTCGCCATGCTGACGGAAGACCGCCGCGGTTCCGGGATCATGGGTGTGTTGAGTGTGGCGGATAATGTCGCTATCGCTTCCCTGAACCATTATCTTTCTTTCGGTGATGCCATCGACGGGAAAAAAGTTGCGGCCGTGGTCAACGAAATGGTCAGAAAGATGGAGATCAAGACCCCCAGCCAGAAAACACAGATCCAGTCTCTTTCCGGCGGCAACCAGCAGAAAGTGCTTGTCGGCCGCTGGCTTGCCAATAATCCGGATGTCCTGATCCTGGATGAACCGACCCGCGGTATTGACGTCGGTGCGAAGTATGAGATCTATTGTATTATCGAAGAGCTTGCCCGGGAAGGAAAGAGCATTATCATGATCTCTTCCGAAATGGGTGAACTGATCGGTATGTCCGACCGTATCATGGTCATGTGCGACGGGCGGGTGACCGGTTTTGTTGATCGCTCCGAAGCTACACAGGAAAATATTATGGCACTTGCCACGCAGTTTGAATAGGAAGGTCCCTGAAATGGAAAAGAAAAATTCAAATCCCTTATCAAAAATTATCGGATATCTGACGTCCAACCCGATCGTGCTGCTGCTTTTGATCGCCACGGTCATCATGTGTTTTACTGTTGACAACTTTTTCTCATGGGGCAATTTCGGTAACCTGGCTTCCAACACCGCTGTCCGTTTTCTGATCGCGCTGGGTGTTTCCGGCTGTCTGATCACCAAAGGTACAGACCTTTCCGCCGGTCGTCAGGTCGGTTTTGCCGCCTGCCTTGCCGGTATCCTCTGCCAGCGCGGTGATTATGCCAACAAAGTCTTCAAGGCGATCCCCCAGATGAATATCGGCCTGGTCCTGATCATCGTCATCATCGCCGGCGCCATCTGGGGCATCATCAACGGGCTGATCATTACCCGTCTGCATGTCCCGCCGTTCATTGCCACCCTGGGTACCCAAACCATCATCTACGGTCTCTGCCTTGTGCTGACCGATGCCCAGCCGATCGGCGGTTTCCAGAAGATCTACACCAGCCTGATCACGGGCCGTATCGGTTCGGTACGAAGCTTCAACATCCCGTATCTGCTCATTGTCGCGGTCGTCTTCGGCCTGTTGTTCTGGTTCATGTACAACCATACCACCCACGGGAAATATATGTACGCCATTGGCGGCAATGAAACCGCGGCGGAAGTTTCCGGTGTCAACACCACCCGCTCCCTGACCAGCATCTACACCATCGCCGGCATCATGTACGCATTGGCCGGTTACCTGCTGGCAGCGAAATCCGGCGGTGCCTCCGCTTCCATGGGTATGGGTTATGAACTGGAAGCCATCGCCGGCTGTACCATCGGCGGTGTCTCCACCACCGGCGGTATCGGTACCGTTTCCGGCATCCTGGTCGGTGTTCTGGTGTTCGAACTGCTGAAGATCATCCTTCAGTTCCTGGGCGTCAACCCGTATTACAACTACGTTGTACAGGGTATCGTTATCGTCGTCGCGGTCGCCCTCGACATCCGCAAGTACATCAAGAAGAAGTAATTTCGGGTTTCAGATGTCAGGGATCAGGTTTTGCCCGGATCACTGATATTTATCGGAATAAACACAAAAATTTCCGGCAGGACAAAAACTGCCGGAAATTTTTGATAAAGGGTAACAGTTCAGAACCCACAGACGGGGACGGTTCCTAAGCAAAGGATGGAACTGTCCCCGTCGATTCAATGAGCGAAACTCCTGTCCGGTTTATTTTGATCCATCAAGCGGGAGATCTGCTCTTCCTGATCAGCAGGGATCATTTGCTTTCCTCAATATTGGAAAAAGGAATGATCCTTCCGCATCAGTAAATTATTCCATGTCTTATGATTTGCCAACTCGAGAGCTGATAACTCATAAGTTGATAACTTATGAGTTCATCTCAGGTGCTCTTGTCACATATTTACCTGTTCATGCTGATAACTGATGGTGACGTTTGGCACATTCTCCTGTTCCCACGCGGTCAGAACTCTGCTGACCGGGATCATTAAGTCTCTGTTTTCCGGCTCCATAAGCAGGAAAATGACCCGGCTGTCATTGTATTTCAGGATCACATCACAGCGGCACAGCAGGTTCGCTGAGAGCTCGATAAACCGGTCAGTACAGTCTGCAGGCCTTTCTTTCCCTTTCACCTGCAGGATAAAATCGACCAGATGCAGGTTCCAGTCATTGACAGAGGCAAGCCTCACCATGAACCGGTAGATGTCCTGAAACAACTCTCGGTCCGCTACGATTGCCGTCTTCTTCGGATTTCGTTCGCTGAAAATCATCTGCAGGTTGGTAAGATCGCTGCCGTTCTCTTTCAACTGTTCCGGATTCTGATCATTGTAAACCCTGACATCATGTTTACCGCTCTTTTTCGTCTGATGCAATGCCAGATCCGCTTTCGCGAAGAGGACATTGTATTCACGGCCCGCATGAGGCACCATAACAACACCTGCGGAGCAGCCAAGCGGGATCCCCATTTCGCTGCCTATATACTCCCGGGCGGATCTGATGATCTCACTGTTAAGGAATTCACACTTCTTCCGTATCGTATCCTCGTCAGTCAGACCTTCGCAGTATAGAGCGAATTCATCGCCTCCGATACGGCCGGCAATGTCGCTGTCTCTGATGACCGACTGTACCAGTTCGGCGAAGCGTATAAGGATCCGATCGCCCATCTTGTGGCTGTACAGATCGTTGACCAATTTAAAACTGTCCAGATCAATGATCAGCAGCGATCCTGTTCCCTGTTTCACTGCCTGTGAGATGGCTTCTTCCGCGGATGCCTTGTTGAATAGACCCGTCATGGAATCTGTCTGAGCAGCCTTTTCCAGCCTTCGGTTCACCTCATCCTGCCATGCGATCATCCCCGAAAGGAGACGGTAGATCAGGATGATGCATATGAGGAACGCGGCCAGGCAGATGACGCCGTGCAGGACCACGCGGCCATAGATCAGCATCGCGTCCGATACGACATAAACAGAGAACCGGGATATCTCATTGACTACTGCCAGCAGGACTTTCAGCGAACCGTCGTAATCCCGGATGATCCTTGTGTCCTGTCCGTTCGCATTCACCTTTCCGTAAGGCAGCTCCAGTACACTTGTCTGACTGTCCTGAGACATCTGGTATTTTCCGTATGGGTGGTTGATGATATAACCCTCACTGTCCACCAGGAACGCGTATCCTTCGCTGCTATAGCTGTTTCCCAGGATCTCCACCAGTTTATCCATGTAAAAATCGATGCCGAAGACTCCGAGGAATTCCCCGGTCTTCACATCGCGCACCTGTTCCGCGATCGTAACGCAGTAACCGTGAGTCTGTTCGTCGTAATACGGCGTGGTCATGATCCAGCCTGTTTTCGACTCGAGGGCACCGATATACCATGGCCTTGCTGTAACATCAACACTGCTGTCCGGTATCCAGCCGTTGTTCATGTAAACCATCGGCTCAAGCTCCGGGTTCGTCAGATAGCTGACGGAAATCTGGGGAAACTGTCCGGTGATACCATCCAGAAAACGGATCATCCCTTCATAATCTCCCAGCATATCCGGATTCGAGGAGATGATGCTTACAAACATGTCGAGTATACTTTTCTGCGTATCGAACCACTGTGAAAGATTGGATTCATATTTTTTCGCTTCATTCTGCATCCGGGCATTGCCCCAGCGGTATGCAGTGGAAACGATCGAATAAAGGCTGACAAGCATAACGAGGATCATGAACGCAAGGATCCTGCTGCGGTACTGCCTGTTGACGCCCAGGGACTCCTGATTTTTCCGCTCTTCGTGGTATTCCTTCCTTTGCAGCGCGTCTTCCCCTTCCCGTTTTCTGCCTTTCTTTGCTAAGAAAAATGCAAGGACAACCGTCAGTATAAGCGCGGCCAGCAGGATGACCGTGAGGATTATTTGATTATTTGATTCCTGATATAATTCCCGGTCGCTGAGGCTGATGATGAGGATCCAGCCGCTGCCCGATTTCGATGCGAAAAGATTCTCATACAGGAAGTCAGACCTGATGCGGACCGTGACGATCCCTTCGCTGCGTTTGGACAGGGCCCAGATCCCCGTAAATTCGGGAACGGCTGTCACCAGCTGTTCGCCGATCAGGCTTTCTTCGGAGCAGCCGGCGATGATCCCGTCGTCTGTGACAATGACAGCGTGATGGCTCCCTTTTTCATACATCTGCCCGACGTACCGCTGGATAGTATCCATCGTATAGTCCACACCTACGACAGTCTCTCCGTCGCCAAGCATCACGGAGACTGTATAACAGATATCCCCTGTCACCACATCCTGGTACGGAGAAGACAGGTAAACCTTCCCCCCGCTGCGGACAGCCCCCTTGTACCAGACACGCTCCTGGGGTACATAGTCCTCCGGTGAAACAAAATCCGGGATAATCGACCAGTCATTTCCGGCAGCATAAATATTGATGGCCCCCGTACCGTCCTTCGCGATTTCTTCTTTCTTATCGCGCAGGAACTTCTCCAAAGTATCCCTGTCGTCAAGGAATTCTCTTGATTCGATGGCGATCTCCATGGTCAGGCATTCGGCGTCACTGATCGACTTCTCCAGCTCCCAGCTGATGCTTTCCAGCCGGGAGATGCCCGCGTCCTTCATGTGCTGGCGGATCTGTCCGAATATGAACCAGATGTCCAATAACAAAACAGCCAGCAGCAGTGCGGCAATCGCTATGATGGTGCCGGTGTTGATTCTTTTTCTCATGGGGTTACTTCTTTTCAGCCCGTACTCTGTATTTACTGACAACCAATGATTCGCATAAGATCAGCATGTCCCCTGTTCAGCTCCGACAGGCAGACAGCTGTGAATAATAATTATAATCCTCTTATGATCAGGGGTAAAGAGTTCTACGGACTGTATAAAAAACAGCCGGCACGATCGTGCCGGCTTGTCCTTTTTGACAGCCTTCAAAGCTTCAGACAGATTATTTCCGTTGTTCCGCCTTCATAAATGAACGGCATTCATACATCGAATTGCTTTCGGTAAGACAAAGGCAGGCTTTATTTTACATAGACCAGCTCATAATTCCTGCGTCCGATGCCGATCTTTTCGCCGTGTTCCACCTGGGTGTGCCAGTCCGTCTCGGGATGGCAGCCGATGAAGTGATCCTCGTGATCACAGGTCGGAAGGTCGGTCAGCCAGGTGTTGCTCAGGACCGGCTGTTTGTTCACCGCGTCCGCGCAGGCGACGTCCAGCGCCACCGGGTCGAAGGACGCGAACATACCGACATCCGGGACGATGGCAGCGTCGTTTTCCCCGTGGCAGTCGCAGTTCGGGGAAACTTCCCGCACGATATTGATGTGGAAGTTCGGACGGTTCTGGATCACCGCTTTGGCATATTCCGCGATCTTGTAATTCAGTTTCGCGGCGGTGGTATCCGCGCCCTGGGCAATGGCGTCTGTCGGGCAGACACCGATGCAGCGTCCGCAGCCGACACATTTATTATGGTCGATGAAGGTTTTCCCGTCCACAATGGTCTGGGCGTCATGGGCACAGGCTTTCGAGCACATACCGCAGACGATGCATTTTTCCGGGATCACATGCGGTTTTTCATCGGAATGCATTTCCATCTTCCCTGCCCGGGAACCGCAGCCCATGCCGAGATTTTTCAGCGCTCCGCCGAATCCGGCCTGTTCATGCCCTTTGAAATGGTTCAACGAGATGACAATGTCAGCGTCCATAATAGCACGCCCGATCTTGGCGTTTTTGACATATTCGCCGTCGACCGGAACTTCAATGTCATCTGTGCCTTTCAGCCCATCGGCGATGATCAGATGACAATTCGTGCTGAACGGAGAAAACCCGTTCATGTAAGCCGCTTCCATGTGATCCAGCGCGTTCTTGCGGCCGCCGACATACAGCGTGTTGCAGTCTGTCAGGAAAGGTTTCCCACCGCGTTCCTTGATGAAGTCCACGACGGTCCTGGCATAATTCGGCCGAAGGAAAGCCAGGTTTCCCGGTTCACCGAAATGGATCTTGATGGCGACAAATTTGTTGTTGAAATCGATCTGCCCCATCCCTGCCTTTTTGATCAGACGCAGCAGTTTATTCTGTATGCTGTCAACAAAAACTTTTGTACGGAAATCCGTAAAATACACCTTAGAGGATTCCATGATCTGCTCCTTAAATGATTATTGCGGGACCGTCCCCGCTTCAGGTGTTGGATATATTCATATTATACCAATGATATTCCGCCGGAATATCAGGAATGATTATACACGGGACGATGTACAAGCGGCTTGTGAAGGACCTGTATCAGGACCGGGATGAGCAGGCTCATCAGGATCAGCAGGCAGCCGGCTAATTTATTGAGGCTCATCTGTTCATGAAGAATGATCACCCCCTGCAGCGAGGCGCTGAGCGGACTGAGCGCGCACATCATTCCGGCACGTTCCGCGGTAGTCCCGCGCTGGGCGACCGGCTGAAGGGTGAAGCCGAATCCGCTGCAGATGAGGGCAAGGGCAAGGATCATGATCCATTCCGAAGAAGTCTGCGGAAGCCTGGGCTGTTCAAGGGTCAGGGAGAGGATCAGCGAAAGAAAGCCGATGGTAAAAACCTGCGTGATCCCGATCATCAGCGGATCACCCTTTTGGGATACAATGTTGGTCAGCAGGATCGCCGAGGCGTAAAAGACAGCGGAACCCAGCAGGAAGACACATCCGGAGCGGAAGATCCCTCTGCTTGCTCCCATTGTCAGGAACCCGATACCCAGCACCGCCAGCGCGATGCGGAGGCTGCTTCCGGCCTGCGGCTTCTTTTTGAAGATCACAATTTGGAGAATTGGTACATATATCATTGCGGAATTCTCAATGAAAGAAGTTGTGGCTGAATCCGTTTTCCGCAGTCCAGTCAGTTCACATCCCATCATTGCGGTAAAGAACAATCCCAGCAGAAAACCGTATTTCCATTCATTTTTCCGGATGTGGATCAGCTTTTTCCCGAAGAGGATCACGAGGAAAATAAAAGCCGTCAGAAAACGAACGGCGAGAAGATTAAAAGGTGTCAGCGAATTCATCGCTGTTTTGGAGAGTACGAATGATGTGCTGCGGGATAATATGACCGCAGCCAGTAAGAGTTCGCTTTTCTGTTGATCGAGCATTGTTCCCGCCTTTCTTATTTTCATGACCTGTATTTAGCAGTTTCAGCTGCTGTGCCGACTCCGGAACACCGATGATCCGATCCTCGTGTGTTCCCTGTAATCGTTTTCTTGACCTAAGGATAATACTGTTTTATAATTGAGTCAAACGACAAAAAATCATAGTATCTTTGATGAATACGCAAACAAGAAAAGAGGCGGAATGGATACGGAAAAATATAAAGTTTTACTCTGCGCGATCGATACCGGGAGCCTGACCGCTGCCGCGGAAAAGCTCGGCTATACGCCTTCCGGGATCAGCCGGAGTGTGGCGGTGGTTGAGGAGGAATTCGGGTTCCCGCTGCTTACACGGGCAAAAAGCGGCGTCACCCCCACAAGTGACTGCGAACAGGTCCTGCCGATCATCCGCAATCTGATGCGGATCCAGGAGCAGCTTCAGCAGACAGCTGACCGGATCTGCAGCCTGGAAACGGGATCCATTACTGTCGGGACAGCTTACCCGATCTATGATCAGATCCTTTCCAGAGGGATCGTTGCTTTCCGGAAGCTCCATCCGAAGATCAATATCCGGCTGATCGAAGGGACCAGCAGTGAGCTGAGCCATAAGATCATCCTTCATGAGCTTGATTTCTGCATCATCAGCCAGCGGGAGAATATGCCGGTTTTTCACCCTTTGTGCCGGGACAGTATCAGCGCCTGGGTCCCCTCTTCGCATCCGGCTGCCGTCAGGGGGATGTATCGGGTCTCCGACCTGCTGACGGATGAATATATCGACCTCTTCCCGGATCTGGAGACAGACAATTCCATCTTTCTTGAGCGGAACCGGCTCCATCCCAACACCTGCGCGTCCACTTCGGATATCTACGCCGCGTATTCCATGGTGGAAGCCGGTCTGGGTGTGGCGCTGATCAATACACTCCTGTCCGGCCGCTGGAAAGGAGACGTCGTATCCCTGCCTTTGGACCGCTCATCGGATTTCGAGATCGGTATCGCAGCCAATTCCAAATCCGAAAGCTCCCCGGCTGCTAACGAATTCCTGAATTATATTCTTCCGGAATTGAAAAACGCGGGGATCAGGTAGTTTCCTCCGGCCCGGGAAAAAGGTTTGGCTGAAGGGTTTATCAGATGAATTCGCTGATCAGGCCGGCTCCGATGATCAGGACAGCTCCGACGCAGCCGTAAACCGACAGATTTTCGTGCAGCAGGAATGCTGACAGGAATAAAGCCGTGACCGGATCAAGGTAACCGCAGACCGCCACCGTCTGGGTCCGCAGCCCATCCATGCTGCCGAAGTAAAGCATGTATGCGATACCGGTATGTACGAACCCGATGATCAGCAGCAGGACGATCATCCGGGAGTCCGGTGTGATATCCGGGACCCCTCCGGTAAGCAGGATATACGGGATCAGGACGATCCCCGCCGCCAGCAGCTGGATGATCGTTTTCCCATAGGCATCGATCCCCGGCAGCATTTTGTTTATGATCACCACAATGGAATATAAAACTGCCGCGCCTAAGCCGAACAGGATCCCCCGCAGCTCGGAAAAAGCCGGTATACCGCTTTCGATCAGGCCGGAAATGAGCACCATACCTGCCGCGGATACCAGTACGCAGAGCCCCTTTTTCAGGGTGATCTTTTCCCTGAAAAGCATCGGGGAAAGCAGGATCACGATCGTCGGCTGCATGTAATAGCACAGAGTCGCCGTGGCAACGGTGGTATAGTTGTAAGCTTCAAACAGCAGGATCCAATTGAATCCCATGACTGCCCCGGAGAGAGCCAGCCAAAGCGCTTTCCGGATACCGATGTGACGGAAGGATCCTTTTCTCTGCAGGGCTGCCGCACCCGTCAGCAGCAGTCCGCCGCAAATTCCCCGGTAGCAGGCAAGCACCGCCGAAGGCAGGGGAAGATTCCTGCGGAAAATGCCGATGCTTCCGTATATCACCATGGAAAGCAGCAGCATGGCAAGGGATACGGGGTCATTTCGCTTCATTTCAGACGCTCCAGAAAGGCTGACACGGTTTCCCGGTACAGATTTGGATCGGTCAGGATGGATACCGCGTGGCCGGCACCGGGGATCAGGCGGATCTCCCGGGGTCCGGCAGTCCGTTCATACATATCCTGAGAATTTTTCGGCAGGATAAAGGGGTCATCCGCGCCGTGGATGAACAGGACCGGGATCTCATTTCCTTCCAGCGCGTCGATGGGCCGCATATCTCTGAGGGAATAATGATAGCGGAGCCTGGCTCCCAGGTCCGCCATGCTGATCACAAAGGACGGGATGTGTCCGTATGTATATCCTGTCCGAAGCACATTCTCAAGATCCGAAAAGCCGCAGTCTGCTACCGCGAAATCCACCGCCGGATGGTATTTCAGGGCCATGACTGTCGTGGCTGCGCCAAGGGATTCCCCGTGCAGTCCCAGAGAGGTCAGGTCCGGATAGCGGCTGCGGGTATCTTCCGCGAGCCTGACAAGGTCCCGGCTCTCCAGGATACCGTAGGTCGTAAAGGTCTTTTCGTTTTCTCCGTGCCCCCGCAGGTCATAGATGATGCAGTTGTATCCCAGCTCCATGTACATCGGGACATATTTCAGCGATCCCATGCGGTTGTCGGTCAGTCCGTGGGAAAGGATCACATACGCGCCGGTCTGTTCCGGGTTTTTCAGGCACCGGACATGCAGCAGATAATCTCCGTCTCCGCGGACAGTGTAATCCGTCTTTTCCAGATCACGGTAAAAGGATGTGTCATAATGCGCTGCCTGCCATTCCATCGCTTCTTCCGGGCTCTGCCGCCTTCCTTCCATAATGAAAGACGCCATCCGCAGGATAAGCATCAGGAACAGGATCAGGATGGCGGAAATGATCAGAATGATTTTCATGGTTTTCCTCACAGACGGCATTCGGACCTCCGGCCGCATGTATTTGATTTCTGACAGGATCACAGATCCTCGCAATGAAATGATATTCGTGCGGAAATGTTTCCGCAGGAAATCCGGGGCTGACAGCACTGATGCATCGTCAGCAGGCTATTACGGAACAGGGCACGAACAGGTTGCAATAATTCTGTTCGTGCCCCGTGATATTCTTACAGCTGATGATTTTTCTCAGGACAGCAGGGCGCGGTCGTTGGCAAATGTTTCACCACTGGCCTGCGCGAAGGCGTCCATGAGGATCTCGATGGTCAGATGTTTCTTTTCCTCTCCGGAAATATCCAGAATAATATGACCTTCATTCATCATGATCAGCCGGTCGCCGTAGCGGATCGCGTCCCGCATATTGTGGGTGACCATCAGGGTCATGATCTTGTTTTCCGTAACGATCTGTTCGGAAAGTTCCAGGACCTTTGCCGAGGCACGGGGATCCAGTGCCGCCGTGTGTTCGTCCAGGAGCAGCAGTTTCGGTTTCTTCAGCGTCGCCATCAGCAGCGTCAGCGCCTGACGCTGACCGCCTGAAAGCAGGCCTACCTTGGTTGTCATGCGGTTTTCCAGCCCCAGCCCCAGAGCCGCCAGGCGTTCCCGGTATTCAGCCCGTTCTTCCCTGGTGATGCCGATCCGCAGCGTGCGTTTCTGCCCTCGTCTGGCCGCCAATGCCAGGTTTTCCTCGATCTGCATCGTGGCTGCCGTTCCCGTCATGGGATCCTGGAAGACACGTCCCAGCAGAGCTGCCCGCTGATGTTCGGGCAGACGGGTCACATCCGTATCATCGATAACGATACGGCCGCTGTCCACAGGCCAAACGCCCGCGATGGCATTGAGCATGGTGGACTTTCCCGCACCGTTGCCGCCGATGACGGTCACAAATTCGCCGTCATTCAGATGCAGGTTCAGTCCGTCCAGCGCTATCTTTTCATTGACGGTCTTCGCGTTAAAAACCTTTCGGATATTGGTGAGTTCCAGCATGCTTCAGCTCCCCTTTCCGGAATGGTTTGCCGCCAGGTTTGCTTTCCAGTACGGGATCGCGAGGAATACCGCCACGATCAGCGCGGAAAGCAGCTTCAGCAGGTTGGTGTTCAGCCCCAGCCAGAGGACGATCTGGAGAACGATAAAGTAAATGACGGCACCGATCGCCACGGCCGCAAGTTTCAGCGCGAAATTCACAAAGAGCCTGCCGAACAGCACTTCGCTGATAATGACGGCAGCCAGGCCGATAACGATAGCGCCGCGTCCCATGTTCACATCCACAAAGCCCTGATAATGGGACAGCAGAGCGGAAGCCAGAGCCACAATGCCGTTGGAGATCATCAGACCCAGGATCTTGGACTTATTCGTATTGATGCTCTGTGCCCGGGCCATCGCCTCGTTGGCGCCGGTCGCCCGCAGGGAACAGCCGATCTCCGTGCCAAAGAACCAGTACAGCATCGCGATCAGGACGATCACAAAGATCAGCGTGATGAAGATCGGATTTTCGAGGCTCATCACACGCACATTCCGCTGGCTGACGATCAGGTGATATTTCGTCACGCTGATACCCTGGTTGGCCTTGAAATCCATGATGGCCAGGTTGATGGAATACAGGGAAAGCTGGGTGAGGATACCGGAAAGAATGGCGGGAATGCCCATGGCGGTATGAAAGACCCCGGTCAGAAGGCCGGCCAGCATACCGGCAAAGATCGCGCAGATCAGTGCCACCCAGACGTTGACGCCTTTCATCATCAGCATGACGCAGACCGCGCCGCCGGTAGCCATTGTGCCGTCCACGGTCAGGTCGGCAAGATCAAGCACCTTATAGGTGATATAAACGCCGATAGCCATGATGCCCCAGATCAATCCCTGGGCAATGGCTCCCGGCATCGCATTTAAAAGAGCGGTAGGATTAAGCAGAAATACCTCCCGTTTCAGTCGGAATCGTGAGGCAGGCAGAATAGTTTGTCATCCGTTCTCTTCTCCCCGTCTCCCGGTCCCTTTATCCTGAAATAATCGGAAAAGCAGGGCGCTGCCTGTTATAAGAAGCTCCCTGCTTTTTTTACAGATCTATGAAGTAATTACTGGATCGCGACGTAACCTTCGGGGATCTCAATACCCATGATCTCGCACAGTTCAGCGTTGTATTCCTTGGTGATGTTCGGGGCAAATTTTACATCCATGGTGGAAATATCCGCACCGTTGACCAGGATATCATAAGCCATTTCACCCGTGGTGTAGCCAAGGTCATAGTAGCTGATGGAAAGGGTCGCTACACCGCATCCGGCGCAGAGGCCTTCTTCACCCGCGATTGCCGGGACCTTTGCGGGTTCCAGAACGTTGCGGATCGCTTCGGTGCAGGAAGCCGCGGTGTTATCGGTCGGGATGTAAATGACATCACTGCCGTCAGCCGCGTTCTGCGCGACAGAAGCCACGTCATTAGAGTCGGCAAAGGTATATTCCGTGCAGGTATAGCCCATGTCAGTCAGATAACCTTTGATCACGTCCACCTGATATTTGGAGTTCGGTTCGGCAGAGCAGTAAAGCAGGCCGACATTGACGGCATTCGGGAACAGTTCCTTGAGCATTTCAGCCTGTTTATCCAGCGGAGCCAGGTCGGAGGTACCGGAGACATTCATGCCGGTAGAACCGGTCCAGTTATCCAGATCCAGAGCGGTGGCGTAATCGGTAACGCTGGTGCCGAGGATCGGAATATCACCGGTGGCGGCGACAGCAGCCTGCAGCGCGGGGGTGGCATTGGCCATGATCAGGTCAACACCATTGGAAATGAAGGTGTTCACGATCGTGGAACAGGTGTTGGAATCGCCGGAAGCGTTCTGTACATCAAACTTGACGGCATCGCCCAGTTTTTCAGTCAGAGCATCCTGGAAACCCTGTGTCGCAGCATCCAGCGCGACGTGCTGTACCAGCTGGCTGACGCCAACGGTGTAGGTATCTTCTGCCATAGCGCTGACGCTGAGGCAGAGGATCGCTGCGATCAAAACAGCAAGCATTTTCTTCATGATGGAATTCCTCCAAAAAAAATAAATTCTTTTCATCCGGGATGCCCGATTTTTACATTTTCATGGTTGTATGGATTCGGTTACCGCGGATGTTTATAAACGATGAAAAACAATAACAATACACCGAAAATCATGCCGAACTGTTATATCGCTCCTTAATCAGACATTATCTGACAGGTTTTCAAATAACAGATTTGCCGTAATGATTTCGGCGTTCTAACATTTCATGCCGATTGTTTCCCCTCTTGACCAATTGTGCGGTATTATAACACCCTGTTGAGCGTAAAACCATTATCACATGACAAAATGAGAGAAAACTTTATGAAATTTGTTACAGTTAAAGGGACAGTGGTACCGGGTGAAAGCGTCCCGGGAAACCTTAGGTGTCGATTCCATAATAATTATTGCCGGGACACTTTCACCCGGTACCATCTGTCCCTGGCATACCCGTGAATCGTAAAATAATAAAAGGGGTATGGTAACTATTCAGGATCCCGGGACTGTCACCGGCGGCTCATTATTGAGCCGCCGGTGACAGTCCCAGTCGATAGGCGAAACCGGCCCCGGGTACTGAATAGTTACGGGGTATGATAAATATTCAAAACGAGTCAAAAGGACGGTTTGCCTTGACTCGTTCTGAACAGATACTTATTGACTTACCTGCTGCTTCAGCGGATATCTCAGATATTTCCGGAAAGCCTGACAGCATCCGGGAAGATCTGCGCGATCACATCCTGAACCAGGTGAATGATATAAAAAATTTCAAGAGCCATCTGTTTTTCACCTTCATCCACAGGCATCAGATAATTATATTTATGATAATACTGCCGGTTTTGGCGGTAGATCCCAAACGCACCGATGGGGCAGGTCAGGTTCCAGTCCAGCGTCATCTCTTTCAACGCTTCGTAACCGGGTCCGATCTCCGCGATCATCGTCGAATAGATCTGGACCAAAAGCGTATTTTCATTGTACTGTCCCAACAGGATTTCCATCAAGACTTTATTTCCCGCTTCATCTACAGGCATCAATGCACGCAGCGTATCACCAAGCTGTGGCTCTTCACCTTTTAATACAGCTGTCTCCAGCCCCATTTTTTTCAGCAAATCTTCCAGTTCGGTAAAAAAAACGTTTACATCCATGTCTTTACTCCTATCCCAATTTCTCGGCTAACAGATCCTCCGCTCCTGCAGCGAAACTGCCTCCTCTCTTATGAACGCCCAGCGCTTCGATAACAGCTGAAGCAATTGCCGCAAAAGGAGTGTTGTTTCTTACATGATCGAGCAGGTAACGAGCCCGGTTCTTCTTGATCGCTGCGAAAGATTCAGTCCGGGTTTTCCCGGCGGCATTGTGAGCCTTAAGGATGATCTCCCGGACATCTTTGTCCCGCAAGCTCATTTTATCGTTGTAATGGTCAACCATGGTTCGTACATCCTTCATCTCCTTTTTCCAGTCGATGCCGTACTCTTCACCTACAACATCAGCCCGCAGAGAGCGTTTCTTGAATTTTTCAAATGCAAATTTAAAGGCACTTACCGCCCCACCCAGGGCGCTGAGCGCTAATCCGATCGGAGCAGCAGCACCGCTTAAGGTGGCAATTCCGCCGGCTGCGGTGAGACCGCCTGATATTGTTTTCATTACGCCGCTTGCGGTGTTGATCTTTGCTACACGTTTCCCCTGGTTCATTATTTGCAGCAGCTTCTGCTGGTCTGTGATACCGCCTTGGTTTGCTGCAGCAGCCTGGGCTCTCATTGCAGGAGTATTGATCGCATTGATTTGCTGGTTTAAGTTGTACCAGGATTTGCCGCCCCGAAATGTCTGAATGCCGCCGCTGAGCGCGGAAAAACCGCCTGTGGCTACACTCAACCCCGGGATCCAGTCGCCAAAATTCGCGGTTCCTCCTCCGGCTTCAATGAAATTTTTCGCAAAACTCAATCCCCTTGCGCCTGTTGACGCCGCAGCGGATGCTGTATCGGAAAGGGAAGTGACCCAATCGGCGTGGCTTGCCCCGGCTTTTACTTTCTGTCCATTTTTAATAACGTCATGGATCCCGGTTACCGTCTGGATAGCGCCGGCTGTAAAACCGAGCGCGTCAGCTGTCATACCGGCATACGGTGCGATCGATTTATAAGCGTCATTAAAATGAGCGTTTGAGGTTTCAACCTCAACTTCTTTCCCATTAATGATTTCATTAGATATTGTTGGCGGGTGCAGATATCGATCTAATTCGCCACCCAGCTGAAGAGCTTTGTCTGTCGGTGAAACGATATTCCCTGCAAAACCGGTCCAACCGGCAATTTCTTTCGCATTTTTCCATCCGTTTCCTTTGGGCTGAGCTCCCTGCTGAGGAGCGGGAGCTTGTACAGCACCCTGACCGTTTCCCTGGCCGCCTGCCCCGGGGCCTCCTCCCTGACCTCCCGCAGCATTATTTACGGCTGCCTGAGCTGCATTTAAACCATAATTGATCGGGCCGCTTACTGCCTGCGGATTGAATTGATTTCCGTTTGCGTCCAGAAAGTTGTTGGGATAGTCATGTTTATATTGTTCTGCCATCCAATAGATCTGGTCATGGCCCTGGATCATAATTTGATTCAATACTTTTCGTGACATCCGCCATCTGCTGATTTTCCGTCCCTGCGGATCCAGATTGAAAGCTGCCTGAGGTACGACCAGATTTCCTTGTGGTACGACAGGTGCTTGCTGTTGCTGCTGCTGATTTCCCTGCGGGGGTACCACCTGAGGCTGCTGCTGAGGTACCACCTGAGGCGGCTGCTGAGGTACTCCCTGGGGCGGCTGCTGAGGTACTCCCTGAGGCGGCTGCTGAGGTACTCCCTGGGGCGGCTGCTGTATACCCAATTGAGCCGAACTGTTGCGACGGTGAAGTGCAGCAGCCGGGCGTCTGGATGGAACTGAATTACTGCGGGGCCTGCTCAAAAGATCGTCATTCGGGTCTCTTTGTATTGTACCGGTCGGAACAGATTGGCTCACACGACCCGGAATGGCACCCTGTTGTACGGTATGGATCAGTTCATGAGCGGCGAGCGACGGTTGATATCCTCCTCTGCCGAAATAAACGTCATTGCCCCGGGTATACGCCCTTGAGCCCATAGCTTCATTTCTGCGGATACTATCCGGACCGCTGTGAAAACGAACAAAGGAAAAATCAGCTCCCAGCCGGTCACCCATTTGCCTTCGAACTGTATTCGGAGATCCGTATCTGACACCTGCGGAAAGGCGATCAGCCTCTTCTTCCGCGGCGGGGATTTGCGGAGCCAACATCTCCCTCATTACACTGTTGGGCAATCCGGGAGGTGGCAGCGGCATGGATAACATAAAGCTGTTGGGCATGCCATACGATACAGGTTCCTGTATAACTTCCTCTTGCGGTTGAAGGTTTTCATCCCGTCCCGTATTCGTTTGTTGTTTTTCGCTCTGAAATCCCATAGTTTTTCCTGAATTAAAAGATAATTAATTGGTAACTGTTCAGAACCAAGGTATACGTGTGCCGGTGCGGGGAAGCGTTCTCGTTTTTTTTTGCAGCGTCGTGACACCGCACCGGGGAAAAAGTGGGGGTAACCCCACCCCCATACCCCGGGGTAACAAGAATTTTCAAGACTTGATATACGGGGTCCTGAATAGATTCATTTTGAATAGATTTATTCATTGTAACATAAAAAGATCTGTGGAAACGCTGATTAAAGGAAAGAAGAGACAAAAAAGCCGTCTTAAATTATAATT
>DAIMGK010000090.1:0-18682 GCA_036723985.1 Flexilinea sp.
CTTTTATTCTTCCGTCATCTTTATATAAAGACCAGTCTCCCGGGATCCTTGAAAAGCCGCACCACATTCTCATAAAGGCTTCCCATAAATAATCATTGATCAATGATTCTCCGCCATAGATATTTACATTCTCCTGCCCGCCATCGCCGTAAGGGATCAGATAGATCGGCTCAAACTTCGGTACGCCCGGCAAACTGTTATCTTTTTTATTATACTCATTTAAATAAATTATCGGTGTTTCATCCGTATATCCTTCTGTTGATTTGATCTGCGTGATCAGCGTTGTAAAATAGCTGATCGCCTCTGACTGTAATATTTCCGCCTTCAGATAACAGATATTGCTGAATCGTGCGAATAAAAAACACATCACGCCCATTAAGATCAAACATGACCGGTTCAAAACCTGTATATACAATTTATCTTCCTTCAACCTTTCCAGGATCCATGCCAGCAGGATAAATGTTAACGACTCCGCGTAGGTCATCAGCCCGTGCACTTCGTACGAACCAACCATGACATAAATAAAGTAAGCTGCCAGCGGATATAAAATGAAGATAACAGTCATTCCGATTTTCTTCATGATATTTTTTGTTTTGATCAATAAAATCAGAAACAATATCAATGATATGATGATCAGAATAAGGTGAAAATATCTCAAATGAAAGGGATACATATTTGCCGAGACAGTTTTGTCCGGATCCAGAAAAGCTCTGTATGCTTCAGCGATCCTGAAAACATATCCTCTTTTCGATGTTTTTCCAAAGTTGTCTATACCTTTATACGCACTGAGCGCCAGGCCATATTTATGAAGGAAAAACCGGTTGAGTAAAAAGTATTCAATGACAAACCCGAGTGAAATACCGATATTTTGCAGACCTAAAACAATAAAGGATCTCAAGTCATTTATGTTGTTATATACCTCGTGGATCATAAACAGCAGCAATACGCATAAATTTATCGGTATATTTGATTGATAGGTCCCCGCCGAACATGCCATAAGGGTCACGCAGACCAGCATGGCCGGGATATTTCTGTAATAGTAATACAAATAAGCGCCGATGACTCCCAGCAAAGCGCCGAAATAATAATAAGGAGCGGTAAAAATATAGCCGAAGATCCCGGTTATAGCGGGAAATGAGATCAGGATCCCGCATAATAAGGCGATCAGTGTCTTTTTCCGGATTTCCAGCCGCTCACATATGAAATAGATCATCAATGCAAGGCATAAGATCGTAATAAATCCATTAAATGCCGGAGTACTGTAATGAGTGCTTCCGAATACAGCAACAGCAAATTTTTCGATTTCTCCCAGGAACCATCTGCCGGAGGTATATGTCGCCCCTATTCTGTTAAATTCCCCCACATCATCATGGAAAGAATACTTATTGAAGATAGCCATTCCGTGGGATATGAGGCCCCACACAAAACAACATAAAATGCATATTTCAAACAGTTTTTTATGGAAATGTTTTTTTATCATATTACAAATTTACCTTCCTGTTTCATGTTCACCTGGAAATATTATTTGAAATAAAAGCATTTTATATTGTTTCATATGCCCATATTCCGGGATTCCTGATTTTCCGGAAAATACTCACGGGAACAAGATAGTTTGTTCCCGTGAGTTTCCGTATCATTTATTTTTCAGTGGGTATCCGTCTTTCAGATCCTGGCTACTCCGGTCCTGCGGGCTGCTTCAGCAACGGCTTTGGCAACTGCACCGCCGACACGAGGGTCAAAGGCCTTCGGAATAATATAATCAGCGGAAAGTTCATCCGGAGAGATCAGGTCTTCCAGTGCTTTCGCGGCGGCGATCTTCATTTCCTCGTTGATGTCACTGGCACGGACATCGAAGGTACCGCGGAAGATTCCGGGGAACGCAAGGACATTGTTGATCTGATTCGGGAAGTCACTTCGGCCGGTAGCGATAACGGCTGCTCCGCCCGCTTTCGCGTCATCCGGGAAAATTTCCGGAGTGGGATTCGCGCAGGCGAAAATAATGGCATCACGGTTCATCGTCTTCACCATTTCCGTAGTAACAAGACCCGGAGAGGAAACACCGATAAACACATCAGCACCCACAAGCATATCCGCAAGGCTTCCCTGGCGTTTTTCAAGGTTGGTAATTTCAGCCATTTCTTCCTTGATCCAGTTCATGCCTTTTTCGCGGCCTTTGTAGATCGCGCCGCTGCGGTCGCAAAGGGTTATGTTTTTGATGCCGGCTGAAAGCAGCAGCTTGCAGATCGAAATCGCGGCAGCACCCGCGCCGGACATGACCACACGGATCTCTTCCTTTTTCTTTCCGACGACCTTCAGCGCATTGGAAAGACCGGCAAGTGTAATAACAGCCGTGCCATGCTGGTCATCATGGAAAATCGGAATATCGCATTTTTCTTTCAGCTTCCGTTCGATCTCAAAGCAGCGGGGGGCGGAAATATCTTCCAGATTGATCCCGCCGAAGGATCCGGAGATCAGGTATACCGTGTTCACGATCTCATCGACATCCTTTGATTTAACGCAAAGCGGGAACGCGTCAACACCTCCGAAGGATTTAAAAAGCACGCACTTTCCTTCCATGACCGGCATACCTGCTTCCGGCCCGATATCGCCAAGGCCGAGAACCGCTGTACCGTCAGTGATGACCGCGCAAAGGTTATGACGGCGAGTCAGGTCATAGCTTTTATTGACGTCTTTCTGAATCTCGAGGCAGGGCTGAGCGACCCCGGGTGTATAAGCCAGAGAAAGATCTTCTTTGGTTTTTACAGGAACAGTAGCTACAACTTCAATTTTTCCTTTCCACTCATTGTGGAGACGTAACGACTCTTTTGCGTAATCCATTTTTCAACCTCACATTAATATTTCAGTCTTATCGAAGACTGTTTTACACTCTTGTCAGCGAACGATACCTGGTACGATGAGGAGTATCCGCGTCTATTCCGAGACGTTTTCTGCGGTCTTCTTCATACTGGGTATAGTTACCGTCAAAGAACCGGACTTCAGAATCATTCTCAAATGCGAGAATATGTGTTGCCACACGGTCAAGGAACCACCGGTCGTGTGAGATCACCAGCGCACAGCCGGCGAAATTTTCCAAACCTTCTTCAAGCGCCCGGATCGTATTCACATCTAGGTCGTTGGTGGGTTCGTCAAGCAGAAGCACATTTGCTTCACTTTTCAGTGTTTGTGCCAGCTGTACCCGATTCCTTTCCCCTCCGGACAGAATTCCCACTTTCTTTTGCTGATCGGCTCCGGAAAAATTGAACCGTGCAACATACGCCCGTGAATTCACTTTTCTGCCGCCGATCGTGATCTCATCCTGGCCTCCGGATATCACTTCCCAGATATTTTTTTCCGGATCCAGCGAATCCCGGCTCTGGTTCATATAGCCAAGGGTCACGGTTTCTCCGATCCGGATAGTACCGCTTGTCGGTTTTTCTTCGCCAGTGATCATACGGAACAGGGTAGTCTTTCCTGCCCCGTTCGGTCCGATGATACCGATCACACCGCCCGGAGGCAGGTTAAATGTTACATTTTCGACGAGGATCCGGTCTCCGAATACCTTTGACACATCGTTCATTTCTATGACAAGGTTCCCAAGGCGGGGACCCGGCGGAATAAAGAGCTGCAGTTCAGCCGCTTCCTTTTCAAAATTCTGAGAAAGAAGTTTTTCATAAGAGGCGATGCGGGCTTTAGACTTGGCATGCTGCCCTTTGGGTGACATGTGGATCCAATCCAGTTCCCGCTGCAGTGTCCGCTGCCGTTCAGATTCTGATTTTTCTTCAAGCGAAAGCCTGCGCTTCTTTTGTTCCAGCCAGGAAGAATAGTTCCCCTGGAAGGGGATACCCTCTCCGCGATCCAGTTCAAGGATCCATCCGGCTACATGGTCCAGGAAATATCGGTCATGTGTGACCGCGATTACAGTTCCCGGGTATTGCTGCAGATGACGTTCCAGCCATGCTACCGCTTCGGCGTCCAGATGGTTTGTCGGTTCATCCAGCAGCAGGATATCCGGCTTTTGCAGAAGCAGCCTGCAGAGCGCCACACGGCGCCGTTCACCGCCGGACAGCACACTGACCGGAGTATCTCCGGGAGGACAGCGCAGGGCATCCATAGCCATTTCCAGGCGTGAATCTATATCCCAGGCATCCAGCTGATCGATCCGGTCCTGTACTCTGCCCTGTTCCTCGATCAGGGCATTCATTTCATCATCGCTCATCGGTTCGGCAAATTTATTGCTGATCTCTTCAAATTCTTTCAGCAGATCGACCGCCTCCTGAGCGCCTTCCTGAACAACTTCTTTGACTGTCTTTTCGCAGTCGAGCAGCGGCTCCTGCTCAAGATATCCGATCGTATATCCCGGGGATATGTAAGTTTCACCGATAAAATCTTTATCGACCCCGGCAAATATTTTCAGCAAAGAGCTTTTCCCCGACCCGTTCAGGCCGATAACGCCAATTTTCGCGCCATAAAAATATGAAATGGAAATGTTCTTCAGTACGACCTTTTTATCGTACATTTTGGAAACACCCACCATCGAATAAATGATTTTATTCTGTTCAACTGCCATTTTACCGCCGTTCAATAATCAGCTTCAGCTCGCAAGAACCTTCAGTAATCCGAAAAAGCCCATACCGAGGCAGCATCCAACGACCAGAAGGCATGCCAAAACCGCCAGTATGATCCATAAGACAGTATTTGATGAACCGCCGCCTCCATTATTCATGGATCCTTTGGGAGCAGGCTGAACATCATCTTCGATCACAGGATATCCGTTATATGCAGTATTCCGCACCGGCTCGCTGTTTCCCTGATATTCTGCGCTCATAGGCTCTTCCCTTACATAAGTCTTCGGAACGTACTGGGGAATGGATGGTTCCCGTCGATTGACAGGCAATGTTTCGAGTTCATCATTTACATCATTAAAAGCGCCCCGGACCTCTTCGACTGTGTCAGACACCTTATTCTTCACGGCAGCTTCAGTTTCATCAGCTTTTTCTTTCAGGTTATCTGCCCATTCTGAAGCCTCTGCCTGAATATTTTCGGCCTTTTCCTCCACTGCAGATCTGAGGTCTTCCGCCTTTTCTTCCGCGATTTTTTCTGATTCTTCGGCTATTTCTTTCAGGTCGCCCCATGATTCCCGGAGATCAGAATATACCTCATCCCGTTTTTCGGTCAATTTTTCGGTATTCTCTTCAATACGCTCACGGGCGGATTCCTTCATTTCATCAACAGAATCTTGGATCCCCGAGACAAATTCATCATGCCTTTCAGATGCATCTTCCCGAACCTGTTCGATGGTTTCCGAGATATCTTTTTTGGCGAATTCGCACGTATCTTTGAAATCTTCAGCCTGAGCCTGAACATCAGAAATGATTTTTTCCGCTTTGTCTTCGATGGATTCTTTCATCGGCTGAAGGAATCCATCTTCATATTTATCTTCACCCATTACTGCCTCTTAATCTCCGAAAACAATATTCGGATCAAACCTTTCAGGATCGATGTCACCGTTCCACGGTCCCGGAACTTCCTGTTTCATGCTGGTAATGATGCCGGCGATCTGGCAGGAGCGTTCCGGATCATGCTTGATACGGGAGCCGATATAGGATGTGATACAGGTATCACCGCGGCCGGTCCGTCCGGACAGATTCTTCGGCAGGAAAGGAGCACGATAGAATTTTCCGTCTGCATAGACAAGGATTTCTTTCTTCTGTGTCAGGACGATTTCTTTAGGTCCGTAAGAAGCAAGGATCTTCGCTGCCTTTTCCAGGTCTTTTTCACCGGTCAGATGTTCTGCTTCGGCGCTATCCACTTTCAGGAAGGTAACATGTTTCAGGCCTTCTTCCATGTCTTTCCACGGTTTGAAGAGCAGATCATCGCCTTCCGGAACCCGGACAAATCCCTGCACATCCAATGCGATCGGCGCTCTCTTCGTAAGCTTGATCAGTGTATCCAGGCTAACTTCACCGGCAATGATCGGCAGGATCGCGATAATCTTCGCATTGACATCCGGAATATCGGAATACGGGATCTCACCGGCAAAACCGAACAGTTTGCAGATCCGATGATCCATATCAGCTGAATTATAAATATTGATGCATCCGGAAGATTGAGAAGCCGGCTTAATATCGAATTCAATTCCCATATCCATCAGAGGCTGGAGGCTGGGATAATCATCCGGATTGCCGCGGGTCACAACACCGACATCCAGTCCGAGACGCCGAAGCACAACCGCGCCGTAATAAACAGCGCCGCCCGCACAGATTTCTTCTTTGCCATCAACAACGATCATGTCTTTGGCAAAATGTCCGACCATCAAAATATCCAAATCTTTTTTCATCTATTCTTCCTCCTGTACAATTTCCGGGACCGGAGTCAGGTATCGCTCCCCATCATAGAAACAATATCTGAATTCCGGTCTGTCTGAATACTCAACACAGAATTGATAGCAATCCTGTAATTTACTGCGTTCCGGATCAATGCACATCCAGGCAAGAGAATCCGGTGTAGCCGTAATGCCATCGGCAGAATAATATGTAGGCGTGACTGTCGCGGTTAAGGTCGGAATTTCCGTAATGGAGGAAAAGGCTCCGACCGTCAAGGAATAATCAATTTTTCCAAATGCCACGCCATAGGCATCTTCGATCTGAAAACTGTAATAGTAAGTTCCGAGCTGTTCCGGTGCTGTCATAAAAACGGACAAAAGAACTGTTCCGTTCGGCCCGACAGCATATGGCAGAGAATATTCCCGCTGAACAGTTATCGGCGAACTGCTGATATCCTTAACTTTATAATTTGTCTGCCATGTTGTTGTTCCCGTATTCTGAAGCATCATATCCAGATGCAGGAACTGATTCGGAAGAACCACCGCTCCGTTTACGGGGGAAAAACTGTAAACTTTCATTTCATCCCGCAAGGCTCCTGAGACAGGAACGCTTTGAGTCGGAACAGATATTCCGCTGACGGAACCGCTTGAATCATAAATATAAACGTCTTCTGAAGATTCGGTATTTGTCCGTATGATCATAGCCGCGTCTTTTCCCCGCTTTTCCACAAAAAGAACGACCGGTGTGACCGTCGGTCCCTCCGCAGACGGAGCAGTCCAGGCTTCCTGCCGGCTGATCATCCCCGGCTGACTTTCCGGAACATCCGGCTGCTGAACAGACTGGACATTTGTATTTTCGGATCCGTTTCTTTGATTTTTCGACGATTCTTTTCCCGGAAGATTCGCGCAGGAAGCGAGCAAAAAGAGAAAAATACATAAGATAAACAGTTTGCTGTGAATGCGTTTATTCTTCATAGTATATTCTTTCTCCATTCGCATAACAGGCCATTCCAACGCTTTCCAGCCCTTTAGCCGCCGCGTCACAATAGTCTATACAGCCGTCTCCCTGAAGCATACTGCGTTCGGCATCAGAACACATCCATTCAAGTGTGGAAGGAGTCGCGCTGGGATTCAGATCCGGTGCGGGCGTAATATACGTTCTGTCCCCGACATTTGCCGTATAATTCAGGTTGTAAAACGGGATCCCGTCCGGATTTTCCAATGTCCATGTCGTTGTATAAGTACCTTCTGTTTCCGGAGCGGTAGAAGGAATTGCGATCGTTAATATTCCGCCGGGTTTAACGACTTCAGTTATCGAATAAGTACCTGAATCACCGAGCTGGATACCGCCGTTGTGATAGAAACGGTATTTTCCGGACCATGTCGAAGTACCGGTATTTTTTATCTGCCATGTCAGATAAAAATGCTGGTTCGGAACAAATTCATTCGGGCTTGGCAAAACCGCGATAAACTCGGCTTTATCCGGGAAATACACTGTGGCTGTGGGCATTGCTGTTGCCGCTGCAGTCGGTGTCGCGTTATCTCTCCGGGTGATCATAACTTCTTCTTCAATTTCGGGAACAGCAGTGTCTGTTGCTGTCGGGATCGGGGTATCTGTCGGGACCGGTGTGTTCGTTGCGGTAGCAGTGGGCATCGCTTCAAAGGTCTGTGTAAGCCGGAGAGCTGCGGTTTGTTCCAGCATCGCGTAATCGACAGGTGCTTCTTTTTTGGGAAGCAATGAACAGGCGGACAATATTGAACAAAATATCAATAAACAGATAAATGCAAAAAGTTGTTTCTTCAAACCGCCTCCTGATCCTTTTCTTCTTGTTGAAAATATTTCCCGTTTATCGGATAATATCGGGAAACCAACCGGGCAATTTCTTATATATCAATTGCCTGTAACAATTATCATACTCCATTATAGCAGAAAAAACAGGTGAAAGAGAAAACTCTTTCACCTTTCAAAATCAAATAATTTCTATAAAAATATTATTGTTTTTCAGAATGAGTGCGGGTATCACTTCCGCGCAGCTAACATATCGCGGATCTCGGTCAGGAGTTTCACTTCTTCACTCGGTTCCGCAGGAGCAGCAGCGGCTTCCTCTTCTTCTTTCTTTGCCAACGCGGCAGCAGCTTCACCGGCTTTATTTGCTGCTTTCATAATGAAGAAAAGCACCAGAGCGATAATGAAGAAATTAATTACCGCGGAAATGAAATTGCCGATAGTGATCATCGGAGCGGATGCGGCTTTCGCTGCGGCATAGGATTCATAGGTCTTTCCGTCGAGCGGAATATACCAGGATTCGAAGGAAACATTTGAAAGGATCCGTCCAATAATCGGCATGATCACGTCATTGATGAGTGAGTTGACGATATCATTGAACGCGCCGCCGATAATGATACCGATCGCCAGACCGAGTACATTACCTTTAGAAATAAATGTTTTGAATTCTTCAATAAAACTTTTCACAATACACCTCTCTTTTATTTTAAATATTTCAGATAAGCTTGCATAAAGCCATCTAAATCGCCATCCAGTACACCCTGCGCATTCCCGACTTCATATTCTGTCCTGTGATCCTTTACCATTTGATACGGATGCAGAACATATGAACGGATCTGGCTGCCCCATTCCGCTTTTACATAGCCGCCCCGGAGTTCTGCCAGCTCTTTTTCCTGCTGTTCCTGTTTGATCGCCAGCAAACGGGATTTCAAGACCCGCATGGCATTTTCACGGTTTTGTGTCTGGGACCGTTCATTCTGGCATGTCACAATGATCCCGGTCGGAATGTGCAGCAATCGCACGGCAGTTGAGTTTTTCTGAACATTCTGTCCGCCCGCTCCTGATGACTTAAATACATCTATACGAATATCCTGCTCGGGAATTTCGATCGAATCATCTTCATCTGCCTGCGGCAGCACTTCCACCATGGCAAAAGATGTATGCCTGCGGTGGGCTGCGTCAAAAGGTGATAACCGGACCAGACGATGAGTTCCCTTTTCGGATTTCAGATACCCGTAAGCAAAGGGTCCGTTGACATTGATCGTAATGGATGTAGTACCCGCTTCTTCACCGGGTGTAAAATCGAAGATCTCGCTTTCGTACCCATGCGCTTCGATCCAGCGCAGGTACATCCGCTGCAGCATGGAAGCCCAGTCATGTGCTTCGGTCCCGCCGGCGCCCGCATGGATCGCGAGGATAGCGTTTCCTCTGTCATACTTTCCGGACAGGAGGGTCGCGATTTCCTTCTTTTCGCATTCTGCTTCGATTTCTTTGATCTCATTTTCCAGCTCATCACGCATTAACTCATCATCCATCTGCGCAAGTTCCAGAAGGTCGTCCGCCTTTTTTGACAGCTGTTCCCATGAGTTGATCTCAGTCTGAAGGTCATTGAGCTTTTTCATAACCTTTTTCGCGTTATCGGGATCATCCCATAAAGACGGATTTTCCGACTCACGCTGCACCGCTGCGAGTTCATTTCTCAGGCTATCGAGGTCGACATGCTCGATAAGCTCAGAGATCTTTTTCTTAGAAGTGTTTACCCTTTCAACTAAATCCTGCATTTGTTATATATTTCCTGTTTTTCGTCCCGTATAGATCACTTGTACTGAGCCATTGTCATTCAGAAAGTTATATCAGCTCAGAATATATTACCGGTTACCGCCCGTTATTCCTGATTCAGAATACCGTCAATAAAGCTGTCCGGATCGAAGACGATAAGATCTTCCGGTTTTTCACCAAGGCCCGCATAAATGATCGGAAGCCCAAGTTCACCGGCGATACTGAAGACCATTCCGCCCTTTGCTGAAGTATCAAGTTTGGAAATGATCACACCGTCCACCTTCACCGCTTCCTTGAAAGCTTTTGCCTGTGACATGGCATTTTGTCCGGTCGTTGCATCAAGAACGATCCATACCGCGTGAGGAGCACCCGGCAGCGCTTTTCCGGTAACACGATAGACCTTCTTCAATTCTTCCATCAGATTATACCGTGACTGCAGCCTGCCCGCAGTGTCAATGATCAGCACATCGATACCTTTCGCAATCGCGGATGTCGTGGCGTCATAGGCCACAGCAGCGGAATCGCCGCCCTCCACGCCCGCGACGACAGGAATACCCAGGCGGTCGCCCCATTCCTGAAGCTGATCGATCGCCGCCGCGCGAAAAGTGTCGGCAGCCGCCAGCATGACCTTTTTTCCTGCTGCTTTGTATTGTTTTGCGAGTTTCGCCGCAGTAGTGGTTTTCCCGGATCCGTTCACACCGACCATTAATATTACAAAAGGACTTGTTTTGCTGATCATCTCCAACGGATCATCCGGTGTTTTTAACCGCGAGCGAAGTTCTTCTCTCAGTGCGTCTGTTAACTCTGAAGCCTTTGTAAAGCCCTCTGAGCGGGATGTCTGCTTCATCTTCGCAATGATACTTTCCGTTGTTTCCACACCTGCATCAGCCTGCAGAAACATTTCTTCAAGCTCATCCCAGGTGTCATTGGTGATCTCATTTGTCCCGAATATTGAAGCCAGCCGGCTAAATGTGACTTTACGTGTTTTATCCAGACCTTTCAGCCATTTTGAAAAGAAATCCGCCATTTTATTTTTTCTCCTGTTTGTTTTCTTCTGATACCAACTGTCCGCATCCCGCACCGATATCGATCCCTCTTTTCAGGCGTACAGAGCAGGGAATATTATTTCGGTCAAGAACAGATTTAAAACTGTTGACACGGTCAAAGTTCGAACCGCTGCCGGAATATTTGTTTGTACTGTTCAGAGTGATCAGGTTTACATGACAAAGCATTCCTTTAATGCGTTTACATAACGCCACGGCATTTTCATAATTGTCATTTAATCCATGGATCAGCGCATATTCAAATGTGATCCTTCGTCCGGTTTTTTCGGTATAGTTCCGGCAGGCTTCCAGCAGCTGGTCCAGCGGATACTTTTTATTTGCGGGTATGATCTGGTCCCGAATCGTATTGCTTGCAGCATGGAGAGAAACGGCCAGGTTGATTTGCCTCCGGGCACTGGTAAATTGTTCGAGCCTCGGAATAATTCCGACAGTCGAGATCGTTATCCTCCGTTCGCCGAAATTCATGCCGTCCGGATCATTTATAATGTCCATAGCCTTCATGACCGCGTCATAGTTATGGAAAGGTTCCCCCATTCCCATCACAACGATATTTGTAAGCTTTCCGCCTTCTTTTTTCAGCAGCCGCGCAAAAAACAATATTTGAGCAACGATTTCGCCGGCGGAAAGATTCCGGAGAAAACCCATCTGACCGGTAGCACAAAACGC
Organism: Flexilinea sp.; assembly: GCA_036723985.1. Classification (GTDB taxonomy): domain Bacteria; phylum Chloroflexota; class Anaerolineae; order Anaerolineales; family Anaerolineaceae; genus Flexilinea. Next base: position 11,618 of record DAIMGK010000090.1, read on the forward strand.
GCAGTTCATCGGGCAGCCCACCTGTGTCGATATACAGATCGTATTCCTGTCCCGGTAGCGCATCAGCACGGATTCGATCATCCGTCCGTCTGTTAATTTGAACAGAAGCTTGTTTGTCTGGCCATCCGAAGACTGTAAATTTTTCTCCGGTATCAATGGCTGAAAACAATAAGAATCGTCCAGCTTTTGCCGGAACTCTTTGGAAATGTTGCTGAATTCAAGCGGGGACTCAGCCAGCTGCCTGTAAAGCATCTGCCAGATCTGTTTGGCACGGTATGCCGGTTCTCCCATCTCAGTCACATGGTCTGCCAGTTCCTGTTGTGTAAAATCATTGATCAGCGGTTTCATAATTGTTCACCCGTTTACTATTATAACTAATACAGGGATAATCCAAGGTAATTCCCCGGAAAATCCCTGCTTTTTGATGAAAAATTGTTACTTTTTGTGCTGACTGTACAGATCCACGGTCTCCCCGATCGGTTTTCTACGGAGGAGAACTATTCCGATCGGTAAGATCTCCGCCCGGATCATTGCCGGAACTTTGGTTCCCTGACCCGTTCTGAACAGAGGCAAAAATCACACAGAACGAAGTATGCTTACCACTTCCTTCAAATCTTTACAGATCAGATCAGGTTTGGGATCCAGATACGGAACGGTTTCTTCGGTTTCATATCCGGTTAAGACCAGCGCAGTCCGGGCGCCGAAATTGATGCCGCCCTGAATATCCGTTTCGTATCGGTCTCCTACCGCCATGATCTCATCCGGCTGAAGAGAATATGCCTTGCAAGCCATTTCGATCATCACCGTATTGGGTTTGCCGATAACAAACGGCTGAACGCCGGTACAGGTTTGGACCGTATTTACCATAACGCCGCCTCCGGGACGCCATCCGTCTTCGGTCACGAAGGTACTGTCAGTATTTGTTGCGTAGAATTTTGCCCCATGCTCATTGATCTCGATCATGGCACGGGAGATTTTATCATAATTGATATCATAATCAAAACTGACCAGAACAGCATCGGCATTTTCATCCACAACTTCGATACCGTTGTCCTGCATTAACTTTTTAAGGGAAGGAGAGCCGAAAACATAAAGCCGCGTGCCACCCGGAAAATCTTTCTTCAGTTGGTATATTGCAGCAATTCCTGACGTAAAGAATTGCTCCGGCTTTACATTCACACCAAATTGAGCAAGCTTTTCACAAAGCTCTTCCGGACGTCTGGTACCGTTATTCGACCCGAAAAGCGGGATCAGGCCCGCCTTTCCGATCTCTTCAAATATCTCTTTCAGGTTCCCGATCGCTTTGTTATTTGTCCACAAAACGCCGTCCATATCCAGAAAAAGCGCTTTTATTTTTTTCAGCTCTTCTTTATCCATTTATTTGACCTGTTTTCCGGGCTCCAGTACTTTATCGATCAGACCGTACTCTACCGCCTGCTGGGCGCTGAAATAATGGTCGCGGTCGCAATCCTCGAGGACCTGTTCGTAAGGTTTGCCTGTATGATTGGAGAGGATCGTCATCAGATCCCTCTTCAGCCGCATGATCTCCTTTGCCTGGATCTCAATATCGGACGCCTGGCCTTCGGCCCCGCCCAGCGGCTGGTGCATATGGATCGTTGCGTTCGGGAGAGCGAACCGGTGTCCTTTCGCGCCTGCAGTCAGCAGAACAGTACCGAATGACGCTGTAAACCCGCACGCGACGGTATTGATCCGGTTAGGGATCATCTGCATGGTATCATAGATCGCAAGCCCAGCGTAAACGGAACCGCCGGGGGACTGTATGTACATCTGAATGTCCCGTTCCGGATCTTCGCGGCTCAGATAAAGCAGCTGAGCGACAACAAGATTTGCAATTTGAGAATCGATCTGATTGCCGACGAAAACAATACGTTCTTTCAGAAGCAGGGAGTAAATATCATAAGCCCGCTCCATCCCTCCGTTTCCTTCGACAACAGTCGGAATAATTGTATTCATTGGATTCATAATCATTTTCCTTTCTTCATCAAAGCTCGAAGTAATCTTATCACAACAAAAGGCATTTTTCCATAAAAGTTTTATTAATGTTTTTCCGCAGGGATCGCCGGTTCCTTCACATCGTAAGCCGGTTTTATTCCGCTACCCCTGAATGATAGACCGTCTGTAAGCATCCCGGAACGCCACGGCTTTAGCGGCACCAAGAGCAGTACAGATCGTCGGTTCATCCACCATATAAGCCGGAATACCCAGCATTTTTGTCAGGTATTTGTCGATTCCGCGCAGCAGAGCGGTACCGCCGCACAGCGCGACACCTCGGTCAATAATATCCGAAATCAGCTCCGGCGGTGTTTTTTCGAGGACTTTACGGGCAGTATCGGCGATATCCTTCAGCGGTTCCTGAAGCGCTTCAACAATATCTTCAGTGGTGACTGATACGGGTTTCGGCAAACCGGAAACCTGGTCCTGCCCCTGGATCTCCATAAACTGAGATTGTTCCACCTGAACCGCGGAACCGATACGTGCTTTGATCTGTTCAGCTGTCGGCTGTCCGATAATGACGCCATACTTTTTCCGGACATAAGACTGAATGGCCTCATCCAGTTTCATCCCGGCAGTCTGGGTCGTTCCCGAAGTCACGACACCGTTCATCGCGATAACCGCCGCCTGAGTCAGGCCGCCGCCGAGGCAGATGACCATGTTTCCCGAAGGAGCCGCGATCGGCAGGTCGATGCCGATCGCAGCGGCAAGCGGCTGCTCCATCAGCATCACTTCACGGCAGTTCGTCCCGAGGCCGACTTCACGGACAGCCCTTCGCTCAACACTCGTAATACCGCAGGGGATCGTGATCAGGATCCGCGGACGGAAGATCATCATTGAACCGCAAACTTTTTGAACGGCAAATTTGACCAGATTTTCCGTAATTTCATATTCGGCGATGACACCGTTTCGCAGCGGATAAACAACATCAATGGATTCCGGAACACGGCCCACCATATCTTTCGCAGCCTGTCCCCATTCCACCATTTTCATTTCTTCTACAATGATCGCAGCCACTGTCGGTTCCTGAAGCAGCAGCTGGCGTCCTTCAGCAATTACGGTATTAAGCGTACCTAAATCTATTCCAATATCTCGTGAAAAAAGCGGCATAAGATTGTCCCTTGTCTTGCTTCATAAACACTCAGAAGTGTTAGCACTGTATCTTTGATAGTCTGATCATTCCGGCATGAATAATTGTGCTGTTACTGTTTCTTTTCGCAACAAACCCCTGTGAATTACTTTACAGGCTGAAGAATACGGCCTGTATATATGATCACTGTTTGCTCCGGGTCGTCTTGAAATGCTCAAGGTATAAAAAAAAGTGATCGTTTTTTATACCATCACGCTGCTCGCAAGAACACTCTATCCCACCGGGATTTTATTTGCCATGTGCCATCGCACAGGCATTAGTGTTCTAATAGTGAATACAGGAAACATGCCAGAAGAACATCCAAAACAGGAGATTTTTTTACAGTTTATCTGCCTGCGGATCATCTAATCTCTTCGGAAGATATCTCTTGTATAAACCTTTTCTCTGACATCATCAAGAACAGTTTCATACCGGTTCGCTATGATCGCATCGGATCTTTGTTTGAACTTTTCGAGATCATTTACGATCAGGCTGCCAAAGAAGCGGCTGCCATCCTCCAGTGTCGGTTCATAGATTATGACTTCCGCGCCTGCCGCCTTGACACGCTTCATCACACCCTGCATGGCTGATTGCCGGAAATTATCCGAGTTCGACTTCATCGTCAGCCGAAACACACCGATCGTAACGGAATCCCCTTCGGTTCCTTTCATACGGTCATCCAGCCTGAAGCTGCTGAATCCGGCTTTCTGAAGGACGCGGCTGGCAATGTAATCTTTTCTGGTTCGATTGGTTTCAACGATCGCCTGGATCAGATTTTGAGGCACACCGCGGTAATTTGCCAGCATTTGTTTGGTATCCTTCGGTAAGCAATATCCCCCATACCCGAAGGATGGATTATTATAGAATTCACCGATCCGCGGATCAAGACACATCCCACGAATAATATTGGCGGAATCCAATTCCTTTATTTCCGCATAAGTGTCCAGTTCATTGAAAAAACCCACCCGCATCGCAAGGTATGTATTCGCGAAAAGCTTTACAGCCTCCGCTTCGGTCGCAGTCATAAACAACAAATCGGCATCGGGCTTTTCCGAGGATTCGCGCAGCATTCCGCCAAATTCATGAGCAGCAGCTTCGGTGTATTCATCGCAGCCTACGATGATCCGGGACGGGTAAAGATTATCATACAAAGCTTTTGATTCCCGTAAAAATTCCGGACTGAAAATGATATTACGGATCCCGAATCTTTTCTTTACCGATTCGGTATATCCCACCGGTATCGTAGATTTGATCACCATCACCGGTTTTTCTTTTCTGTCTTTTGAGGCTTCAATGACATTCCTGATCACATCTTCCACCGCGCTGGTATCAAAGAAGTTACGCTCCGCGTCATAATTTGTCGGAGCGGCTATGATCACAAAATCTGCTTCTTTATATGCTGAGATCCCATCCAGTGTCGCGTGAATGTCCAGTTTGCGCAGTCCTTCTTTTGCTTCCGCGAGATATTTTTCGATATATTCATCTCCGATGGGAGAAATATATTTATTCAGTTTTTCTACTTTTTCCGGAAGAATGTCAACTGCTGTGACATGATTTTTCCCTGCAAGCAGCACCGCCAGCGACAAGCCGACATATCCGGTTCCGGCAACAGCTATTTTCTTATTCATTTAATAGTTCCAATTCCTTTCGTCCATTAATCAGGAACGCTGACTCTTTTTCATTTTACCATGGGATTGTTTTCCGGTTCTAAAAATGTTTTGTCTGTTACCATGATTTTTTAGAATTTATATTTCATAAAATTCCATTGATTTATATTCCTGATGATATAATATTTACAGGTTTCAGGGAGAACTGATCTTGTGGAAAGAATATACGCGGCAATCGATTTGAAATCTTTTTATGCTTCTGTGGAATGTGTTTCCAGAGGCCTTGATCCGTTAAAAACGAATCTGGTTGTCGCCGATCCTTCAAGGACCGAAAAAACGATTTGTCTTGCTGTATCTCCCGGCCTGAAGACCTACGGGATCCCCGGAAGGGCCCGTCTTTTTGAAGTCATTGAAAGAGTAAGAAATATCAACACGGAACGGGTACGAAAGTCACCGTCAAAAAAGCTCAGCGGGAAATCATTCGATACGGAATCACTGGCAAAGGATCCGGAACTTTCTCTTGATTTTATCATCGCAGCTCCCCGGATGAAACATTACATGGAGATCAGTGCGGATATTTTCCGGATATATACGAGCTTTATTTCTCCTGATGACATCCATGTGTATTCCATTGACGAGGTCTTCATCGATCTGACGGGATATCTGAAAACCTACGGCCTCACGCCGAGAGAACTTACGATGAAATTGATCCTTGAAGTTCTGAAACAGACCGGCATCACTGCCACCGCTGGCATCGGTCCGAATTTATATCTGGCAAAAATCGCGATGGACATTGAAGCGAAGCACTGTGATCCGGACAGATTCGGAGTCCGCATCGCTGAACTGGATGAAATGAGTTACAGGAAAAAGCTTTGGCATCATCAGCCGATAACGGATTTCTGGCGTGTCGGACACGGTTACGCGAAAAGGCTCGCGGAAAAGGGGCTGTATACGATGGGCGATATTGCCAAGTGTTCTGTCGGTGGGGAAGGTGAATATTATTCGGAAGATCTGCTGTTTTCGATGTTCGGCGTAAATGCAGAACTTCTGATCGATCACGCGTGGGGATGGGAACCCTGCACCATCGCAGATATAAAGTCCTACAGTTCCGAAAATGCCAGTATCAGTTCCGGCCAGGTTCTGAAATCACCGTATAAATTCGAAGACACCAAGATCATCATCAGGGAGATGGCGGATACGCTGGCGCTTGAACTGGTTGAAAAAGGCCTGGTGACAGATCAGGTAATACTTGATATCGGATATGACTCCGAAAATTTATCCGCGGAACAACAGCGCAGATCTTATTCCGGTGATATCTCAACAGACCGTTACGGAAGAAAAACGCCGAAACCGGCTCACGGCTCGATCAACCTTGAACGTTTTTCATCATCCGGACATCTGATCACCGAAGCCGCGCTGAAATTATTTGAAAAGATCGCGGACAGGGATCTCCTGATCAGGCATATTTATCTTGTTTTTAATCATGTTACTTCGCCTGAAAACATACAAAACCCACAGACCCCGGTCCAGCTTGTTTTGTTTCCGGAACCGGATAAAGATGCGGAAAATGAAGAGGAAATGGAAGCCATGCTTGACAAGGAGAACCGCCTTCAGAAGAGCATTCTGGCGATTCAATCGAAATTCGGAAAAAACGCGATCCTGAAAGGAATGAATCTCCAGGATAAAGCGACACAGAAAGAACGGAACGCGCAAATCGGGGGGCACAGGTCCTGACCGGGGAAAAAATCATGACAAGTATTCATCAATATGACGATATCATATCCATTCCGCGTCCGGATCTGAAAAGACATTCACGGATGCCGATTTCCGACCGTGCCGCACAATTCAAACCCTTTGCGGCCCTGACCGGCTATGCTTCCGTCATCGAAGAGGCTGCCAGGGTCACGGATCAGGAAATTATTCTGGATGAGTCGGAAAAAGCCGAAATCGATATGAAACTGCGCTCCATCAGGGATAACATTCAGAGACATCCGGAAATAACGCTGGTTTATTTTCTTCCCGACGCTAAAAAATCAGGAGGGAGCATACAGACGGTCAGTGGAATTGTCTCTGCGGTCGATATCCGCGAAAATAACCTTATACTTGATTCCGGATCAAAGATCAGTTTTGATTCGATCATAGAAATTCAATGATCCGGTCAGCATTTTGCAGGCTTTTCCCACACTGCTCGTCCGGACACGGTTACGGGCAAGCGTAACCGTCCCATTTTGAATAGATATGCTGTCAGGTTTAAGTATTATAATAAAGGTGACCACCGCGAAAGCGTGTGAGTCTTATGAAGAGCCTGATAGCTGC
>DAIMGK010000091.1:0-2367 GCA_036723985.1 Flexilinea sp.
GTTCATGGACAAGTTCTTTACCCCGCAATACCTTATGGATATCGTTGCCGCGCGCGAGCAGAAATCCTGATACAGGCAGGCTTTGGTAAGGCACTGTCTCATCTGAACATATCATATTGAGAACTGAATAAGAAAAAGAGCTGGCTTCTACACGGCCAGCTCTTTTTCTTTACGTGCAGGCACGACGCGTCATCAAGCATATCCGGTTTGACCGTGAATAAGAGGAACCCAGTAGAGAAGGATCAGTGTTACAAGTCACTCCCCGGCCAGCCTCTCTGCATACACAGGGCTCCTTCGCTCCGACCCCCAAAAGTACTCCGCTCAGGAGCCCTGTGTATGCCTTAAGGAACTGTTACGAAATTAACTATGCAGATTGCGCAGGATGGTTTTTCGAGATCAAGGAAGAAAACGCAGCCGTACCGGGGTACGGCGAGGCTTTCTGACGCAGATATCGGAAAACCAGACAAGCAATATGCAATAGCAAAGTCGTGTATGCTGACATGACCAATGTGCGCTACAACGGGAAACTGAAGAACGTCGTTGTATTCAACGACAAAAAGAATGACATCCGCAATTGGCTTACAGAGATTATTATGCCCACAGTACTCATACCTGTCGAGAATGTTCAGAATCGTTCCGGGGTGCCAGATTGCAGTCGGCGTTTCAAAGCTCACCGCCTTCCCCTTGGTGTATTGGTTCCGCTTGGCGAGGTAATCACCAGGCGCGTCATAGCCTCGCTTCTTCATCTCTTTCGAAATTTGCGTGGCATTTCTGCCGTCCAGGTAAAGCTGGAAGATTTCCCGGATGATCTTTGCCGGTTCTTCATCGATCACCCATTTTTTCGGATCGTTTTCATCCTTCCTGTAGCCATAGGGCGGATTAATATTTATATGGACGTTTTTGGCATTTTTTGCTGATTTTTCGAGTAATTTCACGTGGGTGAACATTACCCACGTTACGAGGAATCCTTTTCGAAGATGATGCCTGACGAACGAAAAACAAAACGGCTGGAATTTTCCAAACCCATCCTGGATGAACTTTATGTCTTTACTCAAAAGGCAAACGTTCCGCCAAATCGTCAGATCGGGAAGGCTTTTCAATATCTGCTTGGACAATGGAAATGGCTGACTGTCTGGCTGGAAGATGGCCGTCTTGAAATCTCCAATAATCGCGCTGAACGAAGCATTAAACCCTTTGTGATGGGCAGAAAAAACTTCCTCTTTTGCAACACGCCGAGAGGTGCCCACAGCAGCGCTGTGATTTATTCCATTGTTGAAACGGCAAAAGAAAATGATCTGGATCCTTTCCGCTATCTTACCTGGATTCTGAAGACGGCACCTTACCTTGATATGAAAAATAAAGCTGATATCGATAAACTGCTTCCCGAAAACGCTCCTTCTGAATGCTATTTCCGGAATAATTGATCCTCGTCTCCTGTTTGACGCTTACGTCCTTCGGTGAAAGCCCGATAAGCCGGAGATCTTAAAAAGCGGGACAGTTCCCTCCGGCTCTGTGCCGAGCCTGCGGAAACTGCCCCGTTACATTCTGTATTTATTCAGTCGATCTTAGTCAAAGGAGAGGTGCAGACGCCAACTCCAGGAGAAAGATTCGGCTGTAGCGGGATAACTGTAGCTTTCACCGTTCGCGCCTTCAACGGGTTCGAAACCGTTGCCCTTGTCGCATTCCCACTGATAGGTAAGGTTCTGAACATTTTCAAAGCCTTCCAGAACAGAGCTCAGCGTAATTTCTTCTCCTTCTTCCATCTGTGCGCGCTGGGAAGTAAAGATCGTTACTTTCTTTGCAGGTGCACCATCCGCTCCTTCACCGAAGCCCGGATCAAGCTCGAATACGAAGCCGACCACATTATAATCGATCGTCATGACCTGTGTCCAATCGCCTTCGATGCCGAGGTATAACATCTTCGTATCTTCTTCGGTGGTGAAGATGATCTCGCTCATGCCGTCAGCTTCAGCACGAACATCCGTTCCCGCCGGGACAATGATATACGCAGCGTCATCTTCTTCCGCTCCGGTTTCTTCTTCCCCGTTGCCTTCGGTAAGGATATAACCGGATGCATCTTCGGATAACTGGATCTTTACCCAGTTTTCTTCAGAACCCAGGACAACATATTCCGCGTCTTCTTCAGTTACGAATAAAACTTCGCTTTCAGGATCAGCTTCCGCATAGACATTGGTCTGCGCCGCGACCATCATCGTTTTGACGCCATCTTCCTCCGATTCCGGAGTCTCGGTAACTTCGCCTTCAGCAGGGGTCTCTTCCGGTTCCGGAGTTTCGGTAACTTCACCTTCGGAAGGGGTCTCTTCTGTTTCCGGAGTTTCGGTGACTTCGCCTTCAGAAGTGGTCTCT
>DAIMGK010000091.1:2467-18615 GCA_036723985.1 Flexilinea sp.
CGGTGACTTCGCCTTCAGAAGTGGTCTCTTCTGCTTCCGGGGTCTCGGTAATTTCGCCTTCAGCAGGAACTTCAACCGGTTCCGGGGTCTCAGTCAATTCACCCTCATCAGGAGTTTCCTCTGTTTCCCGGGTCTCTTCGATTTCACCACCAAAGAATTCATCTCCGGGAACCGTTTCATCAATGCTCGTTTGCTGGCTTTCTTTGATCTCGACATAGCCGTCGATCACCTCGAAATCCACATATTCAAAGTTTCTGTTGACATTTTCGAACTGATCGGCATTCAGTCCCATCTCACTGACACCGACTTCACTCCGCTCCACATAAGCATCGCCTGTGAAAGCGAAATCACTTGCATTATAAAGCGGTGATTCGATCGAAACAATATCGAAACCGACTGCCTCATGGGCCGCACCGTCATAATCAGTAGTGACCTGTCCGCCTTTAATGGTAACAGAAGTCGTAGTCGGCTCGATCTTTACAAATCCATCAATAATTTCAAATCTTACTTTTTCAAATTTTTCATTTGTATTTTCAAATTTGTCTGCTGAAAGGCCCATATATGATACACCGGCACCGACCCGCTTTGCAACAGCTTCACCGCGAAATTCGAAGTCCCCTTCAGTATAGAACGGATGATTGATATCAATGATCATGTAACCTTCTGCTTCATGATCACTTCCGTCATATTCGAAAGTTTCCTGTACCCCGGCAATCACCACAGTTACCAGATCATGAATAATATCATCTTCAGGTTCCTGCTCTTCTTCAACAACTTCTGTCGGTGTAAATTCAGTCTCTTCGTCTTCCGGAGTCGGTGTAATTACCGGTTCTTCAGGTGATTCTGTTTCTTCCGGACCAGGAGTTGTTTCCGGTTCTTCGGTTTCTTCAGTTTCTTCACCTTCATCCGGAGTCTCCGTGGGATTTTCTGTAGATTCCGGTTCTTCGGTTTCTTCAGGCTCTTCTTCGCCTTCCTCAGGAACTTCCGTCAATTCAGGATCAAATAATTCATCTTCCTCACCCGTATCAATATCATCCTGATCAGGATTGCCGGACACAGAATCATCTGGAACGTCAGGCTGTGTTTCATGTTCAACGACTTGAGAAACCGGTTCCGGTGTCGATTCGACCTGAGTACCGTTTTCTTCCGGATTAACTACATAAAAAACCGCCGCTGTGGTTAGGAACACTAATACAGCCAATAGAATCAAAAAATATTTTTTCATAACGTTTCCCTCCGGATGATGAGCCTTTCAGCCGATTTTCCCGGGTTATGGACCGGGAATACTATTCGCTCTTATCCTTTATAAACCATTATATCACAAAATGATTAAAATGTTTTCAGTATCCCACCCTTGTGAAATTTATTTTCAAGTTTAAGTGGTTTAACATGAAAAAACAAGGGTTTTCACCCTTTTTTATCAAACAGCGTTATACGCTGATTTTTATTATACTATACAAATTTCAGTAATAACAATATGTTCAATATTATATTAATCACATTTCATATGACATTCGTCACATCTTTCGGCACTTACCGGCTCATTACCGCAGCCAGATTTTAACAGCAGCTTTTCAGGTGCAATATCAAAACCCGCGAAAAATCACGAGCCGGTCATCTCCGGATGCCGGAGTTCCCGCCGCGGTTACCGCCGCCACCCATTCCGCCGCGGTTGCCGCCGCCCATCATGCCAAACGGGAAGCCAAAGCCCGCTGCCTCTTCTTTTTTATTCACATCAAGTTCGATCTCATCCCCGCCATTGACAAGGTCACTGATGATCTGTACATTTTTACCGGAGATCAGTCCGGTTTCCACAGGGACTTCCTCCATTTCACCCGAGGCTTTCTTCATATTGAGATAATATTTCCCATCCTTCATAAGAACGGAGGATTGCGGTACATACTTGGCATTTTCGATCCTGGCGATCTCCAGGGTCAGATCCGCGGTCATTCCGGATTTGATATTTTCATCGGCATCCGTCAGCGCGACAGTAACATCGAAGGTAATGTTCCATCCGGACTGCGTACCCACATCAGAAACTCTGTAAATAACACCGTTGTATACCTTTTCGGGGATCGCGGCAAAACTGATTTTCACCGGCATATCTTCTTTAATGCTATTAATATAGAGTTCCGAGACGGTAAAATCCATATAGAAAGTTGATACATCATCGATCCGGGCAGCAAAAATATTTCGTGCCGCGACAGTGGAATCATAGGTGATCACATCTCCGATCTTCGCGTCGATCTGTGTGACCGTACCCGAAAACGGTGCGATGATCTTTGAAGAATCGATCTTTTTCTGATATGCGTCGATCTTTGCCTGAGCCTGTTTCTTTTCCGCCTCTGAGGGACCGTCTAAAGCTTTCTGGTATTGATACTGCGCCTCTTCCAGTTCCGCTTTAGCCAGTTCCACTGCCGCTTCTCTTGTCTGGAGTTCCAACTGGTCGATCTCACCGAGGTACCAGTTATACTCCGCAAGAGCATTATCACGGACCGAGCGGTATCCGCCTACATCACCCAGAGCCTTTTTTCTTCCTTCCGACTCAACCGGTGCGTAACGGACCGCTTCAAACTTCATAACAGCTGCATCATAATGGAGCTGGGCGATCGCCGCGGATTCCCTTGCGATCAACAGGTTTACATCCGTGACCCGTGACATATCCATGCTGTCCAGTTTCTCCTGGGCATCTTCCAGGGTCTGTTCGGCTTTCACCATCGTTGAGAGTGTCGAGGCGATCTTCTCCGAATTATGGATCAGTGCGTCATAATCATCCTTCGCATCCAGTATATCCAGCTGTGCGTTCAGGACATCCTGATCCAGCGTGGTCTCATCAAGCCACGCCAAAACCTGATCCTTGTTTACATGATCACCGACCTTAACGGAAATACCGGCAACCGTGCCGCTGGTCTGCCAGTTCAGGTCAACAGTTTGTCCCGAACGTACTGTGCCGGTAATATTTTTCAGCGTCAGTTCAAAGACGCCTTCCTTCACCTTTGTCGTAGTAACAGCCAGTGATTTCGCCAGATTTTGCGCTCTTGTCAGCTGCTGTGTCAGGTTCAGACGAACAACAAAGAAAGCTCCGGCAGCCACAATGATCAACAGGATCAGCAGCGCGATAATAATTCCTCCCAGCGGACTTTTCTTTTGAACTTCTATTTTATGATCCATATTTTTCTGCCTCTCACAAATCAGGTACGATACCCGAGCCGTGATTTATCCTTTCTCTGATGATAAGCTCCCGGGAGCAGGTGTTGCAGTCACATCTCCACCCTGCGGTCTGCTGCCTTCAGGTCTGCCGGGGAATGGGCCGTTCCCATCCCGGGGTGGTCTTTGTCCTTCCGGCATTCCTGAGGGCCGCTGACCATCACCGCCCATGCCGGGAAACTGTCCGTCCGGAGGTCGTGGCGGCCGCTGGCCGTCTCCACCCGGAAATGAACCTTCCGGCGGTCTTGAGGGCCACTGGCCATCGCCGCCCATACCGGGAAACTGTCCTTCAGGCGGTGCGGGAAAGCTGCCTTCACCATCCGGCGGCATCTGAAAGCCACCCGGGAATGAAGGAAACTGCCCGTTTTCATCCTGCGGCGGAACCGGCTTGTTTTCACCTGTCCCCTTTTCATTCTCCGACTCTTTTTCGGAGACAATCGCCGTCGGTGAAACAGATCCCGCCGGTATTTCTTCCTTCATCGGAGCGGTAGGCGTGACCGCCGTCATATCACTGGACATCGGCTGACGTTCGGGGAACCCCGCCGGCGGCTGTCCGCTGAACGGTGGCCTTTCCCCATTCCTCATGTCCATCGGGGGCATTCCGTCAAAATCACTCAGATAATCCTTCGGATCCAGGCCCAGCTGAGTCAGAGCGGATTCCGAAATACTGCCGACAGCAAGCTGCCAGCCTTCCTTCAGATTTTCGGATATAACTTCCGATATACTGTCCGTAACAGTTCCCAGCCGGATCTGAACAGTCTGCCTTACATCACCGTGTACGACAGTAACAGTCGGATTTCCGTCAGCATAGGTTATCGCCGCATTCGGGATCAGGATCACATCCGTCTTTTCATTTTGCGGCATGGAGACCTCTGCTGTCATCCCGGCAAGCAGGCGCTCATCCGGATCATCAACCAGCACCATCCCGTTGAATGCGGTGGTCGTGCCGGAAGATTCACTTGCGTCAGAAATGGTATACACGCGGCCGGAATATTTTCTGCCGGAGACCGCATCTACGGAGATGGAAACAACTGTCCCGACAGATATCGAATTAAGGTCCAGTTCCGGAATACTGACCGGAATAAAGATCCGGCTTTTATCATCAATGCGGACCGCGGAGTCGCCTTTTTTGACATAATAATCTTTCACTGCCGCAACAGATGTGACCATCCCGTCGAATTGGGCAATAATGAAACGCTGATTATATTGTGTCTCAGCACTTTTCAGGCCGACCTCAGCGGCATGGACATCTTTTTCCCGCGGCATGGTCTCATAAGAGAGATATTCTTCAAGCGCTTTATCATATTCCAGCTGCGCGACCTGTACATTCCCTTCCGCGATCGCGTAATCCACGTCATCCGGCTGTCCCGAGACCCAGAGATAGTTTTCATAAGCGCTGACATATGTGTTATATGCCGAAAGGTATTCCTCAAATTTCCGTTCCCTTCCGCTGCGGCTGTCACCGCCTATTCTTTTTTTCCCGCCAAAAGTCTGTACCGTCCGGGGAGGTTCATTGCCTTCCCATGACTCATTGATGGAAACCAGATAGTCGTAATCCTGTTTGGCATAATTGAAATTCAGATGTGCCAGGGCAAGCGTGTCCCAGGCAAGCTCCATATCCTGACGGGTCGAACGGGGATAATACAAAGCTTCCTGTTCCAGTTTTGCCTGGATCAGGGCAGCCTCTTTGCTGTTCAGGTTCGAATACGCGTCCATGTAAGCGGATTCGGAATGTTTTACATCATCCAGCTTTTCCTGCTGGTCGATCATATTTTTTTCCGCGATGATCACTGAAGAAATAAGGGAATCTGTAGCGAGGACCGCTAAAATATCCCCTTTTTTCACTTTATCACCGACTTTCACATTTACACTATCGATCACTCCGCCGGTCTTCCAGGTCAATTCAGCAGACTGGTTATACTGCAGGTTCCCGACAAAGCTCAGGCTTGAGGCAATGTTACCACGGACAACAGGGACCAGAATTTCCGACCTTACCGGCGTTTCATCGATCCTGCTTCCTGAAAATCTTGAGGTGAGGGATTCCGGAAGCAGTGAACAGGATGTGAGTACCAGCACAAAAAACACCAGGACGCTTTTCCTGAAAAGTTCCGGGAGCTTTCCGCCGCTTTTATTATTTTTATTGCTGTTCATAAGACCATTTCTTCCGTTTCGTCTTCTGTCAGGCCGTGCCTTCACTTATTCCGAACGCAGCGCGATCACAGGATCCAGTTTAGATGCCTGATTGGCGGGGTAAACACCGAAAAACAACCCTACAGCCATTGAGAAAAGTGTGGCGCCGATAATAATAGCGGGATTGACCGAAACATCCAGTGTCGTTCCTGTCATGGCCGCGATCTTCGCGATCCCGAAAGACAGCAGAAGGCCGAAAACGATCCCCAACAGCCCGCCGACAAGGGAAATAACAGAGGATTCCACCAGAAACTGCGCAAGGATATCTCCGTTTTTCGCGCCGAGAGCTTTCCGCAGGCCGATCTCACGGGTGCGTTCACTGACGGTTACAAGCATGATGTTCATAATGCCGATCCCGCCGACCAGCAGGGAAATCGCCGCCACGCCGCCAAGGAAAAGCGTGAAAGTTCCCATAATGTCACCGACGGCATTCAGGATCTCCTGTACATTCATAATGGTAAAATCGTTGGGGTTGCCTTCAAAGATCCCGTGGCGGTCCTGAAGCAGGCTTTCAATGGCTTTTTCTGCGTCCTCAAGCTCATAGGATGATTTCACCAGGATCGAAACCTGGCTTACGCTGTTTTTCTGACGGGTCATCAGACGGGACTGGGCTGTCGACAAAGGAATAAACACATTCTGATCCTGAGAAACACCCATGGTCGAACTGCCTTTTTTCTCCAATACACCGATAACACGGTAAGGCTGCCCCATAATACGGATCGTCTCACCGACAGAACTGCTGTTTTCAGAACCAAAAAGCGATTCATTGATCTCAACACCGATAACGGCAACCATTTCTTTATTATCAATATTTCCCTGTGTGATAAAAGTCCCCTGAGAGAGGGAAAAATTCCCTACAGTTTCATAACCGGGCACAACCCCGGTGACCGTTGCACTGACCGTATTCCCATTGGACTGGGAAAGCATGGAACTCTGCGTCACCGTCGGGGCGGCAATATCTACACAATCGAGCGCTGCCACAGCTGCCACATCATCATTGGTCAGGTTCTGCGCGTTGCGTACATTTTCCGTAAAATTTCCCGGAGAAAGATAAAGCGTCTGTGTTCCCAGCGCACTCAGAGAGTTTGTAATGGAATTCTGTGCGCCCTGTCCGATCGACATCATGGCGATGACCGCACCGACGCCGATAAAAATACCAAGCATCGTAAGGAAAGAACGTATCTTGTTGGTAGTGATACTGTTTAAAGCTTCTTTGATCAGTGTTGCGATGTTCATTCTTTCATTACTCCTTCATTTTCGGCTTCAGCTTCTTCAGCCAGCCCTGAAAAGGCGGGAGCGGTTTATTTTCCGTATCTGCATTTCCGGCGGATCCTTTTTCCGCAGCTCCCGCAGGATCTTCTTTATTCTGAACATTTTCCTTCATAACCGGGGCGGCTGCTTTCTCCGCCGGCATTCCGGATGAATTCCCGGCTCCGGAAACCTTTGCGGCTGCTGCCGCAGCGGGTGATCCGGCAGTGTTCTTTTCTTCCGCCTTCATTTCAGGAACTTCCGCTTTTTTACAGTTCTGTACCGCAGGCATAACAGGCTGTACTTCCTCTTTCTCCGTAAGGGCTGCCTTTTCCGGCATTTGATCTGCCGGTGTATTACCGCTTACGGGTATCCGTCTGCGCATTTTCCGTGGATTCGGACGGTAAAATGCCGCAGGATATCTGATTTCTGACTCCGATGCAGGTCCTTCACTGCCGGATCTGTTTTCCGGCTGACTTTCCGCATTTTCCGCAGCAGCAGATCCGGTCACGGTTTCAGCTTCCGGAACGGCGGTCTCTGTGTTTTCAGACACAGGGTCAGCACCTTTTTCCGGTGTGCTCTCCGCAGAGACAGCCTCCGTCATGGAGACGGCTGCGGTTTCTTCTTTCGGTTCCGGGGTCCTGACATCCTCTTCCGTCTCTGATCCTTTTGATTCCTGCTCCGCCGAGTCATCAGAAAGAGCGGCTTTCTCTCCGGACAGGCCATCCAGCCGGGAATAATTGACGTCAGTCCAACGTTTCAGTTCCTGCTGTTCTTCTTCAGAGCCGAGCATACCGTCAAAAACAGAAATAACACGGGGGACCTGTTTCCCGATCTTCGGGTCATGGGTTACAAGTATGATCGTCTTCCCCTGCTCTTTATTCAGCCGGATCAGCAGTTCCATGATCTCTTTACCGGATTTGCTGTCTAGGTTACCGGTGGGTTCGTCCGCCATGATGATCTCCGGATCGTTGATCAAAGCCCGCGCAATAGCTACACGCTGCTGCTGGCCGCCGGACATTTCTTTCGGTTTGTGATTGACACGGGCTCCCAACCCGACCATTTCCAGTACATCAATGGCACGCTGTCTGGCATTCGCCTTGTTTTTGGAATAGAGTGTCGGCAGCATCACATTTTCAAGAGCAGTGGAACGGGAAAGCAGATTGAAGCTTTGGAATACGAAACCGATCTTTCTGTTCCGGACATCAGCAAGCTGTGAATCACTCATCTCGGAAACCAGTTCTCCGCCAAGTTTGTAAAGTCCGCCGGTAGGACGGTCAAGACAGCCGAGAATATTCATCAGGGTTGATTTTCCCGATCCGGACGGTCCCATGATCGCGGCGAGTTCCCCGGGATACACATCCAGCGTGATATCGTTCAGCGCACGGACCTCCACGTCGCCCATGATATAGTATTTTTTTATATGTTCAGTGTGGATCACACCAATTTCACTCATATGGCTCTCTCCTTACCCTGTCAGGGCCTGCCCCCGCCGGGAGGTCTTCCACCGCCGGAGCCTCCGCCTGGCGGCCGTCCGCCTCCGCCGGGTCCGCCGGCAGGAGGACGGCCGCCGCCGGGAGCACCGCCGCCCATCATGCCAAACATACCGCTGAAGCCGAAATTGGAATTCATCATGGAAGTGACTTTTGTCAGCTGTACTTCATCACCTTCCGAAAGTTGATCGGAAATGACCTGTACATCAGTTCCTGAATTCAGACCGACCTGAACGGGAATTTCCGTAACACTTCCGTCAGGATTTACTTTCTTGACAACACGGGTAACCCCGTCATCCGCAACGGAAACAGCCTTTTGCGGTACATATAAGACATCTTTCACATGGTCGGTAACAATGGCGACATCAGCCATCATGCCGGATTTGATACTGTCATCCGCCTCATCCATTTTTACGGTAAGGGCAAAATTTACAGTAAGGTTGCTGACAGTCCCCGCATTGGAAATATTTACGATTTTTCCGGAATACTCACGCAGCGGGATGGCGTCAAAGGTTATCGTCACTTCCTGCCCGATAGAAATGTTATTTACGTCCAGTTCAGTGACGCTGATATCAATGTAATGTGAAGTCAGGTCATCAATACGAACCGCAAGAATATCTCGGGCAGTGGATGTGGATTCATAGGCGATCACATCATAAGGTTTGACATCCACCTGGGCGACTGTTCCGTCGATAGGGGCAACGATTTTTGATGTGTTGACCGTGGCGGCAGCGGAATCGATTTGTGCCTGAAGGGAACGAACCTGATTTTCTGTCGGGCCATCTTTAATACGATCATAAGCCCGTACGGCATCATCCAGCTGCGCCTTCGCCAGTTTCAGCGCGGCATCTGCCTTCTGTACATCGATCTCTTCGGCTTCACCGTTATACCAGTTGTATTCGGATCTTGCCGAATCCATCCGCGTTCTCGCCGATTCCAGACGCTGCTGGGCACGGATACGGTCCGTATCATCCAGCGCACGTTCTTTGATGGCATCAAAATCTTTCTGCGCGTTTTCGTAGTTGCGGATAGCTGTCATATAATCCTGGTATTTCACTCCAAGTTCCAGGTCATCTTCGCGGATGATCCCCAGAGAATCAAATTCCTTCTGTGCATCTTCGACCGCCTTTTTTGCCTGTACCATTTTTGTCCGGGCCTGTTCAAGAGGCAGTGTCGAGGTATAAAGGCGTACCAGGCTTTCCTCCGCTTTTTCTCTTTCCACTTCGGCATCAATGATCGATGAATCGATGGTACTGCTGTCGAGTTCGGCAAGAATATCTCCCTTCCTCACAGGATCGCCGACTTCAACATTGACAGCGGAAACTGTTCCGGAAGTCTGCCAATACAGGTACACCGATTGATTCGACCGGACGATACCGGAGATATCATCCAGTGTGTTGGTTAGATCACCCCGTTCCACCTTCGCGGTATCCGGTTCCAGCTCCGCTGCTTCACTTTGCTTTTCTTTGATCTGATCCATGGTCCTGACATAGTACATATATCCGCCTCCCACGATCAGTAAGAGAATAATGAGCAGGATCACAATGGTGATCAGTGTTTTTTTATTGATTCTTTTTCTTCCGGTTTTTTTTACAGGTCTATCCATAAATCAGTCCTCTCTCGTAAGAGTTCTTTCCGGAGGTCTGGGCCTTCCTTCAAAAGAGCCCGGGGCAAACGGCATCATGCCCGGATCCGGAACCTGTGGGGTTTCACTCAGTCCCATATCTATCATGACGCTGCTATCAATGGACGGGACCCGAACGGGGTCTCCCTCTTTCAGCTCTCCTCCCAGAATTTCCGCAACAGTATCCGTTTTCAGCCCAACACGCACGGGAACATCACGCAAATTCTTCCCATCGGCAACCGTGACAAATGATGACCCGTTTTCGCTGAAAACAGCGTTGGCGGGAACGATAAGCGTGTTTTCCGATTCTTCCAGGATCAGGTCCACTTCCGCTGTCATGCCGACTTTTACTTTGTCATCAGGATCAAGTATCTCCACCATTGTGCCGAAAGTCACCCGATTGCCGGAAGATACGCCGGAAGCGGAAACGGATGCCACAATGCCTTCATAGGTATGGCCCGCGTTGGCATCAAACACGATCTGTGCCCGCATGCCGTCCCGGATCTTCAGCACATCGATTTCTGACACATCCATCGGGATATAAAGTCTCGTGATATTATCCAGCTGAAAAGCGGCTGATCCTTTTTTTACATAATCACCTGGACGTGCACTGATCGATGTGACCGTCCCGTTGATATCCGCGACAATATTTCTGCGGTTGTAAGTATCCCGTGCATTCTGAAGCCTCACTTCCGCCGCGGTAATGTCCTTTACCCGGGGATACACGGAATATGTCATGAAATTTTTAAGCGCCTTTTCATATTCGGCTTCAGCCAGATCAATTTTCGCGGCAGCCTGTTCTTTATCATTTTCCGTTGCGGAACCGCTGTAATAAAGGTAATTGTTATAGGCTTCAGCGTATTCATCCAGTGCTGTCAGCCTGGCCTTCCTTCGTTCGTCATAAAAATTCAGTTCTGTCTCGGTCGGTCCGTTCTTCCAAAGCGCCGCCTCATCAAAGGAACGCTGTGCTTCTTCAAAATATTTCCGGTAGATCTCCACCTGCTCGGCATAATACATGATGTCATCAGCCAGGGCACGGGGATATTTCAGCCCTTCGGCGTAATGTTCCGCATCCGCCAGTGCCTTTTCCATTTCTTTCAACTCGTAGTATGCCTGAGCTTTAGGGGTCTCAGAACTCATCACCTCATCCAGGTCTTCCTGCGCGTTGATCAGGGGAATTTCGGCGTTCAACACAGTGGATGAAAGGGATCCTGTTTCCAGTATTGCCAGAATATCTCCCTCCTTCACCGTATCGCCCAGCTGAACATTTACCGTTCCGATCACGCCGTCCGTGCCCCAGTTCAGCTGGGAAGTCTGTCCGGAAGTCACATTACCGATAAACGTGACCACATTCCGAACGGTACCTGTGGATGCAGGTAATGTCAGGATCTCTTCTTCTTTCTGTATTCCTTTCCGCGAGCAGCCTGCGGCCAGAAGCAGAATCATGATCATCCCTGTTATAGCCAGTTTCTTCTTCATTTCCGGTAATTTTTCCAATCGTTCCATAAACCGTTATAAACAACCCACCGATATACACCGAACCAATAAAAAAGGAGAGATATAATTGATCTGTCCGGCATATGGGGGAAAACTCGGAAAAGCATTGATCCGCCGGCAGTTATATCTCTCCATATTACTTCATACCATCTGAACCTTAGATTTACCTTAGAAAAATGATCCGGTGCTGAGATCCGATCATTTGCAGGAAAACCAAAGCTCTTTGTTCTGTTCCGTGCATGATCTTTTAAATTGCTTTATAATTAGTTAGATGGAAAATATTTGTGTAGATGACCTGGTCATTTTACGAAAAGCACATCCCTGCGGAGGACGGGAATGGAGAGTTGTGCGCATCGGAGCGGATATCGGTCTTGAGTGTCTGACCTGCGGACATAAGATCTTTTTATCCCGCCGTGAGCTTTCCCGCCGCATCAAGGGTGAACCGATACGGTCATCGGCTCAAAATTTTCCTGTATCTGACATAAAATAAGGAGCAATAATCATGCCAATTTTAGATCCGAACACTGTTGAATGCTTCAGCCGGAGCGCTGACCAGACACGACGTTTTGGAATGAGGCTGGGAGGATTGCTCCGTCCCGGAGATCTGATCGCATTATCCGGCGATTTGGGCGCCGGAAAAACTACTCTGATCAACGGTGTGGCGAAAGGATGGGGCACTACTGACCCGGTCACCAGCCCGACATTCGTGCTCGTGAATGAGTACTACCGTTTTGATAACAGTGTCATGTTCCATATGGACGCCTATCGTCTCGGCAGTCTGTGGGAAGCGGAGGAACTGGATCTTGACCGTATGCTTCGCAAAGGCCCGCTGCTGATCGAATGGGCTGATAAGATCCGGGAGATCCTTCCCGCTGAATGCCTTTGGATCCGGATGAAATATATTGCTGAAGGGATCCGAAGCTTCACGCTGAAACCGAACGGGAAACGCTACGAAAAACTGACCGCGGAATTCCGCCGCCAGACTTTCGGTGTATAAAAAAGGCAGCGATCCTGAATATGGAGTCAAGTATTCTCTGACAATATTCAGAATGCCGCAAAGGAGCCGCTGAACATATATGAACGGGAGGTCTTGAAATCAAATATGATCCTTGCAATCGATACATCAACAGCCCGACTGGGCATTGCCGTATATAACGGCTCGGAGATCCTGGCGGAAAGCAGCTGGACCAGTCCCAACCGGCATACCGTTTCATTGGCACCGGCTGTAAAAGAAATGCTTTCCGACCTGGAAATCGATATAAAAAAACTGAAAGCAGTATCCGTCGCTTTGGGTCCCGGCTCATTTACCAGCCTGCGGGTCGGCCTGTCCTTCGCAAAGGGGATGGCACTGGGCTCCGGCATTCCGGTCATCGGCGTTCCCACCCTTGACGTTACAGCTAATCAGCAGCCGCTGACTGATACACCGCTTTGTGCATTTCTGCAGGCAGGAAGAGGTAAACTGGCGGCCTCTTTTTATGAGATCCGCCGCGGACGCTGGGCAAGCGACGGTACCGTTGAAGTCCATACTGCCGAATCACTGAGCGAAAAAATCACGGAACCGACACTCCTGACAGGTGAATTCGAATCCGAAATGCGGGCTGTCTTCCGCAAAAACAAGAACATCAAAATGTCTTCCCCTTCCTCGAGCCTTCGCAGAGCCGGTTACCTGGCGGAGATCGGCTGGAAGATCTTTGAAAAAGGGGACATTCCGCAGACAGCTTCCCTGGCGCCGATTTACCTGCATACCCACGACCCGATCCCGGGATGATCCATGGACAGCGTAAAAATACGCGCAATGGAGACCTCTGATATACCGCGGGTCTTCGAAATCGACAAGGCATCCGCCGCTTTGTACTGGCCGGAACGATCTTACCGGTTTGAAGTGGAAGAAAATCAGAGTTCACGTCCCTTCATCGCAGCGGATGAAAACGGAACGATCCTGGGATTCATTGTTTTCTGGCTCATTATCGATGAGGCGCATCTGGCAAACTTCGCGGTAGCACCGGAAGCCCGCTGCCGGGGTATCGGCAGGGCATTGCTGCTTCACGGCCTGAAAGCATGTTATGACAGCGGCGCCCGTGTTTCATTCCTGGAGGTCCGGGCGGGAAACGAACCGGCCATCCACCTTTATGAAACCAGCGGATATCACACGGAAGGGGTGAGGAAACAGTATTACCAGGATAATCATGAAGACGCTCTTCTGATGAACCTCGATCCGGAAGATTACGAAAAACTGATGAAAGCAGATTTGGGATGAGCATATTATTAGATCAAATGAATGAATTGGCAGCGGAAATTTCTGTCTGCAGGGATTGCATGCTGCATCTGACCCGAAACAAAGCTGTTCCCGGAGAGGGCAACGTCCGGTCAAAGATCCTCTTTATCGGGGAAGGCCCCGGAGCGAATGAAAATGCCACGGGACGCCCCTTCGTCGGACAGGCGGGAGCCTTTCTGAACCATCTTCTGGAAATCGCGGAGGTCAAACGGCAGGAAGTATTTATCACCAATGTCGTGAAATGCCGCCCTCCTGCCAACCGCGACCCGCTTCCCGAAGAACTGTCCTCATGCGCAAAATTCCTCAACCGCCAGATCGAACTGATCAACCCGCTGGTGATCGTCACGCTTGGCCGTTTTTCCATGGCACGTTATTTTCCGCTCCAGCGCATCAGTTCCATCCACGGGCAGGGACTCTGGGTCAATGACCGGCTGATCATCCCGATGTTCCACCCTGCCGCTGCCCTGCATCAGCCCAGCCTGCGGTCAGCGATCGAACATGACTTTTCCCTGCTTCCGGGTTACCTGCAGCAGGCCCGGGAACGGATCGAGCCGCAGCCGGTTGAAGAAGTAAAACAGGAGGAAAAACCCGACGACCAGCCCGCACCGGAAAGCGGAGAAGCTTCTCAGCTTTCTTTGTTCTGATAACGAAAGAGTCAGCAGGAGCTTCGCTCCTGCACTTCATATACCGGGCAAAGCTCGCACCGTACAGGGCAGGTCCCCATTGACTCGCTCCCGACATTCACGAAAACCCGGTTCTTTGAAACAACCCGGCGACGGAAAACGTTCATAGTTCAGGAGTTGGATATGAAAGAGAAAATTAAATACATCACACGATACGATATCAAATCTTCTGCGGTCCGCAGAAACCGTCCGCTGAAAATCATATTACTGTTTTTACTGCTGCTGGCCATTCTTGCCGGCTGTGATGGTGTCATCCCGGGTAACACAAACCTCACCATTGAACAGGTCCAGCAATACGCACAGCAGACCCTGACAGCCCAGGCCGGTTCATCCGGCTCGTCAGCTGAGTCCGGAGGTCTGCTGATCCGTCCGGTCATTTCAACACCTGCTTCTTCCGGTTCCGGTTTGTCCGTTATTTCGACACCGGAGACACAGGAAATCATTACCCGGCCGATCTACAAAGCGCCGACAGCTATCCCGACTGCCACACCGTATGTCCAATATCCTGTTCCCCAGCAGCCGACTTCCGCCTATGCTGTCCCCATTTACGCACAGCCGGTAAATACCGTATGTGAACGCGTCCGTTTTGTTGATGATGTCACCATCCCGGACAACACACAGCTGCAGCCCGGTCAGGTCTTCAGGAAGGTCTGGCGTATCCAGAACGCCGGTTCCTGCGCCTGGTCACCCGGATATCAGCTGGTGTTCGCCGGCGGGGATGCCATGGGGAATAACCTTGCCGTCAATCTGCCGAAAGCAGTCGCCCCCGGTGAAACGGTGAATATCAGCATCGACCTCACCGCCCCCGGCGCATACGGCGTCTATCAGAGCAACTGGAAACTGCGCAGCCCGGCCGGAAATATCTTCGGCACATCCAACTCTGAAAATGACTCGATATGGGTAAAGATCATCGTCGGAAATATCAGCAATCTGGCAACGATCGCGCCGGGCGTCACACCGGTCAACACAGGCTGCACGCTTCTGTCCGTCAACCCCGCGTACCGCGCATCATTCGGCCGCGGTGAGGAAACAGATTTCGTTTTCCGCGTTCGCAATGATTCCAACATCAACTGGACTACCGATGACATGGATATCGCCTACATCGGCGGGGAAAACATGCTAAAACGGAAAGACCAGACCCGCAAGGATCTCCCCTCGGAAGTCGCCCCCGGCGGCACCATGAAATTTGCTCTGGACGCGATCGTCCCCTCCACCCCCGGCGTCTACACCATGACCGTAGGCATCGTCCGCGGCTACGAGATCCTCTGCTCCATGGACGTCACCGTCACAGTAGTCTATTAGCACATCAAATTCAAAACAGCCTGCCGCGGAATCTGCGGCAGGCTTGTTTTTTTATCAGACCGTATATAATACCCAATATCTATCTCGGAGTTATCTCGTACTTATCTCTGATTAATTGTAAGCGATCAATAATCGTACGTTGAAAAATCAGAAGGGATATTTCAAATTAGCGCAGGCTGCGGCTGCGTTCCAGGGGAAGAATGGCTCCAGGGTTTCAGCAGATAATGGACTGTCAATCTGTGGTAATTCGGTCAGCAAGAGCAATAAATACTGATACGGATCAAGGTTATTGGCCTTGGCGGTTTCAACGAGAGAATAAACAACCGAACTGGCGAAAGCCCCGCCGACAGTATCGCAAAAGAGCCAGTTTTTTCGTCCAATCACAAATGGACGGATAGCATTTTCCGCCTGATTGTTACTGATATCAAGTTTTCCGTATTCAAGGAATCGGTTCAGATATTCCTTCTGTTTTTTTGAATAGATGACAGCTTCACCCAATTTTGAATTGGAATCGACAACCAATTCATCCAGCCAATTCCAATATTCATCAACAACTGGTTTTACTTGATCTATTCTAGTATACAACATTTTATTAAACTACAATTAATATCAATACTGTGTTATACTTC
>DAIMGK010000092.1:0-18555 GCA_036723985.1 Flexilinea sp.
ATTATCTGAAATACACCGCGGAGACAGCCGAAACCTGCGAAAACAGGGACCTGACAGACAGTATGGTGATCGGTACGTCCGCGATCATCGATACGGAGATCGACGGTGCCGTGGGAATGAACAGCGGTATTTATAACAACCCTTTTATGATCTGGGGCAGATACAGGAAGAAACTTTTCAGATATTATCTTCCGGTTTCCTTTCAGTTCCACCACACGCAGATGGACGGCGCCCACGCGGGGAGGTTCCTGGAATCCCTTCAAAAGGAAATCAAATGTTTGTGACCTGAGAGTCCATAGAGGCAGAAACCATGAAAAATGATCGAATATTGAAAAGGCTCGGAAAATGGACATTTGTGTGCGGCATACTGAATGTCGTTTTTTATGTATTGCATGATATCATCGGGGGAATGCATTATCCAGAGTATGACCGGATGAGGCAGGCGGTGAGCGATCTCACCGCTGTTGACGCTCCCTCGTATACCATTGCGAGCGGATACGCGTCTGTCCACGGTATTTTCAGCGCTGTATGCTGTGCCTGTCTCTGTATCCTGGTGATCAATGTACGAAATCCCCTGCGGCTGGGCGTTTATCTCTTCGCTGCCATGCATGGCATTTCGGCGATCGGCTATTCGCTTTTCCCGCTCACGGGAAGCGGTTATGACGGCAGCGTTCAATCCTTTATCCATGTCTATGTGGTGACGATACTGGTCGTTGCCCTGTCCATTATTTCGCTGATCCTGATCGCGGCCGGAAGCTTCAGGGATAACCGAAAAGGTCTCAGTATTCTTGCCGTCATCGCCCTGCTGTGTATGTTCTTCGGCGCGGTGGGAAGCATGAAGCTGCCCAAAGAAGTCTTCGGCATTGCGGAGCGTTTCAGCACCTACAGCGCGGTGGTTTTCACAGGCGTATTGGGTGTTTACGGATATTATCATTTCACGGGATCCGAATAGATCAGCGGGAACCTGTCCTGTAAGGCATGGGCCTCGCACGGATCATTTTCGGAACAGGAGTTTCGGGCCCCTGACTCAATCCGGATCGTTACATATAAAGCTGCATTTCACAGGAGGAAATAATTATGCAGACAAAAGCGCTTGTCGTAATTGACATTCAAAATGATATCACAAAGCACTATAAGGACATTATCGAAAATATAAATGCCGCGGTCGACTGGGCAGCGGCGGAAGGGATGCACATCGTTTACATCAAACACAACAATATCACTGCCGGCACCCGCACTTTTAAACCCGGGACGAAAGGTGAGGAACTTGCCCCGGAGCTGAAGGTCGTATCCGGCAATATTTTTACAAAAACGAAAAGCAACTCCCTGACATGTGAAGCCTTTACCGAATTTATCTCGGCAAACAACATTAACGAGTTTTATATCACCGGCGCGGACGCCACCGCGTGCGTGAAATCCACCTGTTATAATATGGTGAAAGCGGGATACACCGTCCATGTCATTTCCGACTGTGTGACGAGCTATGACCTGAAAAAGATAGATGAAATGCTGGCGTACTATAAAAAACAGGGCTGCGAGATCATACAGATGTCAGATATCAGACGTTAGTCATTGGTTGGCAGTCGGTGTGTTTTTTTCATAAAATATTGACTGAGCTTAGCCCGCTGTTATCAGTTTGAGTACGGGCTTTGACAGATCTGATGAATGGAGAAATATGAAACCGGTCAAAGATGTTACGATCGTGAGCCTCTCGAGAGGTGTCTTAGGCGAAAGCTTTGTCTCGCATGAGCTGGAAATCGGTATAAAAAGATTGGAAGAGATGGGGCTGACAGTCCGTTTTTCAGAGCACTGCCTCCGGGGGCTGGATTTTATTGAACATCATCCGGAAGCCCGGGCGCAGGATCTGCTGGATGCTTTCCGAAGTGAGACGGATATGATCCTCTGCGCCATCGGCGGTGATGACACATACCGTCTTCTGCCTTATCTTTTTGAACATGACGAACTGAAGAACGCGGTCCGGGATAAGATATTCCTCGGTTTTTCAGACAGTACGGTCAACCATCTGATGCTGCATAAAGCCGGACTGAACACATTTTACGGGCAGGCATTCCTGCCGGACATCTGCGACATTTCTCCGGACATACTGCCCTATACCAAATCGTATTTTACGGAGCTCATCACCACCGGCACGATCCGGAGGATCACGCCGAGCGATATCTGGTATGATTCCCGCCAGGACTTCAGTATCGAGGCGATCGGCAGCAGTCTGCCGGAGCATAAAAATCAGGGGTTCGAACTGCTGCAGGGATCTCCTGTTTTCAGCGGTCCGATCCTTGGCGGATGTATCGACACATTATTCGACATTTTCGACAATGAACGCTATGAAGACAGCGTTTCCCTGTGCAGAAAATATTCACTGTTTCCGGATACAGAAGACTGGAAAGGGAAGATCCTGCTGCTGGAATCAAGCGAGGAACAGGCTCCGCCGGAAAGGTACCGCCGCATGGTCCGGATTCTGAAACAAACCGGGATCTTCGAAGTCCTGAACGGTGTGCTGATCGGGAAACCTGCCGATGAAAAGTATTTCCGGGAGTATAAGGAGATCCTGACGGAAGAGATCGGTGATCCGCAGCTGCCGATCGTCACGAACATCAATGTCGGGCACGCTGTTCCGAGATGCATCATCCCCTTCGGAGTGGATGCCGCAGTCGATGTGAACTGTCAGGAAATCGTATTCACAGATAAACAGCCTCTCTAAGGGAGGATCTCATGAACTATCAAGATATCAACGCGAAAACAATAGACCGCTGGGTCGAAGAAGGATGGGAGTGGGGAAAACCCGTTTCTCATGAGACATTTGAAAAAGCGAAACAGGGAGAATGGGACGTCCATCTGACGCCCACAAAAACCGTTCCCCATGAATGGTTCGGCGAAATAAAAGGGAAGAGAATTCTGGGACTTGCCAGCGGCGGCGGGCAGCAGATGCCTGTTTTCGCCGCCCTCGGCGCGAAATGCACCGTTCTGGACTATTCGGAAAAGCAGATGGAAAGCGAAACCCTCGTCGCGGCACGGGAAGGTTATGAGATTCGTACAATTCGGGCGGATATGACCAAACGGCTGCCGTTTGAGGATGAAGAATTCGATATCGTATTTCACCCCGTATCAAACTGCTATGTAGAAGACGTCCGTCCCATTTGGAAAGAATGTTACCGTGTCCTGAAAAAAGGCGGGCTGTTGATCTCCGGAACGGATCACTATATCAATTACATCGTAGATGCTGACGAAAAAATGATCATCAACCATCTGCCCTTCAACCCGCTGAAAGACGCGGAACAGATGAAACAGCTTGAACAGGACGATGCCGGTGTCCAGTTTTCCCATTCCCTCGAGGAACAGATCGGCGGCCAGTTGGAAGCGGGGTTTATCCTGACGAATATCTATGAAGACACGAACGGGGAAGGACGGCTTCACGAGCTGAATATCCCGACTTTTCTGGCAATGAGATCGGAAAAACCATAATATTACTGTCAGACGATACGTCACAGGCCTGTCCCCCAAAACAGACCGGTAATAAAAACGGATGCTGTGATTTTATTGTCTCACAGCATCCGTTTGTTTTTTTATATAATCAGACCGGGAAGGTCAGAAATAAGGTTTACTGTACTGAAATCATCCTCCCCGGACAGATCATTTTCCGATTAATAGCGGCCGAACTGGGCGTCGTTGTTGCCGGAATTGGTGGTCCACATCTCCAGCATGTTGATCGGGTCGTTGAAGTCAGCGAGCCAGCCATTGCGGGCGATATCATAGTTGCCTTCCTTACGTTCGTTGAGGAAGACGTTCCAGTCGATGGAGCGGACGGTCATGGTAATGCCGACTTCCGCGAGGTCCTGCTGGATACATTCAGCAATCGCAACATGGTTGGAACTCGTGTTGGTCAGATATTCGAAGGAGATCGGTGTTTCAGCGGAGAGCTTACCGTCTTCACCGAATTCGAATCCGGCAAATTCAAGCAGTTCGCGGGCGCCATCGACATCCACGTCAATGCCGTAATAACCGTCGTCTACAGGATAGTCCCAGCCTTCAGCGTTCTTGAAGATACCGCCGTTACCATCAGCCATACCGGCAGGCAGGAAGGAAGTGGCAGGCAGCTGACCACACTGAGCAACCGTGTCAATGATGTACTGGCGGTCGATCAGCTTGCTGAAAGCATGGCGCATGGCATTAGCCTGTTCAACAGTCTTGCCATAAAACAGCGGTGACTTGACGTTGAAGATCACATAGTAGGTACCCAGATTGTCGATGATGTGGAATTCCGGATCCTTATCCTTCAGATTCGCGATCTCGTCGGTCGGGACGGAGTCAGCGAAATCGAGGTCGCCGGCTTTGTATGCAGCAAAGATAGCGGTATCATCTGCGGAGAGCATGAATTCAAGGCGTTCGATCTTTACATTTTCGGCATCATAGAAGTTCGGGTTCTTTACATAGACCATGGATTCATCATGGTTCCAGGATTCAAGCGTGTAGGCACCGTTGGAAACGAAGCCGGCTTCCTGTGCCCAGGCACCCGGGTTGGTTTCCCAATCCGCGGCAGCTTCCACAACGGACTTCTTCACAGGGAAGTAGGTCGGGAAAGCCATCAGGTCCAGCATGTAAGCGCAGGGGCTCTTCAGGGTAACAACAATGGTCTTGGCATCCGGAGCGGAAACCTGGAGTGCATCCTGGCCTTCCTGAACTTCATCATAACCGGCGATGACATCGAACATGTAAGCATAGTCGGCAGCGGTCTTCGGATCGGCAGCGCGTTTCCAGGCATAAACGAAATCTTCAGCGGTGAGATCGGAACCGTCAGACCATTTCAGGCCTTCCTTCAGTGTGAAGGTATAGGTCAGGCCGTCTTCGGAAGCTTCATAGCCTTCGGCAAGCTGCGGGACCAGTGAACCCTCAGCATTGTACATATACAGACCTGCGAAAGAGTTCGCTGCGAGGCAGGCGCCGTCAACAGAGCTGTTCAGAGCAGGATCCAGATGATCCGGTTCGGAAGCCAGGTTCAGTTTCAGGGTCGTTTCATCGCCCTTGGTCGCATACATAAAGTATTTGGTCCCGAAAACGGAGCTGTAAATGCCATCGACCTTGGAAGACTGCATATAATCATCGTTGTAATAGTAAATCGGGAGCAGTGCGCCGGTTTCCATCAGCATATCTTCAGCCTGGTGCATCATATTGACACGTTCAGCGAAATCGGTAGTGGCTTTAATTTCTTTGATGAAAGCATCATACTGAGTCCATTCCGGATAAGCTGTGCCGACACTTTCAACAGCTTCTTCAACAGCCGCAGCAACTTCTTCAACTGTTTCTGCGACAGCAGCTTCGGCTTCAGCCTGAGCTTCTTCAACAGCCGCAGCTACTTCTTCAACAGCCGCAGCAGCTTCTTCGACTTGTTCTGAGACAGCGGCTTCAGCTTCAGCCTGAACTTCTTCAACAGCCGCAGCTACTTCTTCGACCTTTTCTGCGACAGCGGCTTCGGCTTCAGCCTGAACTTCTTCAACATCCGCAGCTGCTTCTTCGACTTTTTCTGCGACAGCGGCTTCGGCTTCAGCCTGAGTTTCTTCAACAGCCGCAGCTACTTCTTCGACCTTTTCTGCAACAGCGGCTTCGGCTTCAGCCTGAGCTTCTTCAACAGCCGCAGCTACTTCTTCTACTGCTCCTTCAACGGCTGCTTCAACATCCTCCGCTTTTTCAACAGCCGAGGTCATTTTAACAGCAACATCCTGCTGCTGCTCTTTGGTTTTGCATCCGGTCAGTACAAGACTGAGAACAAGCAAAACACTCAATACGACAAGTAAGCTTTTTTTCATATTATCTCCTTACTAATTTCCGCTTAGAATCTTTAGTAAGCGGATTTTATTATTCTAACCCAAATATATGGATTAATTATAACGACGTGAGTCTTAACTATATATTCCAGCAGGCGACCCAGTGATCCGGGGCAGCTTCCTTCAGTTCAGGCCTTTCCTGTGCACATTTCTCTGTGGCATATCGGCAGCGAGTCCGGAAAGCACAGCCGGAAGGCATGCGAAGCGGACTGGGAACATCTCCTTCCAGCGGGATACGCTTGCGGGAATGGGCGATCTTCGGATCCGGGATCGGCACCGCGGACATCAGTGAAACCGTATAGGGATGCAGCGGATGATCGGAGACCTCATCAGCGGAAGCAGTTTCAACGATCCTGCCCAGATACATCACCGCGATGCGATTCGACATATGCCGCACCACCAGCAGGTCATGGGCAATGAAGAGATAGGCGATATTCAGCTTCTCCTGCAGATCCTCAAAGGTATTGATGATCTGCGCCTGAATGGATACATCCAGCGCGGAAACAGGTTCATCGCAGACGATAAAGCGCGGATTCACCGCCAGCGCCCGGGCGATCCCGATACGCTGCCTCTGTCCGCCGGAAAATTCATGGGCGTAGCGGTTGGCATGTTCGGAATTCAATCCCACCAGATCCATCAGTGACTTTACACTGTCCGCGCGTTCAGCCCGGTTTCGATACAGGTGATGGATATCCATGGCTTCCCCGATGATGTCGGAAACCGTCATACGCGGATCCAGGGATGAATAAGGATCCTGGAACACGATCTGCATTTCCTTGCGGTAGTTTTTGATGTTTTTCGAAGTGATCTGATTTCCGTCGAAATAGATCTCACCCGCAGTCGGTTCGTAAAGATGGAGCAGCGTCCGTCCGGCAGTCGTCTTACCGCAGCCGGATTCGCCGACAAGCCCAAGCGTTTCCCCTTCATTGATGTAGAAAGAGACATCATCCACAGCCTTCAGCGGCGTTGTCGCAAAAAAACCGGTCCGGATCGGAAAATACTGTTTCAAATGTTTGACTTCAACCAATGGGCGTTCATTCATAGCTGCATCACTCCTTTCCGGCTTCTTCATATACTTTCTTGACGTTCATCCAGCAGGCAGCCGAATGATACGAATTGATCGGAATCTCTTCCGGTTGAGCCTCCATGCAGATCTTCATAGCTTTATCACAGCGGGGAGCAAATGCGCAGCCCTTCGGCAGGTTCAGCTGGTCGATAGGCGTCCCCGAGATCGGGATCAAGCGTTCCTTTTTTCCCACCACACTCGGGATGGACCGCATCAGCCCTTTGGTGTATTCATGGCAGGGATTATAGAAGATCTCGTCCGCGATACCGCGTTCACAGGCATGTCCGCCGTACATGACGATGATCGTATCGCACATATCCGCGATCACGCCCAGGTCATGGGTGATCATGATGATCGCCATTCCCAGTTCCTTCTGCAGCTGCTGCATCAGTTCCAGGATCTGCGCCTGGATCGTCACGTCCAGAGCCGTTGTCGGTTCATCGGCGATCAGAATATCCGGTTCACAGGCCAGCGCCATGGCGATCATCACACGCTGCCGCATCCCGCCGGAAAGTTCATGAGGATATTGCTTGATTCGTTTTTCCGGTTCGTTCAGCCCGACCAGTTTCAGCATCTCGATTGCCCGTTCCCGGGCTTCACTCCGTGTACGGTTCGTATGCAGCAGGATCGCTTCCTCGATCTGGTTCCCGATCGTGTAAGTCGGGTTCAGGGATGTCATCGGGTCCTGGAAAATAATACTGATCTTCGCGCCGCGGATCTTGCGCATTTCAGTCTCGGTGAGTTTCGTGATATCCTGGCCGCGGTAAAGGATCTGACCGCTTTTGATAGTGCCGGGATTCGTCAGAATGCGCATGATGGAGTAAGCCGTCACACTTTTTCCGGAACCGGATTCTCCCACGATCCCCAGTACTTCACCTTCATCCAGGTTGAAAGACAGGCCATTCACAGCCTTCACTTCGCCCGCATCCGTAAAAAAGGATGTATACAGATCTTTCACTTCCAAAAGTCTTTCAGCCATTCTTACCTCCTCAATTTCGGATCGAACGCATCGCGCAGACCGTCGCCCAGCAGGTTGCAGGACAAAACGATAAGACAGATCATCAGCGCCGGAAATACGAGCTTATAGGGATAACTGGAAAGACCGCCCCGGGCAGCATTTGCCAGCGATCCCAGAGAAGGCATCGGCGCCTGGACGCCCAGACCGATAAAGGAAAGATAACTTTCGGTAAAGATCGCCGACGGGACCTGCAGCGCGGTAGAGATGAAGATCACGCTCATACAGTTCGGCAGAATGTGCTTCAGGATGATCCGGGTGGAACCGGAGCCCAGCGCCTTGGCTGCCAGAATATATTCATTATTCTTTATAGTCAGGATCTGGCCGCGTACCAGCCGGGCCATCCCGACCCAGTACAGCAGTCCGAACACGATGAAAAGACTGATCATGTTCACACCAAGCTTTTGAAAGATCGTCCCGTTCAGCCTGTCAGTCAGGACTGCGGACAGCACAACGGAAAGAAGGATCACCATCAGTGTGTCAGGCAGGGAATAAATGATATCCACGATACGCATCATGACAATATCCACTTTCCCGCCCGCATATCCGGAAATGGATCCATAAAACAAACCGATCACCAAAACGATCAGGCTCGCGAAAAGGCCGACGGATAGTGAAACACGGGTCCCGTAGATCACCCGCATAAAATAGTCACGGCACAGTTCATCTGTCCCGAAAATGTGAGGAAAGATTTTTTCTCCGGCATCGATCGCCTTCTGTTCATTTGCGGACCATGTGAAAGGCGCCAGATTCTTGGCTGTCTTGTCACGCTTACCATCCACGGTGATCATCCCGTCATAGCTGTAAGGAACGACCTTCGGGGCAAAAATAATGAGGATGACGATCAGCGCCAAAACCACCAGACTGCCCATCGCCAGCGGATTTTTCCGCAGCTTCCGGATACCGTCTTTAAAGAAGGTAGTTGATTCACGCATGACGACAGCCTGTGCTTTTTCCTCATCCGAGGCAGGTTCAAATTTGGAAAGATCCAGCTGGAGACTCAGCAATTGTTTTTTCGGAATTTCATTATTCATTTCCATGTCACGGATCTCCTCTTAGTCAAAGCTGATGCGCGGGTCAACGATCTTGTACACCAGGTCGGACACCATGGTCGCGATAACCATCAGGACCGCCAGAAAGATCGTCGTAGCCATGATCATCGGATAGTCCCGGTTATTGATGCTGGATACGAACTTTCCGCCCAGGCCGCCGATGGTAAATACGGATTCCACGACCAGGGAACCGGTAACAATATAAGCCACCATCGGGCCCACATAGGTGATGACCGGGATCAGTGCATTGCGCAGCGCGTGTTTGGCTACCACAGTAAACTGGGGAACACCTTTGGAAACCGCTGTGCGGATGTAATCCTGTCCCAGCACATCCAGCATACTGGATTTGGTAAGACGGGTGATATATGCCATCGGAGACATTGCCAGAGAGATCACCGGCAGGAAATAACTGGGATTGGAAGTGCTCCAGACCGGGAACCATTTCAGTTCCAGGCAGAACACCAGCAGCAGCAATGTCGCCAGTACAAAACTCGGAACGGATACCATCAGTGTCGTGAAGAAAATGATGAGCCGGTCCGAGAGACCGCTGCGGGTAAGCGCCGCGATACTGCCGAAAGTCAGTCCCAGCACGACCGCCACCGCAGCTGCCATCAGTCCCAGCCGTGCCGAAATTCCGAAGGATTCCTGAATGACAGTCATGATCGGACGGCCGGTTTTCAGTGAAACGCCGAAATCCCCGTGCAGAATATTGCGCAGATAGAGAAGGTACTGGACGCCAACAGGTTTATCCAGATTAAATCGCTCTTCCAGCACAGCCTGAACAGCCGCTGTAGGCGCCTTTTCGGCGGAGAACGGACCGCCCGGAACCGCGTTCATCGTAAAGAACGTGATCGTGATAATGATGAACACCGTCAAAATCGCAAGCAAAATACGAGTAACAAAATAACGCGCCATATTGTGTTCCACCTCCTGATAATTTCATTAAAAAAAGGGCAAATATATGGTTTATATTGCCCAAAAATGACTATTTCTTTTCTTCTGATTACCTTCGTAAGACCGGGTCAGCGTACCGGAAATCCGGAAGACCCTGAGATTTAAAAATCATACCACAAAACACGATTTTTCCATAAGGTTATGATAATTTTTGAAGAAAAGCGGAGCGTGATCAATACGATCCGCCGCCAAACCAGTTTTTGGACACCGGGAATCGTTCCAACTGTCCCAATAAAAATTAAACGAGATTCGCCAGTTCGGGAGGAAGCAGTTCGCGGACTTGCTGTTTCAGCCGTGATATCTCCTGAAGAGTCTCCCTGACTTTCGTAGATGAGACATTTTTATAGGTATCCGGAACATTCACAACAGTGATATGCAGCGAAGTAAGGAAAGGACTGTTCCGAATGATCTCCGCGGCATTCAGATCCGCTCGGTCCATACAGACGATACCGAATTCTTCCGCGATCTCCGGAACAAAGCTCCAGATCTTGTCCAGTTCCGGAAGTTTATCCGCGCCCATCAGCAGCGAAGCCTGCAGTCCCTGCTCCCGCAGCATACAAAGCGTTGTATAGGTCCGGGGCTGTTTTTCCTGTTTGAACTCGATATCCGTGACTTCCATCCAGGGACGGTTCGCGGCGATCTTTTCCAGCATCGACAACCGGTCCTCTTCACAGAAAGCAAATTCCTTTTTCTGATCCTCTTTGATATAAACGGATTTGGATGGGACAAAGATCACACCGCTGCGGCCGGACGCCAGCATCGCGGCTTCCGCCAGTTCCACATGCGCCCGTGTCGGGGGATTGAACGCTCCGAAAAACGCCAGCAAAGAATTTTTATCCATATTTTTTTCCTCTCATCAAGTTATAGAAGTCAGATGTTCGTTGATAGTGAAGCGGCTCCCGAACTTCTGTTTTAGATTTATCCGCATGTACAGCGGTCATCTGCTGGGTTCGGACAGATCAGGTCACTGTTCAACGGCTTTCCCGCTGATGATGCCTGCGATCATATAGCCGATACTGAGGATCATGACAACGATCATCGGGATCGTCCATTCACCGGCAGCGTCCACGATGAACCCGAAAAGAGCCGGTCCGATCGCCGCGAAGGCGTAACCGACCATCTGCACAAATCCGGAGATCCAGGTTGTCTCCGCTTTAGACTTGCCGCTCAGGCTGATCAGCGCCAGAACATAGCTGAAACAGGAACCCGAACTGATCCCCCAGAGAAAACAGCAGAAAAACATCGCAGGAAGGGAATCAAAGAGCAAATAGATCAGGGTGCTGATCAGGTATGAGCCGCCCCCGATCAGGGAGATCGCCCTGCGCCGTTCCGGATGGACAGCGTTGACCGGGATGAAATAAGCCGGCACCAGGCTGACTGCCTGCATGAAGATCGTCATTGTTCCCGCCATCCCGGAACTGATCCCCTTATCGGTCAGCATCGTGGGACACCAGGCGATCACCAGACTGTAATAAATAAAGCTCTGGAGCGCCATCAGAATACAGAGCGCCCAAATCTTTCCGGAAAGATATTTCTTTGCCGCAGCCAGCGGTGAAAAGGCTTCGCTTTCCCGGTCATCGAACTGAGGCATGCGGCAGAGACGCATCCACAGCGGGATTGCGATCAGCGGGAAGATTCCCCAGACCGCTATCGCCGGCCGCCATCCGCCGATGACACGGGATATTTTATAGGTAAAACCCGACCCCATGCCTGCCATGAGGTTCAGCGAGATATTATAGATACCCGTAAGGACTCCGATTTTCAGCGGCAGCTTTTCACGGTTCAGGGCGGGGATCAGCACATTCAGCACTCCGATCCCGAGCCCCAGCAGCAGGGTCCCGAGATATAACCCGACCGAGCCGCAATAGGAGCGGATCAACGCGCCTGACTCCGTCAGCGCAAAGCAGACAGGAGCCGATACCAGCACCCTGAACCGCGGCAGTATGGCTCCGGCAAAGAACGCAGTGACAGAGAAAATGATGATCGGGATGGTGGTGAGCATGCCCGCGATCCCGGATGAGATATTCAGGTCCGCCTTGATATCCTTTACCACCGGTCCGACCGTGGTGATCAGCGAACGGAGAGAAAACGCCGCAACCATCACGCAGAGCGCGTAAAACCGAAAATAATTCTGCTCTTTCTTCTTCATTGGTTTCGAAGGCTGTTTACCGTTTACAGTTAAAAAAGGAGCCGCTTCACGTTTTTCCCCGCTGGGAGGAAAATCACCTTTTTCGGGATTTTGGGGACAGTCACCTCCGGCTCATTATTGAACCGGCGGTGACTGTCCCGATAAAGGAATGTCACAATCGGATCAGAACTTACGGAAAGGATCGATAACGATGGCTTTTTCGCGTTTGTGTGCGGATCCGATTTCCTTTGCGCGGATCTTCGCGTCTGTTTCCGGGTTGCCGCAGCTGCCTTTGCGGATATAGGCATGGATGTCCTGATAAGAAATACCCATCTTTTCTTCGTCGCTCATTCCGGAAAGGCCGTCCGTCGGCGTCTTTTTCACCAGATGACGCGGAAGTTCCGGCATTGTGAGTCCGACTTCCACCACCTCGACACTGGTCAACCCCAGCAGCAGGGCGAAATCACAGGATGTATCGCCGTCTTTTGTGCAGTAACCCACCGTGCTTTCGGAAAGGTTGCCGGTCCCAACCAGCCGTGCGCCCAAAGCCTGAGCAATGTACCGCAGTGTCGTCATACGCAGACGGGGTCCAACGTTGATATCGCTTTCCCGGACAAAGGCCACAGGAAATTCTCCCTCTGCCGCCTGATCAAAATCCAGCGCTTCGTGGAGCGCCTTATGCATCTTCCCGATATTGACCGTCTTGCAGTTGATTCCCAAGCATTTACAGACCTCGATACTGTCAGAGATATCTTTCTGCTCTCCGTCCGGAAGCATGACGCCGTAAACATTTTCTTTTCCCAAAGCCCGGGTACAGATCGCGGCACAAACCGTGGAATCTTTCCCGCCGGAAATTCCGATAACGACTTTTGAGAAATGCTGTTTTTCCGCCAGCTCCGCCACGCCCCGCACCAGCGCATCCCGCGCCGCTTCGGCATTGAATGAATATTCATTTGTCATAATGACCCTTCTTTCTTCCGTAATGGATTTCACTCGGTACAAAACCGCATAAATTTCTATGCTGTAACTTCAGATACGTGTCGACTGGGACACTTCATTTTTCCGGTGACAGTCCGGTCAATAGCCTCTGCTCAGCATATGCATCTTCATTTCATAATAATCCGGACTCATATCCAGGAAATGGAGATGCGGATTTTCAAATCGCTGTTCTTCCGGCCAGATCTCGTGCCGCAGCTGATAACGGACTCGTTCGGCGATATCGGAAACTTTCTCTGTCTCAAAAGTGCGCTCGCCATTGCTTACCATCAGTTTTTGCAGCGGCTTTGCCGTACAGTTTTGATAAGTGTATTTTTTCCAGGGGCGTTCCGGCGCGATGAAATGGTACGGCTTCGAGAGATCCGGTTCTTCGCCCTTCTTTGTGATCAGATCCGCAACAGCACGTCCTTCCGAGTCATAAATACGGTAGACCTCCTTCAGTCCTGGGTTGGTCGTTTTTTCGACCGTGTCGGAGATCTTGATGCGCGGTTCCCATTCCTCGTCATATTTGACCGCGCAGAGCTTATACACACCACCGAAAACCGGCTCGGATTTGGCAGTGATCATACGTTCACCGACGCCGAACACATCGACCGGTCCGCCCTGCTTCAGGATGGAAGTGATGCTGTATTCGTCAAGGCTGTTGGAGATCACGATCTTCGCGTCCGGGAATCCGGCTTCGTCCAGCGCCCGGCGGGCCTTCTTGCTCAGGTAGGCAAGGTCACCGCTGTCGATACGTATACCGAAGTTTTTGGACTTTATCCCCTGCTTTTTCATCTCATTGAAAACTTTAATGGCATTCGGCACACCGGACCCCATCACATCGTAGGTATCCACCAGCAGAATGCAGTTATCCGGATAACAGGAGGCGAACTTCCAGAAAGCTGTCAGCTCGTCGTCAAAAAGCATCACCCAGGAATGGGCCATCGTACCGCTGACCGGGATACCGAATTTCTGCCCCGCCAGCACGGTCGCCGTTCCGCTGACCCCGCCGATCGCGCAGGCGCGTGCCCCAAAAACTGCCGCGTCATTGTTATGCGCACGGCGTGCTCCGAAATCCGAAACGATACGGCCGTCCGCGGCATGGACTACACGCTGGGCTTTGGTCGCGATGAGGCTCTGATGATTAAACTGCGCCAGTATCTCCGTCTCAACGATCTGCGCTTCGACAATGTCGGCAACGATCGTGATAACAGGCTCATTCGGATAAATGACCGTACCTTCTTCAAAGGCATACACATCGCCATGGAACCGGAACGTTTCCAGATACCGCAGAAATTCTTCACTGTACAGGTTCAGGCTGCGCAGGTACGCCACGTCCTCTTTGTCAAAATGCAAATTCGTAATATATTCCACGATCTGTTCCAGACCCGCGAAAATGGCAAAACCGCCGTCATCGGGTATCTTGCGGAAAAATACATCGAAGGCCACTTTTGTATCCTTCATCTGCGGTTCCATGAAATAACCGTTCGCCATGGTCATTTCGTACAGGTCCATCACCATCGCGGTATTATTCGCGTCAGGTTTCATTCCTTTCATATACAAGCTCCTTGTTCCGGATCGAATTATGTCGTATGCAAATAATCAGCTTTCTGTTCTCCGCAGGCGGAGTGGGTCAGGAAAGATGATCCTGTCGTCTCGCACTAAAGATGCGGTGATATACATGACCATACTTTTTTTCAGATTTTATCGAGCCGACAAAAACCGTCTCCTTGACTCATTCTATACAGTTACCTCAAACCTTTGAAAATCCGTTAAATATCTGGTCGGGATCATTCCGCTCATGACCACACCGCTGCGGTCATTTTCAACAAAGTCAACCGTTCCCTGGTCATGGAAAAGCGCGATCAGGGCACCTTCGGAATAGGGAAGGCGGACACGGATCGGGACCATTTTCTCAAACAGCGTTTCAACGATACCATTCCGCAGTTCATCAATGCCTTCACCGGAAAGGGCAGAGATCAGATACGCATCCGGATCTGATTCAGACAGAAGCTGCTTCGTCTCTTCGAGGCTGCCCTCGATCAGGTCGCATTTATTGAAAACATTTATGGTCGGGATATTGTCCGCGCCGATCTCCCGCAGTGTCTGCTTTACGGATTCAAACTGCGCTCCGGCGTTGTAATGGGAAACATCAATGACATGCAGCAGCAGGTCAGCCTCATTGATCTCCTCAAGCGTAGACTTAAAAGCGGCAACCAGATTCGTCGGAAGTTTCTGAATAAACCCGACAGTATCGGTAAACAGGCAGACCCGCTCCCCCGGCAAGACAACGCGCCGGGTCGTAGGATCCAGTGTGGCAAATAATTGATCCGCTGTATAGACATCTGAACGGGCAAGACGGTTTAAAAGCGTCGATTTGCCTGCGTTTGTATAGCCCACAAGCGCAATTACCGGGATCCGGGATCGTTTCCGTTGTGCCCGATATCGCTTACGTTGTCCAGACAATGATTCAATTTCACGCTTTAAAACTGTGATCCGTTTGCGGATCTCACGTTTATCCACCTCCAGCTGCGTTTCACCGGGACCGCGCAAACCGACACCGCCCACGCTGCCCGAGCGTCCGGCCGCACCACCGGTCTGCCGTCCCAGATGCCCCCAGGCATGTGACAACCGCGGTAACCGGTACTCGTTCTGCGCCAGTTCCACCTGCAGCCGTCCGGCTTTGGTATTGGCATGCTGGGCAAATATATCGAGGATCAGGGCAGTTCTGTCCAAGACCCTTACAGACTGTCCGAAACGTTTGGAGAGTTCCCGAAGGTGGCGGGGCGTCAGTTCATCATCAAAGATGACCACATCCGCAAGTGTTTCTTCCGCCAGCGCGGCGATCTCTTCGACCTTTCCCGTACCGACATACGTCGCCACATTGGGCCGGTCCAGTTTCTGGGTCGTCTCGCCGACAACTTCCAGCCCGGCGGTATCAGCCAGCAAAGCCAGTTCCTCCAGGCTGTCCGATACGTCCATCAGACGTTCAGCATCTTTTATTTCAGCCGCCACAAGAAATGCACGTTCTTTCGGCGGTTTGGTCAGTATCATTTCATTCGAGCTCATATGGCTATAATTATATATGCTTTTTGTATGAATGAGATATAATCCAGTTATGGGAACAATTATCGACCTGTCCAGGCCATCGAAAAAAGCAGCCACCGAGGAGGAGGCTTTTTCCCGTTCCCATCCGGATACAGAGATCATTCACCTTCAGAATTACGATAATTATTACAGCCTGATGGACCGGCTACATCAGCGGAATATGTCCGGGCAGGACAGCCGGCGGATCCTGCTTATCTGGCCTGCCATCAGCCGTGTTCTGGAGACCCCTTCCGAATTTGGGAAACTCCGGGGATGGTGTATCCGTCATTCCTACGAGATCGGACTTGTCATTCCGGGTGATGACGTCAGCCGGATGATGGCGGCAGAACAGGGGCTTCCCGCGTTCGCTTCGATCCGGGACGCAGAAAAAAATGACTGGGTGATACGGGATGACCTGCCGGAAGAGGATGGGGAGACAGAACGGATCCGCCGGCTCGCGCTGCTGCGAAGGGAATATGAGCAGAGTCAGCCCTCATCTCTCTCATTCGGGGTACGCCTGCTGCTCTTTCTGCTCCTGCTGACGGTCATTGCAGGCGCTGCCTTTTTGATCCTCCCCCAGGCAAAAGTGGAGATCACGCCATACCTCACACGGAAAAGCATAGTCATGACGATCTGGACGAATGACAAGCTGGATACCGTAACAATGGGGGGCGGTATCCCTACGATCGAAAAAAAACAGGAACTGACACTGACAGCGGTGATCCCCGCAGGCGGACAGGTACATGTCGAGCCATCGATCGCCACGGGAAATGTGATCGTCCGAAACAACTGCACCCGGATCTACAGAGCCAACCCCGGCTTTGAGATCAGCACAGCGGAAGATATTGAAAGCGGCATACGCTTTCTGACGCTGGATACGATCGCGCTGGAACCGAATGAAGAACGGTATGTCCGTGTGGAAGCGGCATCCGGCGGGACAGGGTACAATCTTCCCGCAGGTTCGCTGCGCTATGCCGCATATCCCCAATCCAGCTGTCTGGAGATCCGGCAGGACCGGCCGATGAGCGGAGGTGAAGAAGGGCTTTTCTCCGCGCCGACAGCATCCGATCTGACCGCCGCCAGGGAAGAGATCAGGCGGCAGGTACCGGAAGCGGTGCGGAAAGCGATCGAAAACGACCCTGACGGCATGGACATTCTTCTGTTAGGAGAGCCGGTCATAACGTCAATCAAACAGGAACAGGTCACGCCTGAGATCGGGTTCGCTTCAGAAACCCTGACCGTGAGGGAGACGCTCGATACCGGTGTAAAAGTTGTCCGAAAATCAGACATGGAAGCGATCATCCGGGGACAGATGGCACGGCTCAACGCGCAGGTCGGCAGCCTCACGGGATACGAGATCCTTTCCGGACCGACGGAGGATAACGGACTTTCCCGCTGGTCTGTCCGGGCAGAATATCTGGTTTATGAACCGGAGACGAATGAAGACGCATTGAGGATCATGCTGCGGGGGAAAACACTATCCCAGGCACAGACGATCCTGAGTACGTTGGAACATATCAAAGAAAGCCGTATCACGCTGCTTCCATCCTTCCTTACTTTGATGCCGTTGATCGGAGGAAACATCCGCGTGATCTTTTATCCGGCAGTGGAGGCTGAGCCATAATGAAAATAATCCTTTCTGTAGATCCGGGAGAAAAAAATATCGGGCTGGCAAAAAGCGACCCGATAGGTCTCGGCGCCACACCTTTATGCGTGATCCGGCATGTTCAGCAGGAAAAAGATGCTGAAGCGATCGCCCAAAAGGCTCATGAGTGCGGTGCGGAGGCGATCCTCGTCGGACAGCCTCTCAATGAAGACGGTTCGGAGGGACCCAAGGCGCGCCATTCGGCAAAACTGGCAGAAGCCATCGGGCGTTATTTTGATGGCGAAGTCTTCCTGTATGATGAATACGGGACGACAAAGCAGACACAGGCGCTCTTCAAAGAGATGGGAGTACGGCGTTCCAAACGCCTCGGACATCTTGATGCCAGCGCGGCAGCCACGATCCTGCAGAATTATCTTGATGAACAGTATTACAGCCGCAGGCAGGATGATGTACCGGATACACTGTAAACTTCCTTCAGTCGGAAGCCCTTCATGAGTATCAGGCTGAAATAATAAACTCTATAATTCGAAGCCCTGTTCTCTGCAAGCAGAGCGGGTCAACGGAGGCGGTTCTGTTGACTCTTGTTACAGGGATGATGATAATCATAAACATATTTTTTTGTATGACGCGGGTCAACGAAGACCGCCCTACTGACCCGTTCTGAACAACTGCTGACAAACGATGAACAGAAAACGCATTCTCATTCTTATTATGATCTTCATCATCTTCGCCGTGATCATAGGTGCATTTCTGTCAGTTCATACCCGCATAACCCGGACAGAAGCAGCACTCGGACCGGCAGCGGATACACTGACCGGTATCCGGCGGTTAC
>DAIMGK010000093.1:0-18462 GCA_036723985.1 Flexilinea sp.
AATTCAGCGCAGCGGTTCCTTACGGCTCTCGCATTTGCAAACACACGAATACACGCTCCCGCACCTTGCGAAGCATACTATCCCGCATGCGG
The DNA here is from genome assembly GCA_036723985.1 of Flexilinea sp. Classification (GTDB taxonomy): domain Bacteria; phylum Chloroflexota; class Anaerolineae; order Anaerolineales; family Anaerolineaceae; genus Flexilinea. The sequence continues at coordinate 93 of DAIMGK010000093.1, forward strand.
AGGGTAAATACAAACTGAGCTCTAATAGTAGAAGCTGATACCGAACAAGCCGGGTTCCCGGGAACAATGTCAGCGAAAACCGTCCCTCTGACTCGTTTTATTTACGAATTGTAAAGTTCGAGGAACGCCTTTTCCCGCTCCATGATGGTATTGATCAGAGGGGTATAATCCATCTCCGTATGGGTACGCAGCAGCTCCGTGATCTCACTGATCGGTTCATAGAGCGGTGTCAGCGAAAGATTCCCCGTAACGCCTTTCAGGGCATGGGCATGATGAAAAGCGGTATCGAGGTCGCCGTCACGCAGCGCCGCTTCCAGCAGATCAAATTTATCAAAATCTTTCACCGATTTATTGACCATATTCAGGTAAAAACCTTCGTTGTTGATACAGCGGGCGATCCCTTCCTTTGTATTCGCTCCAAAATCATTCAGTTCCTGTATGGTTATCATTTTTATTCCTTTCCTCTCTACGGCACACCTGTAAACACCGGCCGTTTTTATACACATTATACCGAAAATTCCGCCGCAATAAAACATTTACGGCAGCTGTCCGGGGGCACGCCGTCCCGACCGGCATACGTCTGCCATCTGTTTACAAAAGATACAGTTCCCTCAGCCGTTCCCGCTCCGCGGGTGTAATATGCAGCCCTTCGGCAAGATACCCGTCAAAATCACCGTAAAATTCCGTGACTCTTTCGTAAGCGGCATCCAGGTACTCACGCCATGCCGCGAACATATAACGCAGGGCTTTTTCAGCCTCAGACGAAACCGTGCCGCGTACCTTCAGAATGCCTGCCGAAAGTTCCTGTATCTCCGGCTCCAGATAGACATTGGTCATCAGGTAATCTTCCATGATATCAGCCCTGCTGACGCCGAGAAGTTCCTGTACGATCACGGTACCGAAGCCCGCGCGGTCTTTTCCGGCGGTACAATGCCACAGGACCCCTTTCCGGTGGTCTTCCAGCAGCATCCGGACAAAGCGTTCATACATGCTCCTGCTATGCGCATTCATGACGAAATCCGAATAGATACCGCACATATATTTCCGTGCGATCCCGGCATTGTCCAGCATATTTTTCCGGACTGCCTCATAGGAATCTTCATCCCGGGTCACACCCGCCTTCTGTTCATCAAGGATCGGGAAGCGAAGGCTGCGGATCCCTTCTATGACCGGTTCCGGCTTTTCGGCACACTCCTGATCCGTCCGGAAATCAGCGATCGTATCCACCAGTCCGGCAAGCTTTTCCCGGTCCTCCTCACTGGCACCGGACAGATAGCCGCTGCGGATCAGCTTTCCGGGACGGATCTTCCGTCCGTCAGCGCCGGTCATCCCGCCAAGGTCACGGGTATTGCGCAGTGTTTCAAAAAGAATTTGCCGGCTCATAACACTCCTTTACATCAATTTCATCAGATATCTGATCTGGACCCTGTTCTCCGCAAGCGGAGCGAGTCAACGTGCCCCCCTGGCCCGGTCTGAACAGCTGCATCATCAGTATGCGTTCCGCTCATATCGAGACCTGCGGAGGGTTGGTCATGGTGTCCAGCAGGCTCATCTGTTCGTTGGTCATACTCCAGCGGGGAGTCTGCGCGTTTTCGATCGCCTGCGAGAGCGTTTTAGTTCCCGGGATGGGAACGATCCCTTTCCTCATGATCCAGTTCAGCGCGACCTGTACCGTATTTTTCCCGTTGTTTTCAAGCCCGATATGGTTCATCGTGCGCAGCAGGATATCCAGCCGCGCGGTATGATACCGCAGCATCATTTGACGGCGCGTTCCCGAAGCAGGAGCGTCGCCGTCATATTTACCTGTCAGCAGTCCCATTGCCAGCGGCTGCTGCGCGAGGATGGTGATGTTCAGTCTCCTGCAGATATCCATCACACCATTGCTTTCGATTTCCCGGTCCAGCAGGTTGTAAGGTGTTTCCAGGCAGGCAATGGAATAGCCGAAACGGCTGAGCGCCTCATTGAACGTGTCGATCTGCTGGACATTGTAATTGGACAGTCCCACTCTTTCGATCAATCCCATGTCCAGCGCTTCCGCGGCACATTCCGCCAGACGGCTGATCGTCATGCGTCCCGCGGGGGGACACAGTTCATAAATCTCCAGCCGGGAAAGCCTGAGCCGAAGCAGGGACTCCTTCAGCGAATCCATAAATTCGGAACGCCGCAGATGCCAGGGCCGGGGTACATACTTTGTGGAGATGACGACAGGATCAGTTACCTTTTCCGCAAATTCACCCAGGATCTGTTCAGTCTTTCCCTCCGCGAATGACGAACTGGAGGCGAAGTAGAAAACACCGTCATTGAGACAGCGCCGGAAAACCGCAGAAAGGTCCTCCTTTCCGTATTCCAGCCCGTAATCCCAGATCAGCCGGTCACCCCAGGCCCAGGTGCCGATACCCATTTTTATTTCGGCCGGGAGCATTTTTCCTGCTTTTTTTCCTGCACGATCCCCCGGGCTTTCCAGCACATTTTCGGAAAGCCGAAAATCTGGTCCAGCGGATTCTGTTTGCTTTTTTCATCGCCGTAAATCGTGGGAATAGAGACCCATTCGATCGTCCAGCCTTCGGCGATACAGACGGCGATCATTTCCACCTCGAAATGGTAGCCGGTTTCTCCGGACTGAAGCATACGTTCCATCAGCATACGGTCCAGCATCCGGTAACCGGACTGATTGTCCGGGATGCTCTGCCCGACAGCGGCGGAGAAAAGTATTTTCCCGATAATATTGGGAATACGCCGCCGCAGAGGGATATCGTTATAATTCCGTGCCCCGATGATCAGCGGCGCATGGGCAGCCCGGTATTTGGCGATGAAGTCGGGAATGCATGCCGGATCATGCTGTCCGTCGGAATCCAGCATGATGACCGCAGAATACCCATGGTCCAGCGCCCAGCGGTAACCGTCCCGGAGCGACTGGCCTTTTCCGCAGTTATATCCCCGGGAAAGCAGCTCCACACCGCAGCTCCGTGCAACAGCAGCCGTCTCATCTTTGGATCCGTCGTCCACCACCAGAATATCGGATATTTGCGCTTTGACACCTGTCAGGACCTTTTCCAGATGAGCTGCCTCATTATATGCCGGCAATAGCGCCAGAAATTTTTCTTTACTTTCCGTCATTTTATCTTCTGTCTCCTGATTTCCTTTCGGCACAAAATCCCATTCATATTATCTTATCAACGGCCGTTATCCGGTATCCTGCCTCCAATCTCAGTAACGCGCCGGATGTTTTTCCGTACCTTACCCTGTGAAGTACCTCTGACACCTTATCCCTGATCCATGATCCCTGTTACCTGATACCTATAGTATAATTCATTTTGTGATTCGCGGTGGTGAATCCAAGTCTGATAATAGAAGGATGCTTTTTATATGCCTCAAACTACAACTCCCTGCCCGCGCTGCGGCGGACAAATGATCGCGGATGTTCAGCAGATTTTTGATGTCGGTGTTGACCCTTTAGACAAAGAACGTCTGCTCCGCGGGGCAACAAATATCGCCGTATGCCCCTCATGCGGTTTTCAATCACAGCTCGCCATGCCGATCGTGTATCATGACCCGGATAAGGAACTGCTCCTCACATATTTCCCGCCTGAGATGAATATGTCCATGCCGGAACAGGAAAAGATCCTGGGGCCGATGATCACCAAAGTCGTCAACAGCCTGCCGCCGGAAAAAAAGAAGGGTTACCTGTTCCAGGCACGCTCGATGCTGACCTATGATACCCTGATCGAAACGATCCTGGAGGCGGACGGCATCACAAAGGAAATGCTCAATGAACAGAAATACAAGGGAGAACTGATCCGCCGTCTGATCCAGACGCCTGAGGATTCGCTGGTGGAAGTGATCCGGCAGGAAGAGTCCCATATGGATCAGAGCTTTTTCCTGATGCTCAACAATACGCTGGATGCCGCGGTCCAGATGCGGGACAAACAGGCATATGACACGCTCCGCCATCTGCAGGATGTGCTCTTCACTGAGACAGCTTACGGCCGTGAACTGAAGAAACGGGCGGATTCCACCCAAAAAGCCATCAATGACCTGCAGGACCTGGGTGAGAAACTCAACCGCGACACTCTGCTGGAGCTGGTGCTGGGTTCTCCGGATGACGCCTATCTCCAGACGCTCACCGGTCTGGCACGCAATGGGATGGATTATGAATTTTTCACCAAACTGAGCAGCCGTATCAATGCAGCCGAAGGTGATGAAAAAAGCCGATTCACGGAGATCCGCGCAAAAGTGCTGTATCTGACACAGCGGATCGATAAAGCCCTTGCTGAAGAAAAAGAAGCACGGCGCAAGCTGCTGGAAGAGATCCTGAAACAGGATGACATGGAATCAGCCCTCTATCAGGCAGTCCGCGCCATCGACCAGCCGTTCACGGATGTGGTGAACGAAGAACTGGCTGCCGCCCGCAAAGCCGGCGACTTTATGCGTTCCGGCAAGCTGCAGCAGCTGCTGGATATGATCAAAAAACTCTATACAGCCCCGGAATCAGTCCAGCGTCTGGAAACCATGCTGGCAGCGAAAGATGAGGATGACCTCCGCGCGATGATCGAAGATGACCGGGAACTGCTGAGTGATGAGATGAAAAGCCTGATCGCTGAGATCATAGAGGAAGGCAAAGCCCAGAATTCACTCACACCCGAAGTCACCGAAAAGCTTGCCATGATCCAGCGCGTCCTGAATGACAGTCATTAGTTATTAGTCAATAGTCAATAGTCAATAGTCATTGGTCAATAGTTTATGGTTGGTGGTGGTTATTGAGTGTCATGTGTCAGGTATTAGCTGTCAATTAGATAAATAAGTGTAATAAAACACAGCACCGGGAACGAAAGGAATAATTTCCCCGTTCCCGGTGCTGTGTTTTTTATTACAGTTATTTATCTGACTGACAACCGGTTCCTGACACCTGACATTCAATAACCACCAACCACCAACCATTGACTATTGACCAATGACCAATGACTATTGACTAATCCTCCTTCATGACACGGATCACGTCCTGAAGGATATAACGGAATGTCGGGATGGAGGATTCCGCGTTTTCAATAAAGCCATTATTCAGGTCGTAGGTTTTTGTTTCATCATCCGGATCAACGCCCAGATAATCCCCCTTGAAAACGGATATGCTGTTTTTCTTTATCCCATCCACAGCCGCCGCGATCGCCTTATCTGTTCCCGGAGCGGCATATTTTTTGTTCAGGTCCAGCATCTCCACCCAGCCGTGATCGAAGCCCGCGCTGATATCCGTTCCGTGAACATCCCCTTTCACGACCTTTTCGATCGGTTTGTTATTCATCACAGCCGTCACTGATTCAATAAGGTACGGCGTCCAATTGGCTCTGGCGCTGATCAGAGAGGCTTTCGGAGCCACATCCCGCATGCTCTGGTTGAAACCGATGTGATACACGAGATGATCTTCGGAGGCCTCCTCACAGGCAACGGCAACACCGACCGTACCGGAATGCTGGGAAATGATGACACAGCCTTCCCCGATCAGCTTTTGAGCATAGGCCTTTTCGAGGCTGTAATTATGCCATGATCTGGTATAACTGACAAGCATGACCGCTTCCGGCGCGACGGAACGGGCACCAAGCAGGAAGGCGGTATAACCGGATATGATCTCAGCGGTGGGGAATGCCCCGATATAACCGATCAGAGCCTGATCCGGCGTAATGACGCCTTCATCCAGCAGTTCCCGAAGCTTCATCCCGGCGACGATGCCGCTGACATAACGGCCCTGATAGGTCTTGGCATTAAACGTATGGAAATTGGGAGAATCGACCGCTTCCTCATCCCTTTCGAATGTGGATACCTGGCAGAACTGCACATCCGGGTATTCAGGCGCAAGTAACTGGACCTGACTGCTGTTGGTGTTGCAGAAAATAATGCGGCAGCCGCTGCGGATCAGTTCGCGGAGCGGTTCTTCCGTCTGATTTTCCTGAACGTTGGTCTTGCTGTAGATAACGACCTTATCCCCGAATGCCTTTGCCATTGCCTTTCTTGCGAGGGTAAAGTTGTAGGCATAAGGCGTGGCGTCATCATTTTCATAAAGAAAGCCGACTTTCAGGACTTTGTCAGCCGGGGAACTTTCCCATATACGGTAATGGTATCCGAAACCGGCAAGCACCAGCAGTGATATCAGGATCGTAATAATATAATATCGTTTCATAAAGATAAACCGTCCGTTTCCTATTGGCATTTACGGTGGAGCGGATCACCCCGATGCCGAAGTCATTTTATTCCTTTTTCTCCGGGATATCCACCGGGTCATCATCCGGTTTGACATCATACAGCTTGTTCAGGTCGATCTTTCCTTCATCGATGAGCTTCAGAAGGATATCATCCATCTGCGGATCAAACTGTGTTCCGCGGCCCTTCCGCATTTCATTGAAAACATATTCGAAGTCCATCTGTTTCCGGTATACGCGGTTGGCGGTCATGGCATCGAAGGCGTCGGCGACACCGATAATACGGGCATTGATGGGGATCTCATCGCCCTTGAGCCCGTTGGGATATCCCCTCCCGTCAACGCGTTCATGATGGTACTTGGCCCCTTCGACAACATGGTCGATAAAGGTCAGACCTTTGAGAATCTCCGCGCCCCGTACAGTGTGGGATTTCATGATGGCATATTCCTCATCCGTGAGCTTGGCGGGTTTATTCAGGATGGAGTCCGGAATACCGATCTTACCGATGTCATGCATCAGGGCGGTCTTGCGGAGGCTCTCACACTGTTCGTCGGTCCAGCCCAGTTCCCGGGCGATCATAACGGAATAGAGGGAAACCCGCTGCGAATGGCGGGCGGTACGCACATCCTTGGCATCCACCGCCTTTGCAATGGCCATCACGGTATCGTTGCCCATCTGGATCTGCCGGTGAGCCAGTTCGATTTCTTTCTGCTGCAGGTCCAGCGTATGCTGTACCTGTCTTCGGACGAAGAACCAGGTGAACCAGGCAACAGCGAGCATGGGGATGACGAGCATATAAACCATAAACCAGGAATTGTCATAGATCGCCTTCTCTTTGATAAGGGTGTAAGCCTGGCTGACAAACGGTTCCTGCTCCTTCTCCTCATCAATTTCCGCGCCGGACTGACCTTCGTCACTGTCGTCAAACACGCCCAGGTAGAAAGTATATTCACCGGGATCCAGGTTGGTCAGCACCACGGAATTCAGAGACTCTTCCGGCTGCATATGCCAGTTTTTCTGGGTCTTTTCCTGCTTGTCTTTTCCAGTATCGATCAATTCCGGTTCGGCGTTCTTTTCAAGGTAATACCCGACAGTCGGATTCTGGACAGAATAATTGATGAACTCAGGGACCATCGCTATTTCCGAAACATTCCTGTCGATGACGATGGACTGTCCCCGTTCGTTTTCCACTTCCTTTCCGTCAAGGATGAGCGAGGAAATGGACATACGGTAGGTTTTCACCGGAACGCTGTACTGGTTGATGTTGACGATAAACACCCCCGTGCTGCAGGGAAGGTAAAGATTGCCATTTTCATCGATGTAGTTCCAGGAATTGGCCGTGACAGGACTGGTAAGGCCGCGCCGGTAATTCAGCAGCTCGTAATTAAGCGTTTCGTCTTCGGAAAGCAGTTCTTCCCGGTTAACAACATATATACCCGCGCTGCTCATAATGAACAGGCGGTCATTGTCCGTTATCGTAATATCATAGTTGTTGTTGTAAGGGAATTTGTGCAGCACCCGGATCGTTCCGTCCGCTTCCATATAATCAAGGCCGTACCCGGTCATGATGAAAACACCGCCGCCCTTGCTGTCATATACCGTGCGCAGGATCACGACCGACCCGAGCCCGTCCTCTTTGGTGAGAATATCGGTGACATTGCCGTTTTCAACCACAGCCAGCCCGTTTCCGTCGGTCCCCACCAGGATACGTCCGTCAGGCAGTTCCGTCGCGGTGAGGATGCCGATGCCCATATCGATGGTGCTCTGAACTTTGTGATTTTTGATAAAGCTCAGTCCGTTGCCGCCGCCCTCAAGGATCGTCCCGTCCGCGAGTTCGATAACGAGACGGGAACGGGTGTTAAAACCGTTCCTCATAATATGGTGGCTTGTACCGTCGGCTTCGATCTCATAGAGCCCGTTCTTATCGGTACTGATCCAGAGGCTGCCACTGGAGTCCACAAACAGGCAGCGGATCCGTTTTTCTTTCATCTTCTCATAGATGCTGTTGATCACCTGTTCGCTGCAGTCAGCGTTTACGACATCCATACCGCTGTCAGTCCCGAAATAGAAATTTCCCTGCCATTCCGCCACAGCATTGACGACTTCATTCTCCAGGCCGATGTTGTTATACACATCCCGGAAGGAAGAAGGAGCCAGGCGGAGCAGGCCCAGGCGGGAGGATGTAAACCAGAAATTCCCCTGGTAGTCAATGATCATATTGTCGATAGAGTTATTGAATTCATTGGTATTGATGCCGTGATATTTATTATCATTATCCAGATAACCGATCCCGTTGTCGGCGGTGACGAAAATGTCTCCGTTGTTCAGGCGGTGTAAGTCTTTGATATTTACAACGCCTTCACAGGGATGTATCTCTTCGTGGTCAAATCCGTCATGCGTGACATTGAAAATATAGACCGTACCAAGGTTAGTGCCGGCAAAAAGATGTCCGGAAGAATCAAACGCGCAGGTGCTGTATTTTTCTTTTCCTTCTGTGATCTGGCGAGAAACAAGGATCTTTTTATCCTTCATCAGGAAAAGCCTGCCGTCATTCGTGACCGCCGCGACATGTCCGCGGTTGTTCGCGGCAATTTTCGTGACATTCTGGATCTCATGGATCGTTTTGACGATCTTCATGCCGCTGTTCAGTGAAAGGATCTGTAAATATTCCGAAGTCCCGATATAGTAATTCCCGTCAAAACTCTGGACGATCCCACGGACCTTATCAGCCGATAACCCGCGGTTTTTGTCCAGGACCGTTGTGACCTTGTCATTGATAATGATCGAAAGGCCGCTGTCATTGGTACCCACCCATAACCGGCCTTCCTCATCGACATCCAGACAGTTTACATTATGGATGGAGTCATATTTCATTTCCTTGAATTCACGCCCGTTATAACGGTAAAGCCCGTTATACGTCCCGACCCACAGAATACCGTCAGTGGTCTGTTCGATATCGTTTGCCTCTCCGCAGGGGATCCCGTTTCGTGTGCTGTAAACAGTCTGTACATAGCTGTTGTACGAGATCTCAGGCTGCTCCGCGGAAACGGAACGGAAAAGGCCCGCTGTCAGGAAAACGACAAAGAGCATCGTGATCGATTTTTCGATCGTCTCCAGCGTCTCGGGGCCTCTCTCGTGTTTCTTTTCCGGCTCCGGCTTCCTGAATAATTTCCGGTATAGTTGGATCGCGCCGAAAACCAGCAGTACGGAGACCATTTTGTCCAGAAATTCAATATAGAACTGACCCGTGAGCACACTGATCGTTCTGGGCCAGCCAAGTTCCGTCAGCCGTCCGATAACACCGTCGCCCCATTTGTTGCCTGTTGATCCGTTGTTCACCAGAAGATCCAGCGGCACGGATACGATGATCGATGTTATAGTGATGAGAGAACCCACGGTGAGGGCGCCGAACCAGTTTTCAAGCGCTTTCTTCTTCGCGAAAAGTCCGACTACAACGCCGATGGAAATACTGGTCAGGCAGTAGATCAGTGCCATCTTGTTGGTCATGCCTTCGATCAGGTTTCCGGTGATACCGACAATACTCCCGCAAATGGGACCGGCAGCGTAGGCGCATAAAATGGTTCCGATGGTATCAAACCAGACAGGAAGCTCCAGTCTGAAAGCAAACTCTTTAGCGGCAAGGTTGATCGCGATACACAATAATATAAATAAGCTGAATTTGAATAGATTCCACTTTTTCACCGGATGTACCTCCTGACCTTCCGCCGGTTACAGCCCCAGCCTGTCCGCATAAGCTTCGTATTCCTCATACCATTGATCGATCAATCCCTTTTCAATAGCTTCGTCCAGCACAGCATTGACAAAATACAGCAGCTGGATCTCACCTTTCTTTGCCGCGATTCGGTCCCCCTGATACTGCGGATCCGTATCGAAACGGATCTCAGGAACGATCGCCAGATGGAAATAAGGCTTGTCTTCGATAAAATCTTCAGCTGTGGCAATATTGACAATAGCGGCATCCGCCAGATACTGGCTCAGCGCGATATAAACCGCACGAATGGTAGGCATACGGCGGAATTCTTTATATTTGGTGATGTTTTCCACACCGAGCGCTTCCTGTACGGAACCGCTCTGGGCGACGATCGGGCGTCCGGCAAGATCTTCAATACTTTTGATATAAGGCAGGTCCTCTTCCCGGACCATGATACCGTTTTGAGCGGTATAGTCGTCACCAAAGTAATATCCCTTTGACATTTCCCAATCGGATGCCCGTCCCGGTGTAAATGCCAGCGCGGAGATGGTCAGGTCGCACAGGTCTTCATCCAGAGCGGGAAGGACTTCGGAAAAATCCATGGGGATGATCTCCAGTTCAACACCCATACGATCGGCGATCATCTTTGCCAGTTCCATGTCCGCCCCGACATACCGCTCCTGTCCGGTTTTGGAGGGGTCGATAAATTCCGCCGGTACCCAGTAAGGATCTGTAGCGACGCGCAGCTTGCCGGATTTGCGGATGCGTTCCAGCACACCGCCGGCATTTTCAGGGATCCCGCCGGAAATATCCATCGTACCTTCCACGAAATTCCATTCATTTTCGAGATACAGTTCCTCTTCTTCCATCTCCTGAGCACAGACGGTCAGGAAAGAGAACATCAGCCCGGCCGCGAGCAGCATGACAGATAACAGTGTTTTTATAAAAATCGGGTGGATTTGTTTTTGTTCGGATCTCTTCAGAATCATAGAGCAACCTCCTTGCTTTGATTCATCTGCAGGAAGATTTAATACGAAATCTTTTACTTCTGTTTAATTTTTACTCCAAGTTCAGCCGTTTGTCAATAATGATAGTCAATAGTCAATAGTCATTAGTCATTAGTCAATAGTTGGTGGTTGATAGTTGGCGGTTATCAGGGGGCAGTGCGGTAAGATAAAAAATCCCCGGCATATGAGCGGGGATGATTTTCATAATATAAAATCTGAACGATAAATTTTTACCGCTGAATCAACTGATAACTACTGACTAATGACTATTGACTAATGACTAATCACTAAGTTTCGTCGTGATCACACTGACGACGTTGCTGCGGACGGTGGCGAAACCGCCTTCGGACTGACCGGTGAACACCGGCTTTCCATCCTCCAACGCTTCGATTTTTCCGTTTCCCAGCGCTATGACGGCATCGACATGGCCTTTCCGGATGCCGATGCTGCCCTCTCCGCGGCCTTTGCTGTCCGGCGCCATCCAGAGGCTGACGCTGTCACAGGGGATCGTCCGGTTCACGCCTTCGGGCGTGACGATCTGTAAAGTCAGCGCGCTCATAATTCCTTGCTTTTCGCGTAAACACTGTCAATGTCCCCCGACAGCATGAATGCCTGTTCGGGGATGCTGTCGCAGTCACCGCCGAGGATCGCCTCAAAGCCTTTGATCGTGTCCTCCATACGCACAAAAGCCCCCGGAATGCCGGTAAAGCTTTCGGCAACATGGAATGGCTGGCTCATGAAGCGCTGCACACGGCGGGCACGGTTGACCGTCCGCCGGTCTTCCTCGGAAAGTTCTTCCATACCGAGGATGGCGATGATATCCAGCAGTTCCTGATAACGCTGCAGGATGCGCTGCACTTCCTTCGCCGTTTCATAATGCCGCTGTCCCACCGCGTCCGCGGAAAGCATACGGGAAGAAGACTCCAGCGGGGAGACCGCGGGGTAAATGCCCAGTTCCACGATATTGCGCGAGAGCACAGTCGTGGCATCCAGATGGGAGAAGGTCGTGGCGGGAGCCGGGTCGGTCAGGTCGTCAGCGGGGACGTAGATCGCCTGGACTGAGGTGATGGACCCGTTGCGGGTGGATACGATCCGTTCCTGGAGCATCCCCATTTCGGAAGCCAGTGTCGGCTGATAACCCACAGCGGAGGGCATACGGCCCAGCAGCGCCGAGACTTCGGAACCGGCCTGGGTGAAACGGAAAATGTTGTCGATAAACAGCAGTACATCCTTATGGGAATTCTCACGGAAATACTCCGCGATGGTGAGCCCTGCCAGCGGGACCCGCAGACGGGCGCCCGCGGTCTCGTTCATCTGTCCGAAAACCAGCGCGGTCTTATCCAGCACGCCGGAATCCTTCATTTCGTTCCAGAGGTCATTCCCTTCACGGGAACGCTCGCCGACCCCGGCGAACACGGAATAACCGTCGTGTTCATAAGCGATATTGCGGATCAGCTCCATGATCAGCACGGTCTTCCCCACACCGGCGCCGCCGAAGAGGCCGATCTTGCCGCCCCGCGCGTAGGGAGTCATCAGGTCGATCACCTTGATCCCGGTCTCGAGGATATCTTCGGAAGGAACGATATCCGTATATTTCGGGGCGGAATGATGGATCGGCCAGTACTCATCGGAAACGATATCTCCTCCCCGGTCGATCGGTTTTCCGAGGACGTTGCTCATCCGCCCAAGCATGGCATTTCCCACCGGAATGCTGATCGGCGCACCGGTGTCATAGGCTTTCATACCGCGGGACAGGCCGTCCGTGGGCTGCATGGCGATACAGCGGACTTCACCGTTCCCAAGCTGCTGCAGGCATTCCAGGACTTCCGTTTTGCCGTCGTCCAGCGGTACCTCCACCGCGTGAAAAATGTCCGGCACCTGGCTCACTTTTTTAAAAATCACGTCCACGACCGGTCCGCTGATTCTTTCGATTCTTCCGATAGTTCCTTTTGCCATTCTCTATACCAGCCTTTCGTGCCAGAGTTCAGAGTTTAGAGTTCAGAGTTCAGAGTATTTTTCTATACCCTGACACCTGGACCTTATTCTCCCGAACCCTGTCTCATTCTTCATAGATCCCGTTTCCAAATGTTATATTTCCCGAGTCCGGATCCATCAATACGGTATGGAAACCGTCTTTTCTGGATCCCGGATCCTGTATCCTGGATCTTTTAAAACCTGATCCTTATTCCTTGTTCCAATATTACAAACTACACTGACCACCGGCCACTGGCCACCGATCACTCCTATCCCGCCAGATAGGACGATGTTTCGATCACGCTGTTGGTTACCTCAGCCTGACGGATGCGGTTGATCAGGACCTCCAGCTTTTCCAGGCTCTTGTCGGCATTGTCACAGGCGCTCCGCATGGCGATGGTCGTTGCCGCCTGGGCCCCTGCCATATGGCCGAGCATGATCCGGAAAATGCTGTTGATCAGGCAGTACATCGCCGGTGTCTTCAGCGCCGTATCCTTATCCGGAAGGAACAGCAGATCCCGCTTTGTTTCCTCATCACCTTCCCGTACCCGTGGAAGGATCGTTTCCATGACCGGGACCTGCGTCATCATATTATCAAAACGCTGATAAACGATCTTGATTTGGGAAGCCTCTCCGGATACATAAATGTCCCACAGCCTGGCGGTCAGTTCTTCCGCGTCCCGGTAGGACGGGATCTCGCCGTATGTCAGGGTCTCAAATTCGTACTCCTTCGATTTGCAGAAGGTGACAGCCTTCGCGCCCCAGACATACAGCATGGGCTTTTCTGGCTCTTCTGCCATCCGCTCCTCAAAAAATCGGAGCAGCTCCGAATTGAACCCGCCGCAGAAACCTCTGTCGTTGGAGAAAACCACGATACAGCTGCGGCTTTTGACATTATCGGTATGCCTTTCAAGCCCGTCAGTTCCGAACAAAGCCAGCGCGTCATCACATGCCCGTGAGTAAGCATCGATGGAGGCAAGGATCCTTGATATTTTCGCGTATTTCACGGAAGCGGCTGTCTTCATTGCCGCCGCCATATCGGCGGTAGCCTGAATGCTCTTGTACCGTTTCCGCAGTACCTGCAGATTGGCCATGATCAGCCGTTCTTTCTGAATTCCGCGATCGCGTCATTCAACTCTGTCTGAACTTCCTTTGTCAGTTTCTTACCGGTCTTCAGCGTATCGCAGAGCGGCGCTTTATAGTTTTTCATCCAGGACAAAAAGTCGGATTCAAACTGGCGCATCTTCACCGGTTCATAGTCATCGGCAGCTCCGTTGGAGACCGCGTAGATGATCAATGCCTGCTCCCAGGTGGGCATGGGGACAAAGCGGTCCTGTTTCAGGACCCCCATCATGCGTTCGCCGGAGGCAAGTGTCTTGCGGGTCGCTTCATCGATATCCGCGCCGAATTGCGTGAAGGAAGCGTATTCGCGGTACTGTGCCAGGCCGGTGCGCAGGTTGGATGCCACCTGTTTCATGAACGGCGTCTGGGCCGAGCCGCCTACACGGGACACGGACAGGCCGACATTGACTGCCGGACGCTGGCCTGCGTTGAACAGGTCGGTTTCCAGGAAGATCTGGCCGTCCGTAATGGAAATGACGTTGGTCGGAATATAAGCCGAGATATCGCCCGCGAGGGTCTCAATGATCGGCAGGGCGGTGATGGAACCGCCGCCGGCCTCATCGGAAAGTTTCGCGGAACGTTCCAGCAGACGGGAGTGCAGATAGAAGATATCGCCGGGATAGGCTTCACGGCCGGAGGGGCGGTGCAGCAGCAGGGATAATTCACGGTAGGCGATGGCGTGCTTGGAAAGGTCATCGTAAATGATCAGGACATCCTTGCCTTTATACATGAAGTATTCACCCATCGCTGTTCCCGCGAACGGCGCGATATACTGAACGGAAGCGGAGTCAGACGCCGAGGAACAGACAACAGTCGTGTAATCCATCGCCCCGTAAGCCCGGAGTTTGTCGACAATGGCCGCGACGGTGGTTTCCTTCTGCCCGATAGCCACATAGATACAAATGACGTCTTTCCCCTTCTGGTTGATGATCGTATCAATGACCAGGGAGGATTTACCCGTCTGACGGTCGCCGATGATCAGTTCACGCTGACCGCGGCCGATGGGAACCAGCGCGTCGATGGCTTTGATCCCGGTTTCCAGCGGGACTTTGACCGGCTGGCGGTCGGGAATGGCAGGCGCGGCATTTTCGATGGGACGGGTCTCATGGCTCCAGATGCGGCCTTTGCCGTCGATGGGTTCGCCGGTGGGGCTCATCACACGGCCTAAAAGTTCTTCCCCGACCACGGTCTCAGCCATACGGCCAAGGCGGCGGACCCGGGAATAACTTTCAATATGCTCAAACTTGCCGAAGATCATGCAGCCGATCTTGTCCGGCTGCACATCCATGACCATACCGTACATCTTCTTCGGGGTATCCGTGAATTCCACCAGTTCCCCGTACATGATGTCCGCCAGGCCGTCCAGCCAGCAGATACCGTCGGAAACCGACAGTACACGGCCGACCTGGAAGACGTCAACATCGATCTTGATCTTGTCAACGGTCTTCCGCATCTTGTTGAGCATGCTCTCGAAGTCCGTCTCTTTCAGCGGCATATCGTTCAGTGCTTCCTGCAGCTTGTAGAGGCGGTCCTTGACCGTGTAGTCATAGATGGTGTCACCGATCCTCAGCCGGAAGCCGCCCAGCAGCCCTTGTTCGTTGTCAACGATCCGGAATGAACTCTTGCCGCCGACCTCTTCAAGCAGTTTATCGGTGGCCTGGTGAATGCGGCCGATGGTCTCCCATTTCAGCGGATAGGATGAAAAGAGCGAAACATACAGCAGGCCCTTCTTTTCAAGGTACATCATATCGCCGGGGGTCAGTTTGATCAGGCTCAGGATACGGTCAGCGACCTTATCCTCCTGGTCACGCATGGACTGCAGGAAACTGTCGCTTTTCATTAACTCCCGGGCCTTGTCCATCGTATGCTGGACCAGGTTGCTCCGGGAACTCAGCAGGCTTTCCCGGCGGATATTTTCCTTATCGATGTCATACTTTTCTTTAAGCTCCGCCAGCTTCGCTTCGCGTCCGGCAATTTCCGCGTCGATCGCGGCTTTATTCTGGTCCGCTATATCCGTAACCGGATCGACCTCGGCGACGGACTGTACCGGCGTCTCAATTTCATCAAGATCCCTGTTGATTTTTTCGCGTCTGCCCTTGAATATGGACACGATCGCGTTTCGCCCGACAAAATAGATGATGGCGATCAAAAGCACGAAATTGATTAGTGTATAGATAAATCGCATGACAGGCCCTCTACAAGATCTGTGTTTTCACATATTTCAATGCGAGCTTATCGATTTTTTCAGAGAGGTTTTCCTCTGCTGCTTTCGTGTCAGCGTCATAACGGACGCGGATCTCTTCCAGCGCGGCTTCATATTTTGCCTTTTGTTCGGCAAGGACAGACTCGGTTTTTTTCTGCTCATTTTCGAGAGCTTTTTCCGCCGCCTTTATGGCTTCCTGCCGCCGCGCGGCATTGGCGATCTCATTGGCTTTGCGGACTTTTTCCTCCCGCTCCAGAGCGGCACGGCGTTCGTCCTCACCCTTGCGGATCTTTTCATTCCGCGCGTCCATTACCTTCAGCAACGGCTTGAAAAGGAACCTGTTCAGGATCAGCGCCAGTACGGTAAAACCGATGACCGTCCAGATGATCAGAGAAATCTGAATCGTCATGATATTCGCTTCGTCTTAGTGGATCTGGGAGATCAGCATGAAAGCGATCAGCAGCCCGTAGATCGCCAGCGCTTCCATCAGCGCCAGGGAAACGATCAGCGTGGAACGGATATTGCCGGCAGCATCCGGCTGGCGGGCAATGCTTTCCATTGCGGCTTTTGATGTCATACCCTGGGCGATAGCCGGGGTGATAGTGCTGATCGTCATAACGACGCCTGATACGATTGCGTAAATGGCATTGGTTTCCATTAATTTTCCTTCTTTCAACAAAAATAATAAAAAATAATAACGAACGTTTATTCTTCCGATACCTCGGTTGCTTCATCGAGGTAGATCGAAACGAGCGTGGTATATACGATCGCCTGCAGCGCGCAGAACAGCAATGACAGGACCATCATCACCAGCGGCGCGCCGATAGGCATGATTTCATAAAACTTTTCCGTTACCGTTTCTTCGCCGAAAATGTTGCCGAACAACCGAAGGGAAAGGGAAACGGGTTTAATAATTTCGTCCAGAGCCAGCAGCGGCAGCATCACGACGATCGGCGTAATAAAATGCTTGATATAGCCTTTGATGCCTTTCGCGTGAATACCCGCACCCTGCAGGAAACAGAAGGTGCAGACGCCCAGCCCGGCAGTAACGGACAGAGAAGATGTCGGCGCTTTCAGATATTTGGTAAGCCCGACACCGGGGATCAAACCGGAGTAGTTCGCAAATATGATAAAAATGAATAACGATCCCAGAAACCAGAAATATTTCCGGGCGCGTTTTTTACCGAGGTTGGCTGAAAAACTGTTGTCCAGATATTCGATCCCCGTTTCGATCACATTCTGAAACTTACCAGGTCTTTCCTGGAGGTTTTTCCCCAGAACGATCGAAAGGATGGCCAGTACAGCGATGATCAGCCACATCGTGATAACTTCTCCGGTGACATCGAGGAACCCGAACAGCGGGATCACGACTTCGGATGGTTCACCCATGATCAATCATCTCCTTTCATATGCTTCGCGATGGTGAGCGCGAAAAGAATGGCGGGTATGGTCAGTCCTGCCGCCGCGCCGAGAAGGGGCCAATACATGTCGATCGGCAGCTTCCGGACAAAGAAATACACGACCGCCAGGTAGGCAAAGCTGAGCGCCTGCCGGAGGATCAAAGTATTTCCTGAGATTGAATGCGTTTCTGAATTGATCTGTTTTGCTGTGATCACGGCGTTGATCACCGAAATGACGGATCCACCGAGAAAGGCAATCAAAGCCGCAATGATATTATTACTGCTCATAACCGCCCCCCTTTACCGTTTCGTTACCCAAACACGGTAAAGGTAAAATGATTATGTATATTACCACTATTGCAATATAAACCATGACCGATTATTACAACAATCGGCGGAGGGAGGGGGATCAGGGCTGCCGGGGACGGTTTCCGCAGGCTCTGCATAGAGCCGAAGGGAACTGTCCCCACGTTTGACATAACAGAGTTGAGTCGGAGGGGTCGGTTCGCCCGAGGCGAAGGCTGAGGGGAACCGTCCCCCAGTCGGCTAACACACATCTGCTGATCGTTCCCTTCCCGACTTCACTTTTACATCCGGCACAATACACCAGGCTCGCCTTTCCAAACAACGAGGGGACGGTTCCCCTCAGCATTCGCTTCGGGCGAACCGTCCCCGCTCCTACTTCCGGCAGCAATGGTGGGGTCAGTGCTGCTGACTCGCCTGCGAGTCAGAGGGGTCGGTTTTGACTGACTCGCCTGCGAGTC
>DAIMGK010000094.1:0-18301 GCA_036723985.1 Flexilinea sp.
CATAGCTTCTTCTCAGAAAATTCTCTTCACCCTGAAGGATCTTCTCTGCTTCGGCGTCATTGTACCGGGAATTTCGGATAAACAGATTTTTCACGGCGGAATAATACTCATCATAGGAACAGTCTGGACCCTTGTAATAAACATAAAACTCATCAATATCCATGATACGCCCCGAACGGACCAGTTCCGCTGCTTCTTCTTCACCGTGAACCAGGCGGAAGAGTTTATCGGTTTTATTCACCATGAGCGGAAGATCCGATTCCATGATAAACTGCCTCGTGGCAGCGCCGTCATTCTCGATCTGATATCCGTCTTTCTCTATTGTTTCGATGAGGATCCTTCGCGTTTCCGCGTCAGGGGTGCGGACATAGTCACGGGTGGTATGGCGTTCTTTCTGTTCTTCTTTTGAGAAAACCATCAATTCCAAACCTTCGTATTTTTCGTAAATCCCGTAAATCCGGTAGAACTCATCCAGCGTGATGGCGTGATCACCGATCGGCCGGACAATGCCATACCCGGGCATTCCGTATGCGAACAGCTTATGGGTGATATTCACAAAGACCCAATCGCAGCCATGGTGCCCTTTTTGCCAGGCATGCCTGAATCCATGTTCATTCAGCCATTTATAAAAAGGCGCGTCGATATCCTTTAAAGACTTGTCTTTGACAAGAAATGCCTCTGCGGGGACCTGATTGATCATTTTTTTCCCTTTATCCGACATTATTATTTTCTCCTGTAAATCCAATCATTCCGCGTCGTCTGGAATATTCCGGGCTTTGTTATCTCATGATAAATAATATGTATATACTCTTTTTAATATACTTGTTCCGCTTTGAGAACGCCCCTTTACCGGAAGGATTTCTTCCGGTAAAGGCATCATTTTTCAGATAGTAAACTCCTGCTTCAGCCTGCGAGGGGAAGGCTGAAAAACAGCTCACGCAGATGCTTTACCGCTTCCTGTTGCTTTTTCTGTACGCCGCTGACGCTTTTCGCTGCAGTACCTACAAAGGTTTTCAGTGGCTGAGGTTTGCCGAAAAATCCCATACGCCCTTTGAGAATGAGTCTCTCCTCTTCCGACAAAGCTTCCAATGCATTATACAACCGCAGCAAACAGTCTTCCTCTACGATTTTTTCTTCGATCTGTTCAGCTGTAACCGCATGGGTGTCTGCGAGAATATCTCCTAATTCTGTATCATCCCCATCTTTGCCCACCGTCTTCTGGAGACTGATCTGCGGACTGCATGCCGCGAGCAGTTTCTCAGAAACAGAATGAAAATTATTCGTGTCTTTTCCGTCATACACATCAGAATTCTTTTTTGCAGCACTCAGTTGTACGAGAATATCTTCAGGAACGCGGAGGGCGTAACAGGTCCTGGCGTTTTCCCGCAGCATTACGATCCGCAGGCAATGATGGGCGTAAGTACTGAAGCGAAATCCCTTTCTCCAATCGAAAGTCCGTGCGCATTTGCAGATCACGATCATAGCTGTCTGCTGATAATCCTCGAGATCATTGACGCCCGATTGATTCTTACGCCATGTTTCATATGCGAATTTCATGGCTCTGGGAACATTCGCGTTTACCAGCTGTTCAAAGGCGAATTCACCTTCCTTCACCAATAAGTTCAGTATTTCACGTTCTTCATCAGGTAATGATCCGCCCCGTTCGAGGATCTCCTTTGCCTCATTCCCTGCCTGGATTTTTTTTGAAAGCGAAACCTCTTCTTCAAAGTTCAGATTATGACCGATGCTTTTGCCATAAGTATTTTTGTTCATGTTATTCTCCTTAAGATCAATTACATGTATTTCCTGAACTTATCAGTCTGTATGACTTTTTTTATTGACAATGGGATTATATACAAAAAACTTATTCCGGGAACTGCCGAATGTGCGGAATATTATTTTCTGTCCAATAATCAGGACTTATAAAAGCATTGTTTTCTTACAGGCCAGTATCCGTGTGCGGGACAGAGGTTCCGGATGAAATAGAGTTCCGGGTTTAGCGTTTAGAATTCAGATATTCGGATCCTGGCATCAGTATTCAGGATCAAGGATCGACTATGATCAGAAAAAGTGTCTTGGAAAGGTAAGCGTAATGGACGAAATCGTGTTGAAATAAGTGGAACAGGGAGCTGATGTATATGAACCGGAAGCCGGAATACTCGGGCATTTCAGCGATTACGACGATTACGACTCCCGTCTGTTGGAAACGGAGACAGATTATGATCATGCAGTCTCCCAATACAAAAACACCGATCCCAACAAA
The DNA here is from genome assembly GCA_036723985.1 of Flexilinea sp. GTDB lineage: Bacteria > Chloroflexota > Anaerolineae > Anaerolineales > Anaerolineaceae > Flexilinea. Next base: position 2,264 of record DAIMGK010000094.1, read on the forward strand.
ACAAAGATCATGAGAGCCGCGGAGGATTTCGGCTGTTACCCGTTGAGAACATAATAATGGGACGGTTCTATCGAGGAACGAGGGGAACCATCCTCAAGCCTTCGGAGCGTAATGCTTATCGTTTTTTTATCGAGTGTAATTTCAAGCTAACGAAAGTACGATCAGCATATGAGTGCTGATCAGCGTAAGGGCATTACTCCGGAAACATTCGATTCAGATCAGGAGCTTCGCACTCAGATTTCGCCAGGGGTGAACCATCCCCGGGAAATTTTATCATGTTCTTTTATTAAGTCTTATTATATGTACTTAATGTCATGCCGACATTGTAAAAAATTATTGATCCCTATATAATGACAGTAGACAGTGATAAGAATTTCGTTTCCGGCGCTTTGAGCCGGTATACTGGACGAATTGATGACGATTGAACCTGCTTCATATTCGGATAAAAATGATCAGGACCATATTGAATCAGAGAATAAAACATGGTGGAAAATGAACAAACAGGAAGCGAATATTATCAGGCATAATTTTGACCGTATCTCCGAGCCGACGGAAGAAGAGATATTCCTATACACAGAGGCGATGGATTACCTGATCCGTGAAGACAAAGATCCCCATGCCATGCTGGATCTCGGCGGATACTATTACGGGAATAAGCGCTTTGACCTGGCACTGAAATACTATGAAATGGCAGCGGAATATAAACTTCCCTACGCGTATGAAGGTCTCGGATATATCTGGTATTACGGCCGGACCGGAAAACGGGATTTTGAGAAGGCTTTTCATTATTACTCCCTTGCCATGGAAGCCGGTATTCTCGAGGCGGCGGTGAAAATCGCGGATATGTATAAAAACGGATACTTCGTTGAACCCGATCACGAAAAATACAAACAGATCATCAGAGAGCTTTATCCCAAAGTGAGCAGAGCCCGGTACCTGAGCGACCCGCTTCCGGAAGTATACACACGCTACGCCATGATCCGTAAAGAAGAGGGGAAAGTGAAACATGCCATATGGCTCCTGCGGAAAGCCAAGGAATTCCAGGCACAGCGCCTGCAGAATAGTGCCTTTTTCGGCAATATCAACATCATGATGTGGCTGATCGACGATCTTTATGAGATGAAGAAATTCGATCCTTCGAATTTTGACCTTTATGATTGTTTCTGGCTTCTCCGCCATCCCGTAACCATCGGATTCCGTTATTATGACATGGACCTGAAGATTTACGCAGAGGAGCGAAATGGGATAACTGCCATCCGCTGGGGCGATGAAATCTATCCTTCACGGGAGGATTTCTTCGCGAAAGCGATGCTGGATGGTACCAGGCTGATGAGCCTTTACGATGAACTTTATGATTTTGAGGTGCTGTAATGGAAATCATGGAATCTTACGAAGCAATGCGTGAGCGTTATGAAACCCTGATCCTGCAAAGGGACAGGCTGGAAAAGGAATCCGAATATTATGGGATGGAATACTTCCGTGAATTCGGCGAGCTGATCACCGACGCCTTTCAGGCGCGTATCGATTGCATCGCGCTGAAAAAATCGATCGCTTTCTGTCAGGCGAAACAGAATTCCGGTGAAGAGATCGATCCGATCAGTATGCAGGAGTATATAGACAGCAGCTTATCAGTATACGATGCCCAGCTGAAGAATCTGCTGGACCTGACGAATACCGGAAAGTCAATGGTCCTGATCCCGGTACTGGATGTGCAGGAGATCAAACGGATCTACCGCAGAGTCGCGAAACGGCTGCACCCGGATATTTGCCGCATGACCTCGGAAGAACCTGAACTGATGGAACTGTTTCAAAAGGTTCTCCTCGCCTATCGTGTCAATGATCTGAAAGGGATCCGCGAGGCGGAGATACTGATAAACCGTTTTCTGAAAAACCACGGCGGGGATCCGGAGCCGAACGTGATCGAGGATCTTCCGGAGAAAATCGATGATCTTGAATCGGAGATCGTCCGTATTATTGAAACAAATCCCTATACCTATAAAAAACTGCTGGATGACGCGGAAGCTGTTGAGCGGAAACGTGAAGAATTGACAGCGGAAAAAGAAAATTATATCAACTACGCGAAAGAACTGCGGGCTTATCTTGAAAGCCTGCTGACAGCATGAGGTGAAATATGACGGAAAACAGCATTATTCCGGTAAATCCGGAACTGATAAAGAAAGCGGAAACGCCGCAGGGACTCGGCGACCTGATCAAACCGCTGACCCGTGAGATCCACCTGTTTGACTCCTTTATCGCGGGAACATCCTATCTGAAGGATCCCGAAGTGCTGAAAAAGGCCGCTGTCGGCGATATGCTGACACTCCGCAGGGAAAGCGGCAACCCCTTTGACAGCAACGCGATCCTGATCCTGAACGAATCCGGTGAGAAATACGGCTATGTTCCGGAGCGGGACAATATTATTTTCGCCCGGCTTATGGACGCGGGCAAACTTCTCGCCGCTAAGATCAAAAATATCCAGCCCAAAGGCACCTTCACCATGATCTCCATCGGGATCTACCTGGTAGATTTCTGATCCGCAGCATAATGTCAACGGGACGGTAATTGCATGCCTGTCGGGGACGGTTTCCGCAGGATCAGCATTGAGCAGGAGGGAATTGTCACCACATTTTATCAGCTGCGCTCATTATCTTATCCTGCTCCGGAGGTCACAATATATATCCCCACCGCTCATTCACCCGGTATGCTCAGGCGGTCATAAAATTTATCCGTCACACCTTATTCTCATCAAAAGGCTGCGGGAAACACAGCTGTCGGACGATCCTAATTGATCTGCTATGTAATCAGGAAAGGGAAAAAATATGGAAGAAAAAGAAGTCACTTATCTTCTGATTCGGGAAAAAATTGTTGCTAAACGTGTATTTTCCGGGGAAAACGGCAAAAACTATCTTTTCAAAGATGGAAAATGGGTTGAGGATTCGGACCATGTTGTCATGGATCACATGGTTGGCTATGATCCGTTTGAGCCTGAAGATTCCCCGTATCGTTTCGGCAGCACGGATATCCTGGCAGAAATGGAAGAGATTTCATGGGACATTGCCGTAAGCATCATGAATCAGCAGATTTTGGAGCTGCTGAAGAATAATTGGAAGGCTGAGTTTAAACCCAGAAAAGAGGAATGGGATAAAGCCCCGGGATGGCCCGCGAAACACGTTGAAACAGAGTTCACACTAAACGGGATCAGTTACAGTCTGCGTCCGGCCGATATCGGATTAACAAATGATGGCTGGGATCAGGGTTTCATGGAATCCATTCAGACTGATATCAGAAAAGATTTGGAATCGTACGGAGCCACAGACATATATAATCTGGGGTTTATAGATTAGGTGGCTGCTGAAAGTATCTTCAAACAAATGCGGATATCTCTCCTGCTATAAGAGCTCAGTTGGTATTTACCTTCCGCCGCATCACTGTTTCGTTCGAACCGGCTTTAGATAAAAAACTGATCCGAAAACTATTTCCGTTAGCGGATCAGTTAATAAATTACTTGAATAAAATGTGCCGGCAATAAGACTATTCGAATCACAAGCGTGGGTCGACGGGCTCACTTTCCAGCGCCAGGACTCCGAAAGAACATTCATGGACTCTATACAGCGGTTCTCCCGCGACAAAACGCTTCAGGGACTCAATACCGAGTGAGAATTCCTTCAATGCCAGTATCCGTTTATGGCTGAGTGACCTTTTCTTCAGCCTGACAAGATGATCCGGGAAAAGATATTCCGGTCCGTAAATGATCCGAAGGTATTCCCTGCCTCTGCATTTTACCGCCGGCTGCAGCAGCCTGCCGTTCTGACATGCAGTGAAATACTCAGGCTTTACGACCATTCCCTCTCCGCCTTCCGAAGTCAGCGAAATCCACCAGTCAATCCCCTTCTGTACGCTTTCCTGAACCTCCGTATCAACACAGATATACGGCGTAGCCATGAAAACCGGATCGGTTCCGGTGATATACCTCCGGATGGTTTCCATATGCCAGATATGAGACTCTTCTGAGAACACTTTCCCTTCACAGGCCAGAATATGGAACGGAGCGATACTGAAATCATCAATGCTTTTTACTGTCCAGCAGTATTCCCGATACGCGTCAATGTACCGCAGCAGACTGTGCTGCTTCTCTTTGAATCGTTCAAGAAGACCGGATGGGGCAACATTCTGCCCGGAAACGGTGTGATCGACATCAACAGCCGTGTTTTCCCGTAAAACAGCTCTTTCCAAAGCAAAAGCAGCAGCTTTAAGACTGCCGGTGCCGGCATTTCCCACCGCTGCGTACTGTGTGCGAATCAAACCCTGAGCCTTTTCCGACCAGGGCATCAGTTCTGAATCGAGACACACCCAGTCCGTTGAAAAATCATTCCAGAACCCGGAATCCGTCAGCGCTTTATCAAGTCGGTTCATCAGATCAGTTTCGACTTCAAGCTCATTGAAAAAACGGCGTCCTGTCCTGGTATAGATGATCCCTCTCGTTCCGTCCGTTATGCCAAAGCGTTTTTCTGCTGTCTCCATAGTATGACAAAGCACAATAACAGCTCTTGAACCCATATGTTTCTTCTCGCATACAACATTCCGGATCCCTTTTCGCCTGTAATATTCAAATGCCTCCAGCGGATGTTCCAGAAATTCATCAAGATTGCTCGTCTCACAGGGAGACATTGTCGGCGGCAGATAGATCAGCCAGTGTGGATCGGCAGAAAACCTTGACATGCCCTCAAGCGCGGCCGCAGCATTATTTTCATCGATTATGATGGACGGTATCAGTTCCGTCTGAATATGCATTCTGCAGTTAAAGTCTTCCGCTGTAAGAACATCCGACATATCAGCTTGAACCGGTTCAGACAGAGGTTTTTCTGCTTCATAGTATTCTTTCAGCGCATCGACACTGACGATCTCACCTTCCGGATAACGGTATGCTGTTAGTTTCCCGCCATACACACATCCGGTATCAATACAAACGGTATTGTTCAGCGTCCTGACTTCCTTTTCTGCGATATGACCGTATACGATCAATGCCGAACCCCTGTAATCCGCAGCCCAGTCCAGACGGACAGGAAGACCGAAGGAGTCAGTTTCGCCGGTCGTTTCGCCGTAAAGACAGAAATTACGCACAGCGGCTGATCCGCGTCCGATATATTCCTGTTTGATCCCGGCATGAGCGACGACAAGCTTTCCGTCATCAAAAACATAATGTCCGATCAAAGAATCGATAAATTTCCCGACCTTTGTTTTAAAGTCCCTTCCTTTTTCATCCAGCTCATCGATCGTCACGTCAATACCATGCGTTTTGGATATCTCTTTCCCTTTAATATATTTCAGGAGCTTCAGATCGTGATTTCCGGGAACAGCAACTGCATTTCCGGTCTCCACCATATCCATCACAAGCTGCAGAACATCGGCATTTCGCGGTCCTCTGTCACAAAAATCCCCGAGAAAAGCGGCTTTCCTTCCATCCGGATGATAATATCCTGATCCGGATTTCGTGTACCCAAGCTTCTCAAGAAGCATTTCCAGTTCATCACAGCAGCCATGGACATCGCCGATGATATCGAACGGACCATGTTCATCTTTTCGATCATTCCACAATCTGGTCCGAATGATTTTTGTATGCTCAAGTTCTTCGAGAGAATTGATCACAAAGATAAACCGGAATCCTTCCCTCTTCAAATTCTTTATGCTCCGCTTTACGTCGATGCAATGCTGTCGGATCACTCCCGGCGGGATACTCCTGTCAGAGCGTTCTTTATTCCGTTCCTGAAGTATTTTTTCCGGAAGATTCAGTACGATAGCAGCCGTATGCACATTCTGTTTTTTCGCCAGATCCAGGATGCGCTGCCGCGCGTGCTGCTGAACGTTGGTGGCATCGATCACTGTCAGCTTCATATGCGTCAGCCGTTTATCCGCCGCGTCAAAGAGAAGGTCGAAAGCATCTGTTGTCACGTCCTGCGCGTTTTCATCATCCGCGATCATCAGGCGGAAGAAATCCGAAGAAAGGACCTCTGTCGGCTTGAAATGTTTTGACACGAAAGTGGTCTTTCCGGAGGAAGTACCGCCGATCATTGCGACAAGACAGAATTCCGGCAATTCAATAATATTCTCAGTCATTTTTCGTAAATACTCCCATCTGTGTCGGTGTCCCGTATTTTTCGTCGGCATCGCCGATTCCGCTTATTTCGCAGGTATAGCCGAACCGCCGGCAGATGCTTTCCGTCCAGAGTCTGAATTCTTTTCTGTTCCACTCAAAACGATGGTCCTCGTGACGCATATCACCTTCCGGCAGGTTTTTATAACATGAATTGTATTCCCTGTTCGGGGTCGTCAGAATCACAGTCTCCGGTGCGGCGAATTCAAACAGAACACGCTCGAAAGCGGCGATCCGCATCGGTTCCAGGTGTTCGATCACTTCGATAACACAGGCGCAGTCATACCCCTCAAAGCGTTTGTCCCGATAAGTAAGTGAACCCTGCATCAGCGTCAGCTTATTTTTCAGGCACGGTTCCATCCGGTCAATATGCAGTCTCCGGGCTGCTTTTTCCAGCACACCGGCAGAAACATCGAAAGCGGTTATTATTTTGATTTGAGGCTCTTTCAGCAGTATCGATGTAAGCCGCCCTTCTCCGCAGCCCATATCAATAACAGATGATGCCCCGCTGGCAAGGACGGCATTTTTCACAGCTTCAAGACGCGTCATATTCAGCGGGATCCTTGATCCGTTTTCGCTCCTGATATCAGTTTCGGTTTCGGAGCTGATCTCGGTTTCTTCTGTATCCTTAGCGGCCTCTTCCTCCGGGAAAAGAATATCGATCGCTTTCCGAATATACCCCGTCTTTTTTCCAAGATAGCGCTTTGTGATCATTTCACGTTTCGGATGCTGCGGCAGCCATCCTTCCCCGTGATCCATCAGCTTTTGGATCTCACTTTCAGAAATGTAATAGTGTTTCTTAGTATCAAAAACAGGGATCAATACATAAATGTGATTCAGCATATCGCTCAGTCTGACTGTCCCTCTGATAACAAGATCTATGTAGGGAGACATTCCCCATTCCGGAAATTTCTCATCCAGAATGGAACGCCTGACTTCGACCTTATAACCCAGCGGTTCAAACAACTGGAATGCCAGATCCTCATTATTGTTATCCTTCAGCGAAGAGATTACAGCCGTCAGATTTAGTTTCGCGTCAGCAAGTTCAGGTTTTTTCGCGCATTTTCCGTTCATTGCTGTACCGAAAACACGGGCAATGGCAGAACTCATGAAGGAGGTCGAGGCGTAAGGCCTGTCATTGACGTAATCAAACAATCCTCCCTCCCTGCTGCCAAGTTTTCCTTTGGCAAGATCGAGCGGGTCTATATCCAGAAGCAGTGCGGCTGTTGTGCGTTCATCGCTGACTTCCGGATAAAAAACATATGCCTTTCCAAGCGGCAGTTCGAATTGCTGGGCACGGGACGGATTTTTATGCAAAAGATATCCCAGATCCTGTGTGTTATGCCCTTCATATGTGATCGTCAGTAACAATGCTGTATCCTCCTTTCATTTTTTTCACTATTATAATATATTGGGATCAGAAGTTCAGGGTTATAAATACCCCTTAATTTACTATCCAAAGGATCAGATGTGACAGCTCCCTCCGGGTCTGTTTTGAGCCTGCGAAAACCGTTACCGCATCGATTACCGAAAATAAACCTTCACAAACATAATTATTCAATCCATGAAATTTTTACCGGGCTGATCGGGATAAATCTTCTCCGGAAAGAGCTCTGATTGTATTTGCCTTCTGCGACCGGTAAGATATACTTCCAAAGCAGAAGCAAAATTCCATCCCGGCTTGTAAATAAAGAAAAGGTACCTTAAAATAATAAAGGTACCAGGTAAAAAGGTGACCTCCGCGAAAGCGTGTGAGTCTAATAAAGAGCCTGATACATTCTTAAGCGGGGGTATGGGGGCGAAGCTCCTGTCCCGAATCTGACCGGACGTAGTCCGTACCTTACGGAACAGGTTAATAGCCCCCGGAAATCAGGTGCGGAGCGAAGCTCGAGAGCCGAATCATAATTCAGCGCAGCGGTTCCTTACGGCTCTCGCTTTTGCAAACACACGAACACACATTCCCGCACCTTACGAAGCATACCATCTTGCACGCGGAGGGCAAATACAAACTGAGGTCTTATAGTAAAAATAATTTTTCTGTGAGCGGAACGGGAATCTGACCTGTGAAAAATCATCTTTCCCATTCCGCTTTTACCTCAGGTATTCACATAATCTTCAGCTATTCGGATCAGCCTTCCTTCATTATTTTTTCAGCCGCAGCGTTGTAGGTTTCTAATCCGTCTTTGAAAGGACCGTGAATGCCCATGACAAAGTCCAGGAAGTCATTGTATTCCGGGCTCACATGGGTCTCCCAGCGGGTGATCTCACCGGAATCATTGGTGTCCACAAAAATATAACTGTAGTAATCATGCTTCTGCCCCTGCGGGTCATGTCCGCCCAGACGCATCTGTACAGCAAAGCCCGATTCGGAAGGATAGCATTTGAATCCCAACAGCCCGTAATCCGGCATGGCTTTCATACAGATAAGGCCCTCATTGACCGCGAATTTCTGCATAGCGCTGAGGTCATCATCCAAATCAATTTCCTGATTTCCAAAATACGGGGACCAGAACTGAGCATGCGGGGCCATGATCCATGCCTGATAATTCTTTTCATCAACAGACCTGCTTCCTCAAGTTCAGCTTCCTTTTGAACATTCTTATCCCTGGGAATCGGCTGCTGGTTTTTATTTTGACTGTTATTAATTCTGCCAAACATCTTACATTGATCTGTTATGAAATGAGTTTCCTTGAGAGATAGTACATCATTTCCGCAATTTTCCGGGTGCTTACAGGGAAATCAGCATTGATCCATTCACGAAGCATTCCGACAGTCCCGTTAGCAATATAAAGGCGAACAAAACGGGCTGTCTGTTCATCCGGCTGTTCTCCGACAGGAATAAAGCCGGAACAGATAAAATCTACCATCCTTGAAGCAAAACCGTTATCTTCCGACTGTCCAAATAGAATACGAAAGGATTTCCCGTTCTCCTTTACATAGTCAAAAAAACCCGTGTTAGCTGAAAGAAGTGATTCCTGATTATGATGATCTACAGTTTGAGGAGGAACCGGGATATGGTCCAGGTAATCCTGTTCTATTTCTCTGAGGAGATCAGACGGTGAATCATAATATTTATAAAATGTTGATCGGTGGACATCTGCAGTTTTACAAATAGCTGTTACCGAAATGCCAGATAACTCCTTATGCTCCAAAAGCTCCAGCAAAGCGTTTTTCAACAGAAGTTTGGTCATGGTTACCCGCCGATTATCATGCTTTTCTGTCATTTTTTCCTCTTAAATTAACTACAAAATATCCCTTAATGTCTGTTAAAAATCAAATATTTAAAAACTGACTGTTGCTTTAACGACAATGTGTAGTTATAATTTCAATATACCACATGACATTAGAAATGTCAAACGGGAAATTCGATAATAAAGCGTTATAGAGGACAGACTATGCCGGCTCAATTTCGGGCCTGTGGAGTCTGTTCTTATACAAAAACGCGGAAATTAACTTGCAAAAAAGGAAGTGAAAACATGAACGGTCAGGATTTAAAATCTTTGGAACAAAAAGCCAATGAGATCAGTGAAAACATCGTTGAAGGAACGAAAGATGTTTATAAGAAAATTGAAAACAGTGCTGTCAGCGGATATGAGACCGTTGAAAATGCTGTGACAGAAGGCTATAAGACTGTCGAAGAATCAGTCACAGATGGTTATAAAAAAGTTGAAGATAAGGTCGTGAACACCTATAAAGCTGTTGAAAATGAAGTGGTCGCCGGCTTCAACAAAGCAGTAGACAAATTTGTCGGTGCTTTCCTGACAAAGGATGGAGAATCTGTGGAAGAAGCCAGAGCCCGTATTGAAGCCGAACAAAAAGCCCGCGAAGAAAAGAATTGATTATGAAACACGAATTTGACAGCTATCTTCTTTATGAAGTGACCCCCGCGATCGCTTATACGGTCAAAGTTAAAGTTCGGCTGAATGAACCGATTGACGGTGAACTGCTCCGTCGGGCAGCCGAAAGAGCATTCCGGCGGTTCTGGTATTTTGCGAAAACAGTCCGGATAGACAGTAAAGATGCTTTTATACTTGAAAATACCGGGATGCCGATCATTGTAAAAGAGGAAACGGATCAGCCTGTCGTCCTTGGCAGTGCTGAAACAAACGGCCTGTATTTCTGTGTGACATACAGAGAAAAAGATGTGTATTTTAATTTTGCACATAACTTCTGCGGAGGCTGCGGGGCCATGCCCTGGATCCAGGCAACTTTATGGCAGTATTTCACAGACCGTTATCATACCGTAATCAATTCGGAGGGAATCGTTAAACCGGATGATCCTGTGTACGCGCAGGAAATCGCATATCCGGATGCGGAGAAATTATCAGATGATAAACCTATGGGTGGATACAGGGGCGGAAATTCATATATCCCCATGGATGAATATATGACTTATTTCCGTGATCCTTCTGCAGGTACGGTTTTTTATCCGATCGAGATCGGCAGCACAGATTTGATAAAATATGCCAAAGAAAATGACGGAAGTCCCAATTCGATCCTTTGCGCGATGATGTTTAAAGCTCTGAGCAGGGTTTACCGGGATAATCCTGAAGCTGCCCAGATATCAGGAAAGATCATCTGCAATTACAGAAATGATGTCGGTTGCCCTTATACATACAGAGACCTTGTACGCATGCTTCATGTGAAATATACTCCTGATATGGCAGACTGGAGCATTGAAAAGCTGAGTACCACAGCACGCGGCAGCATGTATCTGCAGATGCAGCCTGAATTAAGTGTTCAGGAATACAAAAAACTGATTGAACTCCGTGACGGAATTGACGAACGGAAGACTTTCCGGGACAAGGTTGAATACGCATTATCCCACAGCCTGCTGCAGAGAGGCGTCAGCGATACATTCACAGTCAGTTATGTAGGAAATCTTTCCTGGGGCGGTTTGGCGGAATATATAGAATCTGTTTATTCCATAACGGATGGACATCTGATGCTGGAAATAAATTCTCTGCCGGATAAATTCTTCATTTCATTTGAGCAATTTACGGCAGATAAAAAGTATCTTTATGCATTTCTGCAGGTATTGGATGAAGAAGGAATCAGCTATACCGTCGGCGAAGCAGAGCCCACCCGGCTGCCGGGGATCCAGCTGCCGGTCCCTCATTCCTCCTGAATCCGGGGATCATTGATGAATTACAAAAATCTTGTCGATCCTGAGCTGAAAAAATTCGCAATAAAGATACCTTACAACAAGGCTTTTATTTACTGCGACAAACTTTCGCACAGCATCATGTACCGTTTGGCAAAAATAACACCGAAGGTTTCCAAAAGGACAGTGACGATAAAGGGTTATAACGGCAATGATCTGCGAACGGATATTTTTGAGCCCCGGAATATAACGGAAAAGATGCCCGCATTGGTCTTCATCCATGGGGGTGCGTTCAGTTTCAGGGCCACTTCTTACCATTATCATCTGGCGGCTGCTTATGCGGTAAAGGCAGGATGCAGGGTCTTCTTCCCTGATTACCGTGTACTGCCGGACCATCCCTGGCCCGCCGCATGGCATGACATCCTGGCATTATACAGGTATATCAGCTCAAACACGGAACAGTTCGGCATTATTCCCGGCAGGATCGGTGTAACCGGAGACAGCGCGGGAGCTTTTCTCGCGGCGTCGATCAGCAATCAATATGAGAAGGAAGGTCTGATCAAACCCTGTCTGCAAATGCTTGTATACCCCCTGACAGACTACGATCCGGAGCGGGATTCCATGAGGAAAAATGCGGAAGCGCCGATGTGGAATCTGAAAAATCACAAACGCATGATGCAGTACTATTTTCGGGATCTGCAGCCTTCAGAGATCAAAGACCTTATGCCGATGCAGCAGCATCTTCCGAAAAATATCCCCGATACCTACATCGAAACCGCGGAATTTGATATTTTGCATGACGAAGGGATCCAGTACGGGAAAAAGCTGGAAGCGGCCGGGGCAGAAGTGGAGATCAACGAGACGACCGGCACTTTCCACGGATATGACATTGCGATCAAATCGAAAATCGCACGGTCAAACATCGAAAAGAGATTCGTTTTTCTGAAGAAAGCATTCGGCTGAATTTTGAAATGGAATAATTTCAGATTTTTCAGGATATAAAAAAGAGGAGATTGAAAGATGAAAATTATCTGCAACGACGATCGTACGGCGGAATGTCCGGTGGAAGAGGAACTGGATGTTCTGCGCAGCACCGCAGCCCACGTGATGGCTCAGGCGGTAAAACGTCTTTACCCGGAAGTTCAACTAGCCCGCGGTACAGCAACGGAAAGCGGTTTCCGATATGACTTTGACTTCGGAGATATCAATCTGACGGATGAGGACCTTCCTGATATTGAAAAGGAAATGCAGAAAATCGTTCAGGAAAATCTGCCTTTGCGGGTATTTCAGAAAACCAAAGATGAAGCGCTGCAGATCATGATGGAACGGAACGAAAGCTGCAAAGCGGAACAAATCAGTGATCTTCCGGAGGGTGCGTCAGTTTCTCTGTGTCAGCAGGGTAATTACATCGATATGTGTGTTGGCCCCCACCTGACCGGAACTGAAGAGCTGAACGCTTTTAAACTGACCTCTCTTTCAGAGGTAAGATGGAAAAATAACCCGAATAACAGATCGCTGACCCGACTGAGCGGAACAGCTTTCCGCAGCCATGCGGAACTAAGGGAATATGAGAAACTGACAGAAAAAGCGAACAAAAACATAAAGGATCACTTCTCATTCCCCTTCATTATTTCGTTTTTTGTATTTACATTCTTATATGCTGCTGTGATATATATTGCTGCGGTCAGTTTTTATTTCCGCCCGTGGATCGGAAACAGTAATCCGGAATTACCCGCAAACTATGCACCTTCATTTTATAACTTTACATTCTTTTTTGCTTTCCTGATTTACCTTTTTGGGATCAGTTTCTTATTCTGGATGATGCGCAGAGATATTAAACCGGAAAAATCCTGATCTGCTTCATCACACCATGTCGCTTATAAGAATATAGTTATTGAGTAAAGAGAAAGCCGATGAACGAAAAACAAATCAGAGGCAGGGAGATAGCAGCCTTCACTTTGATGGGGCTGCTTCTTCTGCTTTCCGGGATCATCCTTTATCGGATGGATTATTCAAGACAACTGCGCAAAATGCAGGATCAGAATCAGATGAAGCTTGATTTTGTAGCTGAAATGATCCGGTATTTGGACAGCATACAGGATGCTTCAAAAACATCTTTTGAAAACCATCAGGAAAAGAATCTCCGCTTTATGACTATGACCGGGGCTGATTTTCCGGCCGCGGATGAAGATGTTCAGATCTCTTTTGAAATTGAAAGAGATCACAGCTATCTGAATGACGAGGATTTTCAGAAGATGGCGAAACAAACCCTGGACGGTGTACTGATCCTTGCCTCATCCGGAGATCAACAGCAGTCTCTCATCCGGGATACAGCATCTTCTTCAGGTACCGAGGCATCATTTGAGCCGGAGCTCGTCTCAAAACTTATCAAAGACCGGCCTCAGACCGTCAGAACAGCCGGATCACAATGGCTTTGTACATATTCGCTCCTTGATAACCGTTCATCGGTATTGCTCTATCTGACACCGCTCCGCCAACTTATACTGCGCTGTTTATTCCATATCGGATTGGCAGAGGTATCGGCACTGCTGATTTTTGTAGCGACCATAGCCTATTTCTTTTCAGTCATCAAATACAGCAGTTCTCACCCGCTGACAAAGCAGCAGATCGATCAGTACCAACCGAAGAAATTACGCAGAAAACTCGCAATGTCAGGGCTCACCGGTGCTTTGATCATATTTGTCAGTACAGCTGTCCTGCAGACAATGGATGCGCTGCATGAAGAAAGTATCATCGGGGCACAGGGAATAAGTGATCTGTTCGCATATGTGGGGAATTCCGTGTCTGATCGGATCACAGAAGAAAAACAGAAAGAAGATCAATGGTATGTTGATCATGGTGAACGTATCGCTTCTCTGATCGCACAGGATCCTGAGAAAGGAAGCCGGGAAGATCTGCAGGAATTCTGTGACCTGTTTGATATTGATTACATCATGCTTTTTGATCCGAAGGGAAAAGAAATCGCCTGCAGTGCGGATTACATCGGATTCACGATGGATAAAGGGCTTGGTGAAAACTCCGCGGATTTCCGCAGGCTTCTCAAGGGAATACCTTATATTATTCATGATTTTTCCTTTGATCCCGTTACGGAACTTGAAAGGCAGTTTATCGGTGTCAGGGTCCCATTTCGGACAGGGTCCGGAGAGACGGAATACGGTGCCCTGCTCATGGCCATCAGTCCCCGCGTGATATTGACAGATGTGGCTGATATCATCGGACAGTTTCACTTCCTCGATGGAGAAAAGCGCCTGTATTTTTACGCGGATCAGGATACGGGAGAGATCCTCTACGCCGGTGACAGAACAATGGTCGGAAAAACGATCCTGGATTACGGGCTGCCCGAGAGGAGTCTGCAGGAGGGATATACGGATTTCACCACTTTCAACGGAGTCGACAGTTATGTGACAATGATAAAACAACAGATAGCCCTGGATTTCTTCTATGTTATCCGGAGTTCCGTATTGTTCAGCAATACACTTCCGATGGCTTTTTCGGTTCTGTTATGTTATATCATAACAGCCCAGATCCTTGGCTGGTTCTGTCTGAAAGATTATAAAGAAGAGACTTTCGAGGCATTGACAAATGGTGATAATCAGCAGGAAAGGAATGCTTTGGAGCAATTGGAAAATACGGATCCTCCTGATTATTCGGAATTGCTTATCAGCAAAAACAGAAGCGACACCAGATGGACAGATAAAACACCTGAAAACCAGGCGGGAACGATTTTGAAAATTGATATGGTCCTTCTGGTCATACTGCCTTTACTGGCTTTTACAAAAATATACGGGGACAGTTCACTTCTCAGATTCATAATGTACGGGAACTGGATGCGGGGCGTCAACCTTTTTTCCTTCTGCGCGACCGTGATCATTTTGATCCTCGGGATACTTGCAGTAGTGATCTGCAACGGTATTTTGTCAATGATCGCAGGGTTTACCGGAAGAGGTGGAGAGACTATATGCCGGATGCTTTACAGTCTCATACAATATATGGCGATCCTGAACATGCTGTATTATATATTCGGTTATGTCGGATTGTCAATGAGTACATACTTCGCCTCTTTAGGCGCTACATCTCTGGCATTGTCGATCGGTGCCCAGGGGATGGTTGCGGATATTCTTGCAGGTGTTCTGATCGTATTTGAACGGCAGTTTCAGGTTGGCGATATTGTGGAGATCAACGATTTCCGCGGAAAAGTTCTGGAGATCGGTGTTCGTTCAACGAGGTTTAAATGCTCAGGCGGCAATATCAGATTTATTAATAACAGTGATATACGCAGTGTATTGAACAAATCCATCCACAATTCCACCTTCAGAGCAGAGATCAGTCTCGTAACGCGGAAATCCCTGATGGAGATCGAGGAATTCCTTAACCGCGAGCTTCCGCTGATCGGTCAAAAGTCCGACCTGATCCTAAGCGGACCGGCCTATGAAGGTCTTGTAAAAGTGATCGACGGCACTTCCAAACTCGGAAACGAAAGAACGATCATTGTCCGTATCATATACGTCTGTACGGAGAGGGATCGTTATAAAGTCAGGGACTTCATTGCCAGGGAATTCTACATGCTTTGTGAGCGGGAAGAGATCGGTCTCAGGTAAAATTTCTTCGGCCTTTCATTCTTTTTGTGAGTATCTCCTGTAGTAAAGATTTGAAGGTGATCGGAATATCCGGACTGGTCAAAACTGCGCAGGTTCACTTTGGACCCGGATTTCTAAGGAAACGCTGATTAAAGGAAAGAAGAGACAAAAAAGCCGTCTTAAAT
>DAIMGK010000095.1:0-18227 GCA_036723985.1 Flexilinea sp.
GCGGTAGATATACTCACTGGCTTGGGACAGAGGGGACATTTCGCGTGTGTCCCGAATCCGGGACACACGTGAAATGTCCCCCTGTCCCACACCGGCTATAAATTCGTAAACGCGGTTTATCTTACACCGATCACCGAGGATGCTGTGATATGATCATTCGGCGGTAGATATACTCACTGGCTTGGGACAGAGGGGACATTTCGCGTGTGTCCCGATTCCGGGACACACGTGAACCGTCCCCCAGTCCCACATGTGAACCGTCCCCCTGTCCCACAGGGCAGCGACTTAATGGCAGATAGCCGAAATGGGAGGATTTCGGCTGAAATTCTTTTTTCTGTTATGTATACCAACTATGAACTGCCAACTATCAACCACCAACCACCGGCTACCTTTTCTTCTTCTTTTTCCCCGGTTTCTGCCGGGCGGGAGCGGCAGCGGGGGGAAGTTCACCCGGAGGGTATTTCTCCCAGATCTCAGCCCATTTCCGGACCGCGCTTTTTTGGGATTCGGCTTTGAATTTCTCCATCGGTGTTTCGGCTGTATTGTGAGCCATCACCGCTGAGACCGCTTCCCGGACCACTTCCTGTGACCGTTCCTCGGCTTCGGCCTTCTCCCGGGCTTTCGCTTCGGCTTCCTTTCTCTTCCGGGACCTTTCGATCTCCTTTCTGAGCTGCGCGGGAGACGGCCGTCTGATGATCCTGCCGCCGCCGATATTCCAATTGGTTTTCGGTTCCCGGGATGTTCCTATACCGAGGGCAGCGCCGGGAATCTCATCTTCCAAAGCGGAGCGCAGGATCGGAAAAGAATCCGCCTTTCCGAATTCTGTATGGCGGCCGCTGGTTTCCCGTGGGGAGGAGGAATTGTCTTTACAGAATCCGTCCCGTTTGATCAGGCTGTCGATGCTGATCTTTCCTTCCCGGATCAGGGTGATTTTTTCTTCGGTGGCTTTCAGCCGCTGGAGGGTAGTGAACCATTTGCATTCCATGTTCATCATATCCATGTTGAACCTTTGCATCCGGGATATGCCGTCCTGGATCGACGCGTGGCATTTGCGGAAGTTGAAGGAACCCAGACAGTAGAGCTGACGGATATCCAGACCTTCGAGATTCGGGAAGGTGCGGCCGGCGGCTTCCAGGGCGGCTTTGGTCAGGCAGCAGCTGGCGAGCCGGCGGATCAGTTTTTCCAGGTTTCCGGTGGTGACCAGAAAGGCTTCGGAAAGGCGGTGGCGGGTCGAGGCCATGGCGAAGAGCACATCCGTGTCACGGCAGAGGCTTTCAGTCATTTCTTCGAACCCGATGGGATCCAGTGTGAATTCATCGGCGGATTCAGTCTGCTGTTCGATCGGAGGCCGGACATCGGAAAACATCTCAGACAATTCAGCCTGATATTTCTGATCTCTCTTGCTCTGATAGAAGCCGCCCATGAATTTCTCCTTTCCGAATCCGCTGATTCAGTGATAGTAATTAATTTCTATATATTATTGTAGCAAATAAATTCTAAAAAGTCAAGGGGAAAAATTTATTTTGATAAAATTGGTTACAATTCCGTCCCGGAATGCTTGCAGAGGGAACGGCGGTTCCGTGATTCCCGCGTTTCGTCCCCCGGGAAGGCAGCTTATCATTTCTATCCGGCGGCGGCCGGTGGGGTGGGATAATTTCACACGGATCTTATTGAAAAAAAATTTTTTGATAAAATAGATAACAGGATCCGGATCGTACCCGCGGCAGGAGTTTTCCCGGTAATGGGTCCTGCGGGCAGGATGTTACGCTTCGCAAGGCGCGTAAATTTGACAATGGAAGATATTTATACGGATCCCGGGCCTCGGCTGTGCCTCGGGCGAGCCGCTGCCCTGATTTTGGATCGTGAGGTGAAATATGGGCAGTAAGAAACTGATCTATTGTTGTATAGCGGGAATATTGCTGGGGTTTTTAGTACCGCTGATTTTTCATACCGACGGACATGTAACGTTAATGGTGGGAATGGTGGCAGGTCTCGGCATCGGTTATCTGATGGATATGAGGGATGAAAAACGGGGGAAGGAAGACAGCCGTCGGATCGCCAATAAAAAGGCGGCTGAAGCGAATAAACTCATGGAACGGGCGAGAAAGGGCCTGGAAAATGAGGACCTCCGCGGCGAGCAGGACCTTGCCGAATACGAAGCGGATGAAGCTGATGAGGCAGATGAGGCTTTTGACGGATCTGATCCCGATATTGAGGAAGAGGCGAAAAAGCTGAACGAGGCGGAAGCGCTGCTGCGCTCCGCCCGTGACAGAATAAAATGATGCGGGGGCTCACGGGTCAAACTCGCGGGCTGTATCCGAAGGGGTGAAGCTCCAACTCCGAATCCAAACCGGACGAAGTCCGTATATTACGGAGTTGGCTCGCGCTTTACCCTTGGAGCGTGAGCCTGATAAAGAAGTCTGGCAGACAGGCTGGGCGTAAAGTCAACTTTGGTGTTGGTCCCTACCGACCCGGAAGCTGCGGTGTGCGGTCTTCCGGGTCGGGATCATGCTCCAAGGGGACAGTCCCCTTCGGGTACAGATCCCGAAGGGGAAAGATGTTTTTTAGCGGACAGGCTTGGCGAAGACGACACGGCGGTTGAGATACTGGCCGTCTTCGGATTCGTTTTCACAGGTGATCAGGACCAGGGAACCGGGTTCCTGTTCCGCGACAGTCTGCAGCGTAACGAAATCGTCCGGTGTGATCAGTTCATTGGCATATACCCGATAGCGAAGCAGTTCATTCCGATCCGTGCGGACGAAGACCGCGTCATTGTTTACCATCTCATAAAGGCGGTCAAAGGGGCCGTATTCCGAATTGGTAAGGGTATTATGGCCGGCAATGAGGCTGTATCCCATACCGGGCAGATCGCTGCCTTCCAGCAGGCCGGCCTTATCTTCCAGCTGATCCACCGGCCAGGTGTTCCCGGACATGGGCAGCATGACCAGATCGGTTTCCAGGTTAAAGCGCGGGATCTGAATGCTGATGCCGGTGGTGTCCCAGACCGGAACACGCTTACCTTTCACCGGTTCCACAGAACCGGCAGAGGAGAAACCGGTGTTCGGCAGCAGGCAGTCTTCGCAGAAGATCGGGAAGAGAGAGTGTGAACCGCCGGATCTTACGATCCTCCAGGCCGCTGAACGGGTACCGTAATATCTGATGCCGGCGGGTGATTTCGCAGCGGAATTTGTGTTCCCCGACACATTATCCGCGGTTACTGTCACAATATAAGTCCCGGGATCCGTGGCTGTGAGCACAGACTGCGATTCGACCAGTACATAATCCTCGCCTTCCACAAGCTGATAATCAAATTCCGAGTCATACACATAATAATCTACTGTCTTTTCCGTTCCGTCATATTCATATTCCACCGGGATCAGGACAAGCCTGATGGTATCATCGCTGAGCGGTTTCGGCTGCAAATCCGTGATCGTCAGTTTCCCTGTAACATAGATCACGATATAGTTGCCCTGGACAACGAGTCCTTTCGGGGTGATGACGTATTCACCCACATCCTCGCCCGTTTCACGGGAAATCGTCACAGACAGGACGGATGGATCATCGCCGTTCACCAGTCCTTCGGCTGTCCAGGTCAAAACCGGATCGGGTGTATTGACGACCTTTATCTTGTCATCGGCAGTTACAGTCACTCTCGCTCTGGCGATCGTTACCGACGCGGACCCGGAGACGGGTTCATAGCCTTCGGCTGTCACCTGATAGTAAATGATAAACGGTTTGTCATCCGCATCCGTGATCGTCGGGCAATCCGTCAGGTCGTATACTCCTTCAACCGTGCCGTACCGGATGGTATAGTCCGACGGGCCTGATACCCTTACGGTAATGCCATGCGGCTGTCCGTCGTACGTAACGTCCACATCGTCGGCAGTGACGATCATTTCTCCGGGTCCCGGTGTATGTGTGTTGGTAACGGTGAAGCCATTGATCTCCGTCTCGTATCCTTCCACCGCGTTTTCGCTGACGGTGTATACAATTTCATGACCGCGGTCACGGTATTTCGGCAGGCCGCTGAAGACAGCTTTCCAGCCGCTTTCCGCGCCGGCGGTCATACTGCGGATATTCGTGCCGTCAGCCAGCAGGTTGATCGTTACGCTGGCCGGACGGATCCCGTCCCGGTCATTATCGTCATCCCAGACCTTGACGGCGGTCACTTCCGTCTGCTCCGCTTCATGCGTGTCCGTCAGGGTGGTCAAAGTACCGGTTACAGATATTCCGGTCAGTGAATAGCCTTCAGGAATTTCGTTTTCGCTCCAGCTGTATTCGATCTTCCGGCCATCCTCGTAGACCGGCAGATTCCTGACCGTGGTTGTCCAGCCGTTCGCTTCCGACAGGGTAACGACTGTTCCGTCGGAAAGTGTCACGCCAAGCATCGCCGGGCGGATGCCGTCCCGGTCATCATCGTCTTTCCAGACTTTCTTTACGCTGGCACTCGTCACTTCCGGCTCATAGCTGTTGGTCATGGTCGTGACAGTACCGTTGACTGTGGTCTCTGTCAGTTCGTACCCTTCCGGCAGTGTGCCTTCGGTCCATGTGTATTCGATTTCCATGCCGGCATCATATTTCGGCAGATCGGTAACAGTTCCGGTCCAGTTGTTTTCAGCGGTCAGAACGATTTCCATGCCGTTGGAAAGTGTCATGATCAGGCTGTCGGGACGTTTGCCATCCCGGTCATCCGCATCATCCCAGATCTTCGTCACAGTTGCTTCGGTGATTTCCGGTGTATGGCTGTTGGTCAGGGTGGTCAAAGAACCGGTTACAAACTCTCCGGTCTTTTCATACCCTTCCGGCAGTGTACCTTCCGTCCATGTGTATTCGATTTCCATGCCGTGATTTTCATATTTCGGCAGGCCGCTGACAGACGCGGTCCAGTTATTGCTCTCGCTCAGGGTCACTTCATCACCATTGGACAGCGTCACGGTCAGTGAATCCGGGCGGATGCCATCCCGGTTATTATCGTCATCCCAGACCTTCTTCACCGACACCTCAACAGTCTCCGGAGTATAGCCGATGGTCAGGGATGTGAGCGTGCCGCTGACTGCGGTTTCCGTCACTTCATAACCTTTCGGCAGTGTACCTGCCGTCCAGGTGTATTCTATTTCTATGCCGGCATCATATTTCGGCAGACCGGTAACAGTTCCTGTCCAGTTGCCGGCAGCGGTCAGAACGATTTCCATACCGTTGGAAAGTATCATGGTCAGGCTTTCCGGCCGTTTGCCGTCCCGGTCATCCGCGTCATTCCAGACGATCCTCACAGCCGCTTCGGTAGTTTCCGGAGCATGGCTGTCGGTCAGGGTGGTCAGTGTACCGCTGACAGATTTCCCGGTCAGTTCGTAGCCCTCCGGAACTTCGTTTTCGTTCCAGCTGTATTCGATCTTCCGGCCATCCTCGTAGACCGGCAGATTCCTGACCGTGGTTGTCCAGCCGTTCACTTCATTCAGGGTAACGACGGTTCCGTCGGAAAGGGTCACGTCAAGGGATGCCGGGCGGATGCCGTCCCGGTCATCATCGTCATCCCAGACTTTCTTTACGCTGACATTCATCACCTGCGGCTCATAGCTGTTGGTTATGGTTGTGACAGTACCGCTGACAACGGTATCCGTCATTGTATAACCTTCCGGCATTGTGCCTTCCGTCCATGTGTATTGTATTTCTGTGCCGGCTTCGTACTTCGGCAGACCGGTAACAGTTCCGGTCCATCTGTTGATGGCGGTCAGAAGAACAATATCACCGGTCGACAGCTTCATGGACAGACTGTCAGGACGTTTGCCATCCCGGTTATCCGCGTCATCCCAGATCTTCGTCACAGTTGCTTCGGTGGTTTCCGGTGTATGGCTGTTGGTCAGGGTTGTCAAATTACCGGTTACGGACTCTCCGGTCTTTTGATAACCGGCCGGCGGAGTACCTTCCGTCCATGTATATGTGATCTCGGTCCCGTGATTTTCATATTTCGGCAGGCCGCTGACAGACGCGGTCCAGTTATTGCTCTCGCTCAGGGTCACTTCATCACCATTGGACAGCGTCACGGTCAGACTGGCAGGACGTTTGCCATCCTGATCATCCGCGTCATCCCAGATTTTCTTCACCGCCGCTTCGACGGTTTCCGGGGTGTACGTGTTGGTAATGGTATCGGTCCCGCCGTTCGGGATCGTTATGCCTGAAATACCGTCTGAGGTATAGCCGTTGGCTTCGGTCAGGGTCTCTTTCACGCTGTAGCTGATCTCTTTTCCGCTTTCATAGACCGGCAGATTCATCCATATCTGGCTGATATTCTCATCAGTCCCAATCGGTATCGCTTTGCCCACGGCTGTGGTGATCTCGCCCACGGTCTTATAGAGCTGCAGGGATGCCGTGACACCGCTGCGTTTGCCGTCCCGGTCATTTTGGTCATCCCAGACTTTTTTGACCGTGATGCTTGTCGTTTCCGGTTCCCAGCTGTTGGTAATGATCCCGGTCCCGTCGTTTTGGATCGTTATGCCTGAAGTACCGTCTGAGGTATAACCGTTGGCTTCGGTCAGGGTCTCTTTCACGCTGTAGCTGATCGCTTTTCCGCCTTCATAGACCGGCAGTCCGCTCCAGAGCTTGGTCCAGCCGTCCGTGGTCCCCACCAATACCGGTTTACCAACTTTTTCGGCAGAACCGCCTTCGACAGTCTTCCACAGCTGTATTTCTGCGGAAACATTCTTCCGTCTGCCGTCCTGATCATTTCCGTCATTCCAGACTTTGCTGACCGTGATGCTCGTTGTTTCCGTTGCATGTGTGTTCGTTATGGTCACGGTCCCGCCGTTCGGGATGTCCTTCGGCTCGGAACCGTCTGTGGTATAGCCGTTGGCTGTGGTCAGGATCTCACTCACGCTGTAGCTGATCGCTGTACCGTTTTCATAGACCGGCAGATCACTCCAGACATTACTCCAGCTGTCCGTGGCGTCCACCTTCACCGGCGTACCCACCGGTTCGGCGATACCGCTGCCGACTGTCTTCCAGAGCTGCATTTCAGCGGAAACACCATTCCGCTTGCCATCCTGATCATCCGCGTCATCCCAGAATTTTTTCACAGTCGCTTCGGTGGTTTCCGGTACATGCGTGTTCGTTACCGTAAAGCCGCTCTGAGCGTCACCTGTGACCACAGTTGTATAATCGCTCACCGGAACCTCTTCGACAGTGTAGAGGATGGCGGCACTGGCATTGTCATATTTCGGAAGATCTGTGAATTCAAAATTCCAATTTCCGCCCGTGTCCGGTGTGACAGTCTGTTCTTTTGTATTCCTGCCGTTTGCCAGCAGGTTTATGGTAACGCTCTCCGGACGCTTGCCGTCCCGGTTATTCCCGTCATCCCATGTCTTCGAGCCGGAAATGTCGATCAGGATGTTTTTGATCTCGAAGACGCCGTTTTCCGTTGTTATTGTGTAATTCGGGTTCGCGGCTGCTTCCGCGGTGACTTTGATCACGTATACACCGATATTCTGGCCCGGTTCGCGGCTCAGAGTGTAAACCGGATCAACACCCTTTTCAGGTTTATACTTTACTACCGCGGTCAGAAGCGGATCAGTCGACGGATCGTTATCATAATCCTTTTCCTTGTCGTCTGCCGAGATGGTGATGGCAGCGGGCGTGATCTTCACGACCGCACTGCCGGTAAAGGTGTTGTAATTCTCCGCTGTTACCTGATAATATACTGTTACCTCACAAACATCGGTAAAGGACGGGTTGGTATCCGAGGAATAGCTCCCTTCCTCCGAGCCGTATTTTATGGTGTAACCGGTATCCGGTTCCGTGACGGTCACCAGAATGCTGTAGGAATTGCCGTCGTAGACCGTATCCACGCCCACGGCACTGACATCCATATCCGCGTTAATGACCGTTACAGTGGCAATGCGGCTGACGGTTTCCGCGGTTTGGCTTATCCCGGACCGTGCGGAAGTCACGACGCAGTAATAATATTCCGTGGTTCCTGTTTCTTTTCCGGTGGGAATGGTATAAGACGGACCTGTTTCTCCCGTGATGGGCGTACCGCCTTCGGTCGTATCGGCGGATACCGCCCGATACCACTGATAACTGAGGGTATGCCCGGCTGTCTCCTCCGCGGTGACGGTGAGAGTATTGCCGTCCGTGTACCCGTAAGTCAGCTCCAGGTCTTCCGGTCCGCTTATGACAGTGATCTTTACCCATTGGGCCGTGTATTCCCTGTCCTCTGTGGAACCCGTCGGGATGGTCACGGTCTTCGTGGCTTCGCTCACGTCTGTACCGGTCCAGCCGGCAAAGACCCAGCTGCTTTTCACCGGGCTTTCCGGCAGGGTGATGGGCAGCGTTTTTTCGATATATCCTTTGGAGTAGGTTCTTGCCGAACTGTCATAGGTATAAGTATCGTCGCCGAGTTTATCCTGATCCACATTCTTCAGCGTGATGGTATAAAAATCCACGGTCCAGGTCCCTGCCATTTTTGTATAGTTATACCCATTTTGATTCAGGAAATCGATGCCTGTCCGGATCGTTCCAAGGGGCAGCGGGTCAGAGGCATCCGCTCCCTGTGCGATATAAACCCATTTTCCGGTTAAGTAATGCGGGGAAGAAATATAATCATAAATGCTTTTCGCGAATGTATTTTTTCCCAGCGTCAGCGTTCTGATCCCGCTGCCGGAAAACG
This sequence comes from Flexilinea sp., assembly GCA_036723985.1. Lineage (GTDB taxonomy): Bacteria > Chloroflexota > Anaerolineae > Anaerolineales > Anaerolineaceae > Flexilinea. The sequence continues at coordinate 8,660 of DAIMGK010000095.1, forward strand.
CTTTTCCATATTCAGACATAACGGGAGTATTCCATCCGCTGAGATCCAGTTCTGTCAGGGAAGAACAATTCTCGAACATTTGCACTATCGTTGTTATTTTGGAAGTATTCCAGCTGCTTACATCCAGCGATGACAGGGACGTGCATCCATTGAACATGAATGTCGTGTTTGTCACGTTGTCAGTATGCCATCTGCTCAGATCCAGTGTCTGCAGTCCGCTGCATCCGGAGAACATGTAAGCGAGTGTTTGGGCACTTGCGGTATTCCAGCTGTTCAGATTCAGCGTCTGCAGTCCGCTGCATCCTTCAAACATGGAAGAAAACCGCAGTACGCTGGCAGTTTTCCAATTGCTGATATCACTGAGATCAGTCAGCCGGCTGCATCCCTTGAACACATTCTCCATATATTTGACATTGGAAGTATCCCAGGTGTTCAGATAAAGAGCAGCCAGGGAGCTGTCTGTCAGGGAACTGCACCCGGCGAACATACTATCGATTCGTTTTGTAAGCGCGGGAGTGACCCATTTTTCGTGAAGCTTCAGGTTACTGAGACTGGAGCAGCCCACAAACATGGATTCCATATCCTCCACGTTGGAAGTATCCCAGCCGCTCAGGTCCAGTTCTGTCAGGGAGCTGCAATTGGCGAACGTCATATACAGAGACTTTAATGCAGAAGTATTTCTCATACCGCTGATATCAAGTTTCCGCAGCGAGCTGCATCCTGAGAACGCGGAATTCAAATCACTGAGATTCATGACGAATTTGGAAAGATACATCTCTTCCAGGTTTGTATTACCGGCAAAAGCATCCATCAGATATGTGGAAACCTTCATTTCATCATCGATATAGACCTTTTTAATTTCGCTTGTCAGCAGAGCTTTACCGCAGTCCCGGGAATGCCAGTGAGTGAAGTCGTCATTGGGATCTAACCTGGTATACCTGATGGTGTCGCCATCTTTCTCCCATTTGACGTTTGTTCCGCAGGTCCCGCTTTCAAGGCTTGTTTTTGGGAAAGGATAGCTGATGGTCAGCGTCCCGTCTGCGTTCCGTGTAATGTATTGCGTATCTGCTGTTTCACCGTTCACTGTCACAGTGACGCCATCAGGAAAACTATATTTTTCTGCAGGAGTAACTGTAAACGACGCGGTATAAACAGTGTTGTACGAAGCTTTCCCGTCCGTGCCGCCTTCGGGATTCCAGCTCACTGAACTCAATGTGATATTGGAAGTCGTTGTGTCCGGTGTTGTGTCAAGGATCTCATTTGCCGCGGGTGGGGTAATGGTTACAGCCACGACAGGGATCTCGCCCTGCGTGATCTGTACTGATGAAAAACTTGTCCACGGTTTGTTAGAGAGTTCATAATTATCGGCTTTTTCTCCTGTCAGCTGATAACTGTCAGGATCGATCGTGACGGTCCATGTTCCGATCTCGGGGCTTTCAAAAGATCCCGCGAGGGACAGACCCAGTTCATCTTCATCCAGCTTACCGGTAAATCGCACACCGCTTGTGTCAAAGGAAGCGTCCGTCGTACCGTCGTAGGGTTTATCATTCGCGGTCAGTGTTCCTTCGAGCGTGATCTGTTTCTTTCCGACTGTCACGGCAGCGGCGCGTGTGACCGCCGTCCCGGCTGTCGGATTCCCGTTTTTCACGGAAGTCACGATGCAGTAATAATATTCGGAAAATCCTGCCGGTTTTCCGGGATCAATGGTATAGCTGTCAGATTCCGCGCCGCTGATCTCGGTACCGCCTTCTGTGCTGTCTGAGGTATTGGAATACCACTGATAGCTCAGCGTACAGCCGCCCGGCGCCGAAGCGGTAACGCTGAGGGTATTGCCGGTGGTGTAGCCGTAAGTAAGGGGCAGATCCTGCGGCTGACCGGTAATGACAGGATTCTCCTCCCAGTTTGCTGTATAGGCTTTGTCTCCTGTGGACTTCACCGGGATGACAACGCTTATCTCGGGTGTTGAGCCGTTATTGCCCGTCCATCCGGTAAAAGAATAGCCATCCTTCGTCGGGGTTTCCGGCAGGGTGACGGGCAGGTCCGCATCGGTATAGACAAAGCTGTAGGTTTCTGTGCTGCTGTCATATACATATGCGGTGCTGCCGAGATGTCCTTCATCTACGCCGGACAGTGTGATGGTCTGCGTGTATTCTCTGGTCCAGGTCCCCGGCGATGAAGCAGGGTCAAAACAGGTCCCGGGTTCCGGATTGGAGCCGCAAACCGTGAAGAGTTTGTGATCTCTCAGGATCGTTTCGGCGGGATCAGGCGTACCGTCGGACAGATATATTCTTTTCCACGGTGCGTTGTAAACGTCAGAGGGCAGCGTTGAGAAAATATTTGAATTTTGTGTATCCGGACCCAGTGTCAGGGTTTTTAAGCTGCTCAGCGCGCTGAACATGTCTCTGAAATCACCTGAGCCGGATTCGCTTAAACCGGAAGTATTCCAGCCGCTCATATTCAGTTCTTCCAGATTTCCGCATCCGCTGAACATGGCATATGATTTTGTCACAGCGGAAGTATTCTGCCAGCCGCTCAGATCAAGAACTTTCAGATTTTTGCAGTTTCTGAAATTAGAATTCAGCTGATTTGAACCGCTGACAGCGTTATCGGACAATACGACATTCGGAAGATACATTTCTTCCACATATTTGCAGTCGGCAAATGTTGAAGACGTTTTGATCACGATTTCACTGTCGAACCATACAATTTTTATATTCGGATCATTCTGGAATTTCGGGTTGCAGAATGATTTGCTCCATTCAGCGGTCCTGCTTTCATCCGTCCGGAAAAACCTTATGGTGTCACCCGCGATCATATAGGATATGTTAGTCCCGCAGCTTCCGGTTTCGACGCTTGTTTCCGGGAAAGTATAGCTGATGGTCAGCGTCCTGTCATTAATCCGGGTGACGGCTGCCGTATTACCGTTCACCGTCGCGGTGACGGTGTCAGTGAATACATAGTTTTCGCCAGCCTGCGCTGTGACCGACCCGGTATAAATAACATCACGGAGAGCGTTACCGGCTTCGTCACCGGCGGGACTCCAGCTGACAGGGCTCAATGAAACATTGGCTGTTGAAGTGTTTGCCTGCATATCCAGGACAGAACCTGCCGCGGGCGGTTTAATATCCGTAACAGCCACAGCATCGATCCCGACCGGGAAAATCTCCACCGATGAGAAGCTTGTCCACGGCTTGTTTGTGAGTTCATAATTCGCGGCTTTTTCTCCAGTCAGCTGATAACTTTCAGTGTCGACTGTAACAGTCCAGGTTCCGACCCCCGCGCTTTCAAAAGTTCCCGCAAGGGAGAGGTCCAGGGCATCTTCATCCAGCTTTCCGGTAAATATCACTCCGCTCGTATCAAAGGAAGCGTCTGTCGTAGTGTCGTAAGTTTTATTGTTCGCGGTCAGCGTTCCGCCGAGCGTGATTTGTTTCTTTCCGACTGTTACGGCAGCAGCACGGCTGACAGCTGTCCCGACTGTCGGATTTCCGTTCTTCACGGCAGTCACAACACAGTAATAATATTCAGAGAACCCTGCGGATTTTCCGGGGTCAATGGTATAGCTGTCATACACGGCGCCGCTGATCTCAGAACCGCCTTCGCTGCTGTCCGAGGTGTTGGAATACCATTGATAGCTGAGCGTACAGCCGTCCGGCGCCGCCGCGGTGACGCTGAGCGTATTGCCGGTGGTGTAGCCGTAAGTAAGGGAAAGATCCTGCGGCTCTCCGGTGATAGAAGGATTGGCTGCCCAGTTTGCCGTATAGTCTTTATCTCCCGTGGATTCCGCCGGGATAACAACGCTTGTCTCTGGTGTTGTGCCGTTTTCTCCTGTCCAGCCGGCGAAGGTATGACCGGTCTTCTCCGGGGTGGGAAGGGTGATCGGCAGATCCGCGTCGGTATAGGTCCTGTTGTATGTTTCTTCCGTGCTGTCATATACGTACGCGGTGTCTCCGAGTTTACCCTCATCCACGCCTGACAGCGTTATGGTCTGCGTAAAGTCTCTGGTCCAGGTCCCCGGCATTGAAGCGGAGACATAGGATGTGAAGAGCTGGTGATCTCTGAGGATCGTCCCGACAGGATTTGTTTCAGGATCAGGAAGATCGCCGGGCTGGCTGATCTTCTTCCAAAGCCCGTTATAGATCTCTGTGGGCAATGTGGAGAAGATATTCTGATTCAAAGTGTCCGGTCCCAGTGTCAGCGTCATTAATTTGCTGCATCCGTCAAACGCGGAGCCGGAATTAGTGACAGAAGAAGTATTCCATCCGCTGAGGATCAGCTCTTCCAGAGAGCCGCAATTATAGAACGAGGAATTCATGTTTGTCACACCGGAAGTGTTCCAGCCGCTCAGGTCAAGTTTTTTCAGGGAGCTGAATCCGCTGAAAAATGACTGCAAACTTGTTCCCGCGTCATTATTCAAACTCACATTTTGGAGGTACATTTCCTCCACATTGGCATAATCTGTATTATTTCCAAAGTAAGACGTACCCCATATTTCGATCGGATCATCGAAATAAACCTTTTTTATAACCGGATGGTCTTTGATCACGGCAGCGCAGGTATCATCCAGTATCGCTTCCGTATTCACGGAATTATTGGATATATTGATGGTGTCGCCGGCTTCATTGATCAAATATGTTAAGGAAGGAACACCTTCTGAAGGATATCCGCATAAACCGGTTTCGAGTCCTGTCTGCGGGAAGGTATAGCTTATGGTCAGTGTCCCGTCAGAATTCCGTGTGACATCTGCCGTTTCACCGTTCACTGTGACAGTAAGGGTATCAGCAAAAACATAGTGTTCGGCAGCCTGAGCCGTGACCGAGGCGGTATAAACTGTATATTGTACTGCTTTTCCTGCCGAATCACCTGCGGGATCCCAGCTGACAGCGCTCAGTGTAACATTGGCTGTTGAAGTGTCTGCCTGCGTATCCAGGACAATGCCTGTCACCGGCGCGTCAATATCCGTCACATCCACAGCGGTGATCCGGATCGGGAAGATCTCCACAGAGGTAAAGCTTGTCCAGGGTTTGTTGGTGAGTTCATAATTCGCGGCTTTTTCTCCTGTCAGCTGATAACTGTCGGGATCGACTGTAACGGTCCGCGTTCCGATTTCGGGGCTGTCGAAAGTTCCCGTGATTGTGAGGTCCAGCGTATCACTATCCAGCTTTCCGGTAAATACCACGCCACTTGTGTCAAATGTGGCGTCCGTCGTACCGTCGTAGGTTTTGCTGTTCGCTGCCAGTGTCCCGGCGAGCGTGATCTGCTTCTTCGCGACCGTCACAGCCGCGATACCGCTGACCGTCTGCGCGGCTGTCGGGGTTCCGTTCATCACAGTCGTTACAACGCAGTAATAGTATTCTTCGAACCCCGCGGATTTTCCGGTTTCAATGATATATTCCGAACCGGAAGCTCCGGGAATGAGGGTACTGCCTTCGGTGCTGTCCGTGGTATTGGAATACCACTGATAACTGAGCGTACAGCCGCCCGGCGCCGACGCGGCGACGCTGAGCGTATTGCCGGAGGTGTAACCGTAGGTCAGAGACAGATCCTGCGGGCCGGCAGCGATAACGGGGTTTTCTACCCAATTCGCGGTATATACCTTGATTCCCGCGGACCCCACAGGGAGGGTAACGCTGATTTCAGGTGTTGTACCGTTATCACCCGTCCAGCCGATGAAGGTTGAGCCTTCCTTCAAGGGGGTTTCCGGCAGGGTGATGGGCAGGTCGCTGATATTGTAGACGAGGCTGTAGGTTTTTGCCTCGCTGTTGTAGGTGTAGGAGCTGTCTCCAAGCTTGTTTTCGTCCACGCCTGACAGGGTGATGGTGGATTCGGGCCTGGTTTCCACGGTCCAGGTTCCGCCCATTTGCTGATAGTCATAACTTCCAAAGAGTCCGGTGCCGGTAAAATAGGATCCGACAGCAAGGGAAGACTCAATGCCCTGAGCTTTTTCGATATATTTCCATGGCCCGGCATAATTCGGTAAAGTATTAATAAAATCGGATTTCTTCAGCGTATCCGGCCCCAGCGTCAGGGTTTTTAACGCAGCACAATCTGAAAAATCATAAGATGTTACGTTTGAAGTATCCCAGCTGCTGAGATCCAGGGCTTCCAGTTTAGTACAGCCGCTGAACATATCCGACATGTAGAGTGTTCCGACCTTCCAGCCGCTCAGGTCGAGCGTGGTCAATGATTCACAATCGGCAACCAGCCATACCATTTGTTTTACATTTTCCACATCCCAGCCGCTCAGATTGAGAGTCTCCATCGCAGTACATTCAGAAAACATACTGTTCATATACTCGACATTTTCCACATTCCAGCCGCTCAGATCCAGATTCGTCAGGGCTTTGCATTCATGGAACATGTCTAACATTTCCGTTACGCCGGAAGTATCCCAATTATCGCCAAATTGCAGAGTTGACAGGGCATTGCAGAAATCAAACATGCGGCTCATTGAACTGACATTGGAAGTATTCCACCCGCTCAAATTCAGTGTCTCCAGTTTGTAACAATTCTCGAACATGGAATACATACTGAACGGCTCACCGGAGGTCGGGATCACCAGTTTTGAAAGGTCCATCTCCTCGATGTATTCACACTCGTAGAACATATTCCTCAGTTCATCGGTATCCTTAACACCCATTGATTCGCCGATGACGGCTGTTTTTATCGGTTGTTCCGTCCTGAAAACATCGACGCAGTCCGCGGCCCATTTGGGGTCGGCACTGTCTGTGCCTTTGACGTAGGTGATGGTGTCATCTGTGATCGACCAGGCCACGTTGGTACCGCAGGTCCCGGTATTGGAAATGGTTTCGGGGAAGGTAAAGCTGACAGTCAGTGACTTGTTACTATTCCGTGTGACGCTTGCCGCTTCATCGTTCACCCTTACCCTGATATTTTCATCAAAAGCATAACCGGAAGCTGCTGTGGCTGTGACCGATGCGGTATATGCGGTGGAGTAGGAGAATTTTCCGTTTATAAAACTCGCGGGGGACCAGGCGAAATCACTCAAAGTGACATTCTCTGTGGAAGTGGCTGCTGTCGTATGCACCTCAGTGTTTGCCACGGGGGCGGCGATCGTTATATCCAGGGCAAATATTGTTTCGGTATCTCCTCCTGAATAATCTGTGGTCCAGGTCCCGCCCATTTGCTGATAGTCATAATTTCCGAAAAGATCGTCGCCGAATTTATAATCCCCGATATTCAGCGAGGACTCGATCCCCTGGGCTTTTTCTATGTAATACCACATCTCATCATAATCAGGCAGATTATCAAAGAAATCATCCGATCCCAGTGTATTTGGCCCCAGCGTCAGGGTTTTTAATGCGCTGCAGTCTGAAAAGTCATAATTTGAAACGTTTGAAGTATCCCAGCCGCTGAAATCCAGTGCTTCCAGCGCTGAACAGCCGGAAAACATTCCGTCAATATCCACATCTTGTGAGACTTCCCAGCCGCTGATATCCAGCGTTGTCAGGGATTCACAGTCACTGAACATGTAAGTCATATCTTCAGCACCGGAAACATCCCATCCGCTCAGATTTAAAGTTTCCAGTGAGGTGCAGCCGGAAAACATTTCCCAAAAAGCCCAGCCATCGTCCATATTAATTCCACTGGTATCCCAGCTGCTCAGGTCTAATGACGTCAGAGAGGAGCAGCCATGGAACATATAGCTGATATCACCGGCAGTGGAAGTAACCCAGCCATCATTAATAACCAGATTGGTCAGTGAACTGCAGCCGCTGAACATGTCATTCATTTGTACTGCATTGCTTGCATTCCAACCGCTCAGATCTAAGGATGACAGGTTTTCGCAGTCTTCGAACGCATTTGACATATTTGTTATATTTTGTGTATTCCAGGTATCTCCAAATACCAGCGTCGTCAGGTTTGTACAGCCCTTAAACAAACCACTTATGGAAGTGACGTTATTGGCAAATACGAGGTTTGTAAGATTGATCTCTGTGACATTGCTCCACCCCGAAAAAAGCCCTCCTCCCTGGGACGAGTAAATGACCGTCACTTCGTCTTGAAATTGAACCTTTGTGAAGTCGGTCCTTTTTCCGAGATTTTTAAAGGTATTATTGAGCTGCAAACTTGCGGTACTGCCGGGATGCTCATTAAAAAAAGTCAGGGTATCATTCTCAACCGTATATCCTAAATTGTTGTTTAAAGACCCTGTTTCTGCAAATACATAATTGCAGATCATTAACATCAGAATAATACAAATGGGGAATGATTTAAAAATCCGTTTCATTTCTCCCTCTCCTTTTTTTCTGCGAAAACACTGGCACAGAGGCCGTTTGATGTCGGAAAATGCTGTCTCCACCAGAATTTTCCGTCGTGATCTATCAGACACTGAATCGTTCACCTGCCGGTAGGCCTGCACATGCGATCCTCTCTGTTCCGGGACCGGGCGGTTCAAGATGCTTCGTGCGGTGTCCTGATTCAGATTTTTCACTGCAACAGTTTTCTTAACTGAAAAAGCGGTGCAACTTCCATGCCAAAAATTATCCGGCTTGTTGTCGGGTTTTGTCGGGAGACGCGCCATGAGAGACATCATATCAAAAGATCCTCTTTGATGGCAGTTAAATTGATTTGCGTATAAATTTTTGGAGCGGCACAAAAAAACTGCCGGCCCAATTCTGAGCCGGCGGCAGCAGTTTCTCAGTACCCGGGCGGTTCCACTGACTCAGCTTTTCGAGTCAGGCGGCCCTGCTAAGAGTTATTAGATATCCTTTATGATTCCATATAGGCAGCGCGGAAAAGATATGTCTTACCGCCTGCCGCCTGATGCCTTATTTCGCTTCCTCAAGGATCTTGTCAAATTCACCGAGGAAGAGATCGGCAATATCGCGGTCCTGGATCACGAGGATCTGTTCATCGTTGCGTTTATCGGCGGAGCGGGTGAAGTTATAGGACCCGGCGATGACGACGGAATTATCCAGGATGATGACTTTTTCATGCATCAGGGTGTCCGGGTACCCGTCGACATAGACCTGCAGCCCCGCTTCCGAAAGGGGACCGCACTGTCCGCCGCCGTCGGTATAGGCTTTGCTGTCTTCACAGACAACGATCACATCCAGGCCGTCATCATCAGCTTTCTGCAGGCGTTCGGCGATGTCGCGGGAGGCAAAGGAGTATGCCAGCATATAGACGCTGTCATCAGCCGCAGAGATCAGTCTTTCGATCATGTCGTCGATGCCGTCATCGGGGGAGAAGCGGATATACATTTCGGTCCCGTTTTCCAGTTTGATGGCCTGGGCGGCTTTCCCGCGGGGGCTTTCTTCGCCGAAGATGCAGTCGAGATACATTTCCTCAAACTCGTCGGTGAACACCTTCGCGGCTTCCGGAGATTCCAGACGGATCATGAAATTGTTGTCATAGGAGAAGCTGGAGAGGGTCATGTTGGCGGAGCCGGAAATGACGACGGCGCTGTCGATGATGATGTATTTCGCGTGCATCAGGCCGTTGGATTCGGCGATGATGATGTTCACGCCGCCGTCCCGCAGGTCGCGGACGACGTCTTTCTTCGCGTTATCCTCATCGATGACCAGGCGGACTTTTACCCCCCTGT